>DATMEO010000114.1:0-20327 GCA_035556515.1 Gaiellaceae bacterium
CTAGGGGTCCTGGGTCTGATCGCAGCGGGGCGTCGGGACGGCTTTCGAGAGGCGACGGTGATCGCGGTCGCCGTCGTGGGGGTCGGTGCAACCGTGGTTCACGTCACCGACATCGTTCAGGAAGGCAATCTGGCTGCGGGGAACTCGATCCAGAACATAGGGAATCTTCTGAAGCCCGCTTTGCTGATCGCGGTGCTCATCGTGAGTCGCCGTCTTGAGCCCGTTGCCACGCGGGCGCTCTCCTTCGATCGGTGGCGGATGCGGGTCGTCGGAACCGCAGGGTGGGTCACGGCCGTCGTTGGGACTGGCTTCGCGATCGGTTTCTCGCTCGACCTTGCCCTGCCGGCGACGCTCATCGCAGCAGTTCTGGCGGCGGGCATCGTGGCGCGGTCGGCGAGCGCTTCGAGGGACGAATGAGTCCTCGTCTCTCTCGCGGAGTCCGGGACGTTGCCCCGCGAGCCGGGATCTGCGGCGCCCGCGGGGCTCGAAAAATTGCCTCTGCTACTCGTACTGGAGTGCCTCGAGGACGTTCAGCCTCGACGCACGCCTGGCCGGCAGGATCGCGGCCAGCATCCCGGCGAGGATCGCGACGCCGACGAACACGACGAGCGTCCCGTAGGGCACCGCGAACACGATCCCGTACTGCGAGAGCGCGGCAGTCGTGAGCACGGCGAGGAACATGCCGACGGCGATCCCGAGCGCGGCGCCGATCAGCGCCGTGACGACGCTCTCGTGTCGGATCATCCGCCGCACCTGCCGGCGGGTCATGCCGATCGCCCGCAGCATCCCCAACTCACGCGTTCGCTCGAAGACCGACAGGACGAGCGTGTTGATGACGCCGAACAGGCTCACGATCACGGACAGGCCGAGCAGGGCATAGAGGATCTGCAGCGACTGCGTGATCTCACCGGTCCGGGTGTCCTTGAACTCCTCACGAGTCTCCACGACCGCGGCTGGGAACGCCGTGAGGCTCTCCTCGAGAGCGGCGGTGTTCTCGGCCGACGGGCCGCCTTCCATGTTGAGGAGGGTCAGGTCGTTGTCGTGGTTTGCGAATGCTCCGTCGAACGTCGTGGTCGAGACCGAAATCTCGCCGAACGGCGAGCCGCCCTTCGGCGGGTCGACGACCCCGTCGACATGGAGCTGGAGCTGCTTGCCCGCGGGCGTCTTCACCGTCAGTGGCGAGCCGACGGTCAACGAGTGGTCGTCGGCGTACCGCTTGACGAGGAAGGCACCGTCCCGGCCGAGCTGCGGGGGGACGCTGTCGGAGCCGCTCGACCACGTGATGTCGATGACCTTCGTCAGATTCGAGTCCACCCCCGTGACGAGGACGGTCTTGCCGTCGACCTTGGCCTCGCCCGAGCGCATCTCCGACACCGCCTCGACGCCGGGCGCCTTCGCCGCCGCCTGGGCGGCCTCGTTGGTCAGCAGCTCGCCGTTGTTGCCGGCGGACACGGAGTAGTCGGCGACGAAGAGCTCGTCGACGGCACCCGTGAACGAGGTCTTGAAGCCCTGGCCGATGACCGCCACGAACGTGATCAGGGCAAGCCCGATCATCACGGCGGCAGCCGTGGACGCAGTTCTGGCCGGGTTCCGGACCGCGTTCTGCCGAGCGAGGCTCCCGGCCGTGCCGCCGAAGCGTGCGCCTGGTGCGCCGAGAACGTAGGCCAGCGGACGCACCACGCGCGTGGCGATCATCGCCACAGCGACGAACATGAACAGAACACCCGCGACGAGGACGACCACGCGCACGAGCACGTCGACACCGCTCGCGAAGACCCCGTAGGAGAACAGCGCGATCGCGATCACGCCGACTGTCGCCGACACCGGCAGTGCATAGCGCGCGAAACGCGATGCCGGCATGACGGCGCCCTCGCGGACTGCCGCGATCGGCTCGACACGGGTGGCCCGGACCGCCGGCCGCAGGCTCGCCAGCAGGGCGATCAGGGTGCCGACGCCGAGGCTGACAACGATCGTCCGCGTCGAGAACACCAGCTCGCTGCTCGGCAGGTCGATGCCGACCGCTTCGAGAAGCGCGATCAGGCCGACCGCGATTGCAAGCCCCAAGAAGAGCCCGATGAGCGAGCCGACGAGGCCGACGGCGAGTGACTCGAGGATGACCGAGCCCAGCACCTGACGCCTGGAGGCCCCGAGGGTGCGCAGCGTGGCGAGTTCTCGCATCCGCTGCGCGACGGTGATCGCGAGCGTGTTGGCGATCACGAAGCTGCCGACGAACAACGCGATGCCGCCGAAGCCGAGCAGGAAGTACTTGATGATGCTCAGTCCATCCTGGGTATCGGCGCTGTCGTCGCTCGCCTGGGCCTCGGCGGTCTTCACCTGCATCGTCTCCGAGAGAAGCGGGTCGATCTGGCTGACCAGTTCGGCCTCCGTCACGCCCTCCTCGGCGCCGACGCTGATCAGGTCGAACTTTCCCTCCTTGTCGAACAGCCGCTGAGCGATCGCGAGATCGAAGACAGACACCGTGACGCCGCCGAGCGAGCCCTCCGACCCGAAGCGGACGATTCCGGTGATCTCGTAGGTCTCGAGCGGACCGTCGCCGTACGCGCCGACGCTCTGGCCGATCTCGAAGTGCTCCTTCGCTGCCGTCGCACTGTCGATTGCGATCTGACCGTCGCCGCTGGGCCACTCGCCCGAGACGAGCTGGAACGGATTCAGGCTCTGGTCGTCTGTCGGCTCGACGCCCATTGCCACACCCTGGCCAGTCCGACCGATCGTCTCCCCGTCCTTGTCGACGAGGCTCGCCTCGTCCTCGATCGTGCCCTGCGCGACGCGCACGCCGGGCAGGTTCTCGACGTCGCCGAGAACGGCGGTCGAGAAAGCGGGCGCCTCGGTCTCGCCGTCCGCAGTCTCGATCGCGACCTTCGAGCTGATGACCGCGTCGGTGGCCTTGTACGACTCGTCGAAGATGCCGTCGAAGCTCTTGCCGAGCGTGTCGGTGAGAACGAACGCGCCGCTGATCATCGCGACGCCGAGGACGATCGCGAACGCCGTCAACGTCGCACGCAGCTTGCGCCCGAGCAGTCCCTTGAGAGCGACGCCGATCATCGGACCGTCACTCCCTCCAGCGCTTCGAGGATCTCGTGGGACGTCGACGGGCCGAGATCGGTGACGATCATGCCGTCGGCGAGGAACAGGATCCGGTCGGCGATCGCCGCGGCGTGGGCGTCATGGGTGACCATGACCGTGGTCTGGCCGTAGTTGTCGACCGAGTTGCGCAGTAGCTCCAGGATCTCGGAGCTCGTTTTTGAGTCGAGGTTGCCGGTCGGCTCGTCGGCGAACATCACCGTCGGCTTCGAGACCAGCGCGCGGGCGATCGCCACGCGCTGCTGCTGTCCGCCCGAGAGCTCCGACGGTCGGTGTGTGAGGCGGTCCTGCAGCCCGACGCTCGCGGTCAGCTCGTCGAGCCACGCCGGATCTGCTTTCTCTCCGGCGATCGAGAGTGGGAGGACGATGTTCTCCTTCGCGGTCAGCATCGGCAGCAGGTTGAAGAACTGGAAGATGAAGCCGATGTGCTCCCGTCGCAGCTTCGTCAGCTGTGTGTCGTTGAGCTCGCCGATCGCGGTCCCGGAGATCCAGACGTCCCCCGCGGTCGGCTTGTCGAGGCCGGCGAAGATGTGCATCAGCGTCGACTTGCCCGAACCGGAGGGGCCCATGACCGCGGTCAGCTTGCCGCTCATCATCTCGACCGAGACCCCGCGAAGCGCATCGACGGCGGTCTCTCCTTCGCCGTAGCGGCGGGTGATCGACGCGCCGCTGACGACCGGCACTGATTCCACCGGCGCTCGTTGCTGATCCTGGACGACGACTTCGGTCATGTCGTGCTCCCTTCAGTTGGGGTCGAGGAGCTCGCGGTCGAAGAAGCCGACGACGCGGCGCTCGTACTCACGTGGGTGGGCGGTGATCCCCTGGACGTGCTGTGCGTCGGGGATCGACCAGATCTGTTTCGGGCCCCCGGCGAGGCGGAGGTACTCCGGGTTCATCGTCTCGATGTTGCCGCCGTTCGGAGCCCAGATCAGGAAGAGCGGCTGCGTGATCTCGGGCACGAGGTCGGTCAGCTTTTTCGGCGGCAGCGTGCTCGCGAAGACCGCGACCGACGCAGTCAGGACGGCCTGGCCGGGAGCGGAGACCCACTTCTCCAGGCCGTGGACGTCCTGCATCGAGTCGGAGAAGGCCCTCGTGCCGGCCCCCTCGGAGACGACCGCGGCCAGGTCGGGGTTGCTCGCGGCTGCCTCGAGCATCAACTCGCCGCCGACCGAGAAGCCGATGCCGCCGATCCGTCGCGCCTCGACGTCCGGCCGGCCCTGGAGGAACTCGACTGCTGCGTGGATGTCCCTGGCGCCGCCCCAGCCGAAGATGTTGGAGTCGCCTTCGCTTCGCCCTTCACCCCGCCGGTCGAAGAGTAGGACGCCGTAGCCGTTGGCGGCGAGCATCCGCGCGTGCTTCTGCGGTCCGCTCCGGCCCGGAAATGCGATCACCGCGGCGCCGTTTCGCGACGGGATGTACCAACCCTCGAGCCGCAGCCCGTCGCTCGTCTCGAACGAGATGTTCTCGTAGCCCGTGCCGAGGTCGGGCGTCGGCACGGTCGGGCGCAGGACGTGCGTGCTCACGTACCCCAAGCCGATCGGTGCAAGCAGGCCGTAGGCGACGAGCAAGGCTGCAGCGGCGAGCAGCGCCCGACGAACGATCCGCCGGAGCAGACTGCCCTCGCGGCGGCGCGAGCGCGAGAGGGTGAAAGCGCCAATTGCTAGGAGGGCGAACCCGGCCGCGCTGGCGAGGAAGCCGCTGAAGTCGTCACCGGACGGTCCGACCGCGAGCGTCGAGTAGAGGCCGGACGCCACTCCGATCGTGATCGCGAGGGTCCCGACCGAGAGGGCAAGCGCGCCACGTGCTCCGGCACGGAGCCGCGGGTACGCGTAGGCGGCGGCCGCAAGGAGCGCAATCGGCAGGAGTCCCCCCGCGAGATGGTCGGTCGGGGACGTGCCCGGCTCGGGCTGCAGGAAGTTGTCGTCGGCGACGTGCAGCGCGACAACGGCCAGCGCGCTTCGGGCGAGGTCGGCCTCGGTGGCGAGGCGTGCCCAGACGTCGCTCGCGGATTTCGGTGCGACCGCCTGGACTGCCTCGGTCATGGGATGTCCACCTCGCTGACGCTCGACGCGGTGGTGCGCTCGGCGACGTAGAAGGGGAGCAGTCCGAGCGCCTCGTCCTCGGAGGCGGCGTTGACCGTCCACCAGATCGCGTGCTCACCGGAGTGGCATGAGGCGAGAGCGACCTGGCGCCGAAGCGGGCTTCCATGTCCCTTGAAGGACGCGAACACGACTCCGCACTCGTGCGGCTCGTGCCTGTGGTGCAACACGTATCTGGACACACGTCGAGCCTGAGGCCTTGCCGGCCGCGCGACATCGGGGCAGCACCCTGATTTCTCGATCCGCCAACCCTGATCTATCGTGTTTCGCAGGTGCCATGGCCGTGCTTGCCGAGCAACTCGTTGGGCGCGCCGACGAGCTCGGCGAATTCGATCGCGCACTATCGGAGCTCGATCGTGGGCGTCCCGCTGCACTCGAGCTGGTGGGCGAGCCCGGGATCGGCAAAAGCCGGCTCCTCGCGGAGCTGATCGCGCGCGCGGATGCTCGCGGTCACCTTGTGCTCTCGGGAACCACGTCGGAGCTCGAGCGCGACCTGCCCTTCTGGGTCTTCGTCGATGCAATCGACGAGTATCTGCAAGGCCTCGAGCCTCATCGTCGCGATGCACTCGGCGACGAGATCCGCAGCGCACTCGCGCTCGTGTTCCCGTCGCAAGCCCGTTACGTGGCGTCCGGTGAGAGCGACCTCCCACACGAGCGCTACCGCAGCCACCGCGCGGTACGCGAGTTGCTCGAGCGCCTCACGGCGACGAACCCGCTCGTGCTCGTGCTCGACGACATCCATTGGGCCGACCCCGCCTCGGTCGAGTTGCTCGGCTCGCTCCTACGCAGCCCGCCTGATGCCTCAGTTCTCATTGTGGTGGCGCTTCGCCCACGACAGGCACCTGAGCGCCTGGCGGCAGCGCTCGAGCGGGCGCGCCGCGCGGGCACGCTGACCCGCCTCGAGCTGGGTACCTTGTCGAGGCTCGAAGCCCGCCAGCTCCTGGACGAGTCGATTGACGAGCCGACGGCAGCAGCCCTGTACGAGGACAGTGGCGGCAATCCGTTCTACCTCGAGCAGCTGGCCAGATCGCTCGAGGGTCGCGCTT
Source organism: Gaiellaceae bacterium (assembly GCA_035556515.1). Lineage (GTDB taxonomy): Bacteria > Actinomycetota > Thermoleophilia > Gaiellales > Gaiellaceae > Gaiellasilicea. Next base: position 6,248 of record DATMEO010000114.1, read on the forward strand.
CGCTCGGGACGGTAGCCGCCGCCAACCCGCTGGCGGATATAGACGTGCCACAACTCGTTGCGACCGCTCTGGCAGAGGAGATCGCGCGTCTCCCCGATGATGCGCGCATCATGCTCCAGGGCGCTGCAGTGGCCGGGGATCCGTTCGATCCGGAGCTCGCCACGGCCGCGGCGGGGGCCACACCGGCGTCTGCACTCGATTCCACGGACGAGCTATTGCGGCTCGATCTGATTCGTCAGACCGATGTGCCTCGCCGCTTTCGCTTCCGTCATCCCCTCGTACGCCGGGCTGTCTACGAGTCTGCGCCGGCCGGCTGGCGCCTCGGCGCGCACGAGCGGAGCGCCGACACCCTGGCAGCACGCGGCGTGAGCGCCGCGGGGCGCGCTCACCACGTCGAGCGCGCCGGCAGACAGGGCGACCCTGTGGCGGTCGCAACACTGCGCGAGGCCGGCGAAGCAGCGGCACATCGCGCGCCGGCGAGTGCTGCAGCCTGGTTCGCCGGCGCGCTTCGGCTTCTGGCCGAGGATGCTCCTGCCGAGGAGCGAGTAGAGCTTCTACTTGCGCGCGCGGGAGCTCTGGCCACGTGCGGGCACTTCGCCGAAGGACACGCGGCCATCCTCGAAAGCATTGAGCTCGTTCCGGAGGATGCGGTCGGGCTGCGCGTTCGGCTCACCACAGCCTGCGCCGGCATCGAGCATCTGCTCGGCCGCCACACGGATGCCCATGGTCGCCTGGCACGCACGTTGGCTGACCTCGAGGACGGCGACTCGCCCGAAGCCGCCGCCCTCATGATCGAGCTCGCGCTCGACGGTGTCTACAGGATGGAGTACGAGCAGATCGGCATCTGGGCGGAACCAGCGCTGAACACCGCCAGGTTGCTCGGCGATCAACCGTTGACTGCGAGCGCGGTTGCCCTTCTCGCGTGGGGTGCTGGACTGAGCGGCGCGACGTCGGAGGCCGAAAGACATCGCAGCGAGGCCGCAGCGCTTGTCGACGCGCTCTCGGATCGCGAGCTGGCGCTGCGGCTGGACGCCGCTGTCAATCTGGCAGGCGCGGAGCTCTATCTCGACCGCTTCAGCGAGGCCGGCGGCCACGCCCAACGAGTGATTCGTGTTGCGCGAGCGACTGGGCAACCGGCTTTCGTCCCATTTGCGTTCATGCTCCTGGCCTGGGTCAGGATGTTGCACGGAGAGCTTGCCGAGGGTGGGGAAATGCTCGACGCCGCCGTGGAGGAAGCGAGGCTCCTCGGGAACGGCCAGAGCCTGGCCGGACTCCTCCTCAATCGCTCTCTTACCGCACTCGCGGCGGGTGATCTCGAGCTCGCCGTCAGCGCGGCCGAGGAGAGCGTCGAGCTCACGCGGGGGATGGAGAACGGCCTCGTTCCTGCGGCGAGCGGACTGGCGCTTGCGGGCGCTCTGCTCGAAACTGGCGATCCCCGTCTCGCCCGTGCGGTCGAGCTTTTGCTCGAACGTACAGGCGGCGCCGGGCTACCACTCATGCCGGGAGCCAGCTTTCGCGCGAAGTGGCTCGAGCTGCTGACACGATGCTGGCTGGCGCTGGGCCGACCGGATGACGCCGAACGCGCAGCTGCCGGCGCGGAGGCGGCTGCAGCCTCGATGGGAGCGCTCAGAATGGCGAGCGCGATGGCGGATCGCGCAGGTGCGGTCGTCGCGCTCGCCTCCGGCGACGCTACCTCAGCGGCCGCTGCCGCGCTGGCCTCCGCCGCAACCGCGGACGAGGTTGGCCTACCGGTGGAAGCTGCGCTCTCGCGCGCGCTCGCCGGACGGGCACTTGCGCAAGCCGGCCGGGCCGAGCAGGCGGTCACGGAGCTCGAGCGGGCCGCCGCGGCGTTCCACGCCTGCGGTGCGCGCAGGTACCGCGACGCGGCCGACCACGAACTGCGACGGCTCGGCTGCCACATCCACCGTCGCACACGGCCGGGCGAAGCCGGCGGAGTCGGGGTCGACGCGTTGACCGAGCGCGAGCGGCAGGTCGCCGAGCTCGTCGTCGATCGGAGGACGAATGTCGAGATCGCCGAGACCCTGTTCCTCAGCCCAAAGACCGTCGAGACGCACCTGCGAAACATCTTTCGTAAGCTCGACGTCGACTCGCGCGTCGAAGTGGCCCGTACGGTCGAAGGGGTCGCGCGAGCAGAACGCTGACCCGAAGCGGTTGCTCATGAAATTCGCGCCCCTCCGTGCGAAATCGACGAGCTCGCGGCCGGCCGCGAGACGGCGATCGTGCTGACATGCCCGTGGCACGTGCGCGACGGGCAGAGCCTTGCCGAGCGACTCGCCGCGCCGCTCTACGTCCCCCCGCCGGACGAGGGCGACCCGAACCCGGTCGAGGGACAGGTGTTCGGTGCCGGCGACCGGCTGCCGGTTGGTGTCGAGGCGTTCCCGGGAATCGAGCCGAACGATCTCGTGCTCTGGGTTGAGAGCCGCCGAGCGCTCGTCGTCGGCGACACGCTCATCGACCGCGGCAACGGTTTTGAGTTCCCGGCCGATTGGGCGAACAAGGGCGTGCCTCCCGAGGAGATCCTCGGGGCGTTGCGCCCGCTGCTCGAGCTGCCGGTCGACTCGTTCTCCCGACGCACGGCGCGCCGGTCGATCGAGCCGCCCTCGAGCACGCGCTCGCCTGACGCCCGCGAGGCGCGGGCATACTGTGCTGGATGCGCGGGTGGAGGACCATCCCGGTCTGTGTCGCGGTCGCAGCGATCGCGGGTATCGCGGCTGGTGGGACGAGCTCGACGGCGGCGCTCAGCGTCCGCGAGTATCCCGTCCCGGCCGGGAGCCGTCCGCACGACGTCGCTCCCGCCCGCGACGGCGGCGTCTGGTACACGGCGCAGGGCTCGGGGGAGCTCGGCTGGCTCGACCCCAAGACCGGCCGAACGAGACACGTCGCGCTCGGAGACGGCTCGGCGCCGCACGGTGTCATCGTCGGCCCCGACGGGGCGCCGTGGATCACCGACAGCGGGCTCAACGCGATCGTCCGGGTCGACCCGAAGACGCGGCGCGTCCGGAGTTTCCCGCTGCCCGCGTCGTCGGGCTACGCCAACCTCAATACCGCCGTCTTCGACCGGCGTGGCGTCCTCTGGTTCACGGGGCAGAGCGGGATCTACGGGCGGCTCGACCCGCGCGTGGGAAAGGTGCGTGTCTTCCGGGCTCCAAGAGGAGCAGGCCCGTATGGGATCACGGCGACGCCGTCGGGCGCGATCTACTACGCGTCTCTCGCGGGTAACTACCTCGGCCGCGTCGACGTCGTGCGCTTCACCGCGCGCGTGCTGCAGCCGCCGACGCGCGACCAGGGCGCGCGCCGAGCGTGGTCCGACTCGAAGGGGCGGATCTGGGTGAGCGAGTGGAACGCCGGCAAGCTCGCTATGTACGCACCTGCCACCGGGCGCTGGCGCGAATGGCGCCTCCCGGGCGCGACGCCCATGCCCTACGCCGTCTACGTCGACGAGGCCGACGACGTCTGGCTGAGCGATTTCGGCGCGAACGCCCTGGTTCGCTTCGACCCAAAGACGGAGAAGTTCACGCGCATCCGGCTCCCCAGCTCACCCGCGAACGTCAGGCAGATCCTCGGCCGCCGGGGTGAGGTGTGGGGCGCGGAATCCGGCGTCGACAAGCTTGTCGTCGTTCGGACGCCCTAGGATCGCAGCGCCGCCCAGCCGCGCGGAAGGATGCGGCCGATGAGCCTGAACCTGGCACTTCCGAGCGGGCGGAAGACCAGCGTCTCGCCCTCTTCGAGGGTGTGTCCCGTGGCGTCCCCGACCACGCTGCCGTGCGTGACGAGCACGGTGACGCGGCCGGCGTCGGGTTTCGCACCGAGCAACTGTCGCGCTGTGCGGATTTGTCGTCGCCACGCCGCGTCGTGCACGGCGACAACGGTGTTCAGAAGCGCCGAGTTGACGGTTGCGCGGCCGAACGCGAGCCTTGCCGTCTCGCGAGTGCGGCAGAACGGACTCGAGAGCACGGCGCCGATCCGAAGCTTCAGCCGCCGCGCGCCCTGCCCGATGCGCCTCGCGTCGCGGCGGCCCTCTGTCGAGAGGTTGCGTTGCGTGCGGCAGTCCTTCAGGTCGACCGGATTCCGGTCGGGCTTCGAGAAGTCGGTAGCCGCGTGCCGGATGACGAGGATCACCCCGCCGCGCCGCAGTTGATCGCCGAGTGGCGAGTCCGCAGCCGCCCCAGAAGAGACCGCCAGGGCAGCGACCATCGAGACGACGGCAAGCCCGCGGGCTGGTCCCGACAGCATCACGTCGACCAGAACGTGCGTCACCGATCCATCATGACCGATGTCGGAACGGCCACGGCGCTGAGATACGGGGAAGACATCGCTGACCCGCGCGCGCCGCCAGAGGCCGGTTATTCGGCGGAGATCGTGATCGCGTGCAGCGTGGCGGCTGCTTCGCTCAGCGGTTCCCAGGCATGGAGCGTCACCGCTCTGCTCGAGCTCCCGGACCTCCAGACGAACACCAGGTGGTTGCCGAGGTACCCGCCAGCCGGGTGCGGCGGCACCAGGAAGAGAAGGCCACGCCTGTCGCCCCAGGTGGCGAGGCCGAACGAGAGCGGCTGCTCCCGTTTCGTTTTCAATAGGCCGTTACGCAATGCGACGGCATGTCGCCCCCAGGGCTCGCGCCAAGGCGCGATCCGCTCGGTGTCGCCGGCGAGGATGCCGATGTGCGCCATCCGAGGCGGCCGGTTTCGGTCAGGCTGCGCAGGATCCTCGCCTCCTCGTTCGAGGTCGAAGACGTCGAGGCTGCCCGCGTGTCCCAGGAGATCTCGTGCGAGGTGCGAGAGGTAGGGCGCGCGGACGCCGGGAACCCGGGTCGGACAGATCGCGCGGAGCAGCGGTGAGCGCCGGCAGTGCTCGATCCGCGCCTTCGCCAAGGCGACCAGCTCGACCGGATGTGCAGGGCGCATGTCGACCAGGAGCGTGTCGACAACTCTCCGGGCTTGGGCCGCGAGTCTCGCCGGCGCCTCCTGCCCGAGCAGCACGTAGACGCCGAACATGCGACCGGCCTCGACGAACTGCGCGGTGCCGCCGGAGCCGGAGAAACACTCGATCGCCGGCGGCTCATGGATCGGCAGCGACGCTGCCGTGAACCGATCCGGCCGCGGTGCGCCGCCCGTGCCTTTCAGCAGCAGGGGAGTCCGCCACTCGACGACGACGATCGCGACTTCGTCGTTCGGGAAGTCGTACGCACTGACCTGACAGGCGCCCGAGCCCGGCTGGATCGGGCCCGACGAGACGGCCAGGCGAACGACCGGATCGCGGAACCTTCCGGCTTCGGTGTAGGTCTCGTACCAGCCGCCCGGCACCTCGATCTCGACTCCGTCCGCGCCGACGTAATGCGGGACGGCTGCGGCCGCAGCAGGAGCGGGCGCATCGGCATCGCCGTTCGAGTCCGCAGAGCAACCAGTCGCGACCACGACGAGAAGCAGGAGAGAAAGACGCAGCATCCTGGAGAACTACGTCGGAGCCCTTGCCGCGAGTCCCCAGTCGCCGGATTTGACCGTTCCTCCGAGTCAGGCGTTCATGACCGAGAGGCAGAACCCCAGCGCGGTCGCCGCACCGGCGAGTGCGCCGCCACGCTCGAACGAGAACGGAATCAGCGAGTTCGTGAGCATCGCGAGCAAGCCTCCGGCCGCGAGGGCAGCAGCGCGATCGCCCTGCACGGCACTCGTCAGGTCGGTCGCCAGGAAGCCGAGAGCGGCGGCAGCGGCGCAGGCGAGCACGACGAGCAGCCAGAGCTGACCGAGCCGCCGCGGGCCCCAGCCGCTCGCCGCGAGGTCGGCGGAGGGCGCAATCGCCTGCGGGATGTTCGAGATGAAGACCGCGGCGACGAAGCCGAGGCTGATCGTGACCCCGGTTCCGACCTGGATGCCGAGGATCATGGATTCGGGGACGCCGTCGACCACGGAGCCGACGACGATGCCCATCGCCCCGCCCGCGCCCGAGGAGCCGAAGCGTCTCTCGACGATCTGGTCGGCAACGAGAAAGACGGCGACACCGACCATCATCCAAACGCCGGTCTGCCACGGCTCGATGTCGGTCTGCGCCTCAGGCAGCAGGTCGAAGGAGACTGCCGCGATCATCGCTCCGGCGCCGAAGCCGCCGAGGATGCCGACCACCTTGGTGGGGACCGTGACCCAGCAGACAGCAAGGCCCGCAATGAGCAGGGACAACTGCGCGAGCAAGCCCCAGCCGAACGCTTCGAGCATTCGCCGACGCTACGGCCCGAAAAAAGGTGTTTCATCGACCCTTTGGGATGAATTCTCCGTGGCGAAGGCGAGCACGCGTTCGAGTGGCTCGGGCACGCGGCTGAGGTCGAGCGCCTCGACGAGCGGCGCCGCGTAACGGATCTTCCAGTTGTGGAGCCAGCCGTGCAGCTGCGCCTCGAGCGGCTTCTCCCGCTGCGCGGGCTGCTTCCGGTAGGTCGTGAACGCGCCGAGCTGCCCTCGCACCTCGACGAGCTTGAGCATCCGCTCCGTTCCGAGCGCGCGGACGAGCTCCCCCTCGAGATCGGGGTTGCACGCGAAGAAGCCGTCGGCGCCGAAGCCGGCGCGCTCGAGCCCTCGCAGAACGGCGCGCTCCTCCGCCACGTCGTAGAGGCCGGCAACGCGGAGGCCGCTCACCCCGCCCAGGGCGCGCTCGATCGCCTGCGCGCCGCCGATCGCCACCACGGCGACGCCCTCGGCGGCGAGATCGCGGCCGCGCCGGGCCGCGAGCGTCTCGAGCGCGATCCGGTCGCTGACCCCCTCGACGAGGACGATGGCACGCTGGGTCATGGAGCCGTGAACGCGAGGATCAGCTGCGCCGCCTCGAGCGGGACGTCGAGCTGCGGGCAGTGGCCGACGCCGTCGAGCTCGACCCTGTCGGCGTGGGGAAACCAGTCCTGCCGGTAGCGCGCGGCGGCTTCATCCCGGCATTCTCGCCGACGCTTCGAGCTCTACGGCGTGGACGTCGGTCGCACCACGACCTCGACGACGTACGAAAGGCTGAGGTCGCCCACCCGCGCTCTCAGTCTCCAGCAGCCCGCAGCCGGGAAGCTCACCGCCGACATGAACGACGGCTTCTCGGCGTTCGCGAACGAGCCCTGGTTGACCCCGAGCACACGCAGCGGCGGGGCAGGCGCGTCGAGGCGCTCGCCCGAGATCGTCGGCTTGCTCCCGGGCGGTGTCGTCACCCAGAGCAGCTTGTCGCCGATCGAGCCGTCGGCGGCCACGCGGTCGGAGGGCACGGCGGAGATGCCGTTCACTGCCAGGCCGGCCCAGAGGAGGCCGTTTCCGTACCAGGACACGCTGCGCGGCTGACCCGCCGGCCGGTTCCTGTTCGGCAGCGTCACCGGGCACGCCTGGGTCGTGCTGATGCGGAGGAGCGTCTGGGAGCGGTAGCGCTGCGCGAACTGGTCGGGCCGCTGCACGAAGAACGTTCGTCCACGGCTCGAGCCGGCGCAGCCGGGGCACCAGTAGGCGAGCGTGTAGTTGCCCGAGTCGAGCGGCGGCACGCTGAAGGTCTGCGTTCCGCGGCCGTTACTGTCCGGTGCGACCGAACCGACGAAGTGCAGGCGTGGGTCGAGGCGGGAGTGGACCTCGGCCGCCAGCTCTGCTCGGACGAGGTAGAGCCGGACGGGTCGCTGCAGCGGTTTCACTCGTCCGCTCGGCTCGAAGTCCTTCGGCGTCGCGCCCGTCCGCACCGTGACGCGGTCGTTCGGCGAGGCGCTTGGTTGGTCGAGCAGGAAGAAGAGCGCTGCGCGCGCGTTCGCCGGCGCTCCGAGCGCTACGAGAACAACTGCGATGAGGGCGAGACGCTGCACCGCTTATCTGCCTGGTAGTACACCAGACGGGATCAGCCGGTTCCGGGGCTGTCAGGCCTTGACCCGGATCGTCAGCGTGCGCCGCCGACCGTCCGCGTCGACCGCCGAAAGCCGGACGAGGTACGTGCGGCCGCGGACCAGCTTGGCTGCGCCGATGCGCGCCTTGAACAGGTACGTGGCGGCGCGCGAGACCTTTGCCGCGGCGGTCGGTTGCGCCTTCGTCGTCCGTGTGCCCGCGAGCGAGGTGCGCGCGAGCAGCGTGATCGGGCGCGTCGAACGCAGCGTCGTTACACGCGCCACGAGCCGGGCGGCGCCGCCGACCGAGAAGCGAGCCGACAGGGTCGCAACGCCACCCGCCCTCGTCACCCGCGTCGGCACGCCGACGGCGCGGAGCGCGGGCCGGACCTGCGCCGGCGCCCGGATCGTCGCCGGCGGCGCGACGACCGTGGTGACGCGCGCGGTGTCGTTCGCCGGCTGCGAGTCGCCGGGCTGCGCCGAGGCGACGGCGGTGAACGCAAGCGTCCCCGGCTCGCGCACGACGGCGCTGATCCGCACGGTCGCGACGAGGTCGCCGGCGAGAAAGTCAAGGTCGCACGCGAGCGTCGCCGCCCCTGTGCAGCCGGGTCCGCGGTCAGACTGGCTGCCGGCGTAGGCGACCTGCGATGGGAGCTGGACGGCGAGGAGCGCGCGCGAGGCCGGGCCGCCGAGGTTCCGGACGTTGAGCACGTAGGTGATCGTGTTGCCGACGGCCGGTGCAGCAGGTGTCGCGCTCGCCTGGACGACGAGGTCCGGTGCGGGTCCGCTACCGCCGCCGCCGCTCGAGGGAGGCGGGGACACCGGAGGAGACGGCAAGGTGGTCCCGACCGTGACCGCCTGCGTGGCAGCGGTCTTCCCGGCTGTCGCCGCCGTGATCGTGGCCGAGCCGCCGACCGTGTCGCGGTAATAGAAGGTCGCCGTGCTCGTCCCCGAAGCGATCGGCGTCGCCAGAGACGTCGTCCACGGGCCGCCCGCGGTCGTCGCGAGCTCACCTGTCGTCGTGGACGAGGAGAGCGCCACCGTCACCGGCACGCCCGCCGTGTATGCGGTGCCGGCGCTCGTCTGCAGCTCGACCGTCAGCGGCGTCGATGCCGCACCCGGCGCGACGGTTTGCTCCGGAGATGTGAACGCGAGCCGGGACGGCTTCCAGGCGCCGAACGTGCGCCAGGCGGCCGTCGCAGTGGCCCCGTCGAGGCTGCCGGTGCACCAGGCCGCGGCACAGGCGGCTTCCGGCGAGTCGCCCGAGTCGGCGATCGCGGCCGCGAGCCGGACGAGCAGCGCGTCGGTCTGCGCATCGAAGGTCGCTTCGGGCATCCCGGCGGGAGTCTTCGGCGACCAGGCATAGCCGAAGCGGCCGGTGCCGGCCGCGCGCATCGCGTAGGTCTCGGCCGAGACGTAGTCCTGCATCAGCTCCGCCGGAACGTCCGTCCAGCCGAAGGCGGCGTCGTAACGCCAGGCCGCGTTCGCGAGCGGGCTGGAGAAGGCGGCCAGGAAGGTGCGTGCTGCGTCTGCCGACGTCGGCGCCACGCCGGCGAGCGAGCTCTGGTGCTGCAGATACTCGTTGAGCAGGTCGCGCCGCGCTTCCCGCGTCGCGCCGGCGACGGCGTAGTGACGGACGTCGCCGTAGACCTCCTGCGACCAGTCGCTCGCGAAGCGGCTGAGGTCGGTCCAGAAGCCGGCGTCCTCGTACCAGTCCTGCAGCCGCGCCTGGTAGAGGGAGAGATCGGTGGTCGCCTGACCGATCCCGGCGATGAACACGGTCCCGCGCGCTGCCGGCAGCGCGCCGTCTCCGTCGTAGAGGCCGTTGAGGAAGGCCCGCATGTTCGCCCGCGCGTTGCCGACGCCCTGCCGCACCGCCGAGGAGAGCTCGTTCAGCGCCCAGGTGTCGCCGGCGGTCACGTCGTAGCCGGCCATCGCCATCCGCCGTCGCGCCTCGACGCCGGCTTCGTACCAGGAGCGGCCGGTCGAGGCCACCCATGCGGTCCAGCCGGTGACGCTGATCTCCGCGAGTGCGTGGAACGCCGGCCCGAGCGCGCGGATGCGCCACGCCTCGTCGGCCCGCTGCTGCGTCTTGTCTCCAACCGGCGGGACGGAGATGTAGTACTGCGCGCAGGGCGACGGCGTCGCGGCCAGTTTCGTGGCGAGGCGGCGCCAGTCCGTCGGGGCGTAGAAGACGGCGCGGAGCGGCCGACACTCGGCGGTCCTCAGCGACTGCACGCGCGGCTTTCGCACGAGCTCGCTCCACAGGCGCTCCGTGGCGACCGGCGTCAGGGACGGAACGGGCTGCTGGGCCGCGTCGAACGCAGCGGCCGAGCCGGTGATCATCCCGGCGGCGACGAGACCACCGGCAAGCACGAGCAGCCTTCGCAGCACCGAACCCCCTCCCCGCGCGAACAACGGGCACAGTAGCCGCACATGCTCGAGCTCGACACCCCGCACGGCGCGGCCCGCGCTCAGCTGCACCCGGCCGACGAGCCGCGTGCCGCGCTCGTTCTCGGGCACGGGGCCGGGGGAGGGATCGCAGCGGCCGACCTCGTCGCCGCGACGGAGGCGGCGCTGGCAGCGAATGTGTCCGTCGCGCTCGTCGAGCAGCCGTACCGGGTCGCAGGTCGACGCTCGCCCGCGCCGGCGGGCCACCTCGATGCGGCCTGGATTTCGGTCGTCGAGCAACTCGCCGCGGACGAGCTGAGCGGTCTGCCGCTCCTCACCGGCGGCCGCTCCGCGGGCGCACGTGTCGCCTGTCGCACCGCCGCCACCACCGGCGCAGCCGGGGTTCTCTGCCTCGCCTTCCCGCTGCGGCCGCCGGGTCGCGCGTCCGCGCCGAGCCGGCTGCCGGAGCTCGACGCGCTCGCGGTGCCGACGCTCGTCGTCCAGGGCGAGGGCGATCCGTTCGGGATCCCGCCGCCCTCGAAGCTGCGCTCGGTCGTCCTCGTGCCGGGTAACCACAGCCTCCGCGCCGCCAAGCCGGTGACGGAGGCGGTTCACGAATGGCTTTCGCGGCTGCTTTGACTGTGCGAACATATGTTCGTGTCTCGGGAGGCGACGATCCTGCACGCCGATCTGGACGCGTTCTTCGCGTCCGTCGAGCAACGTGACGAGCGGCACCTGCGCGGGCAGCCGGTGCTCGTCGGCATGGGGGTCGTGCTCGCGGCGAGCTACGAGGCAAAGGCCTTCGGAATCCGCACGGCGATGAACGAGCGCCAGGCGCGCCGGCTCTGTCCGCACGCGGTCGTCGTCAGGCCGCGCTTCTCGGCCTACGTCGAGGCGAGCAAGGCCGTCTTCGAGGTCTTCGAGGACACGACCCCGCTCGTCGAAGGGCTCTCGATCGACGAGGCGTTCCTCGACGTCCGCGGCATGGAGCGGGGCTTCGGCACGCCGGTCGAGATCGCCGAACGGCTCCGGCGCGACGTGCTGGACCGGGTCGGGCTGCCGATCACGGTGGGAGTCGCCAGGACGAAGTTCCTGGCCAAGGTGGCGAGCGCGGTCGCGAAGCCGGACGGACTGCTCGTGGTGCCGCCGGACCAGGAGCTCGCGTTCCTCCATCCGCTTCCGGTCGAGCGGCTCTGGGGCGTCGGTCCGGTCACGGCCGCCAAGCTGCGCGCCCGCGGGATCGCGAAGGTGCGGCAGGTTGCGCTGCTGCCCGAGTCGGTGCTCGTCTCGATGCTCGGGCGGGCGTCCGGGCGGCATCTGCACGCCCTCGCGCACAACCTCGACCCGCGCCCGGTCCGCACCGGGCGGCGGCGCGGCTCGATCGGGTCGCAGCGGGCGCTCGGCCGCGCGCCGACCTCTGCCGAGGCGCTCGACGCGGCCGTGATCGGGCTCGTCGACCGGGTCACGCGCCGGATGCGCACCGCCGGACGCGTCGGGCGCACGGTCGTGCTCCGGCTCCGCTTCGACGACTTCTCCCGGGCAACGAGATCGCACACGCTCGCCCGGCCGACCGCCCAGACGCACACGATCCTCGCCACGGCACGGGGCCTGCTCGCGGCCGCGACGCCGACGATCGAACGGAAGGGCGTCACCCTGGTCGGCGTCTCGGTGGCCAATCTCGAGGACGACTGCGCTGTTCAGCTGCTGCTTCCGTTCGACCGCCGCAACGACGGAGCGCTCGACGCGGCGGTGGACGAAGTGCGCGAACGCTTCGGCTCCACCGCACTCACGCGCGCCGTCCTGCTCGACCGCGGCGAAGGGATCGAGATGCCCTTGCTGCCGGACTGACGAGGACGTACCGTTCCGGAGACTGGAGGGGGCCATGACGGGTCGTATCGCACTGTTGGTCGCAGCCGTGGGAGCCGGCCTCTCCGCGCCTGGAAACGCGGCCGCAATCGACCACGTCACGCTCTTCGTCGCTCCGGCGACGCTGTCACAGCCGGGGTGGAAGCTCTCGGCGGCCGTGGTCGGGCCGACCGCGCGCGCTGGTCGCGAGACCTTCGGGATCTCGCTCACCCGCAAGCTCGGCAACGGACGCGGGGAGGAGCAGCACGGGTTCCGCGCTGCTCCGGCCGGCACGGTCTCCTTCGACGGCCGCAGCGGCCGCTGGCGGGCCCGCTTCGGCACGGTCGTTGTGCTCGACATGACCCTGACCGCCAGCGGCCCGGCCCGGGAGATCGGCGAGTCCCAGGGCTGCCGCGGCGCATTCGCAAGCGTGCCGGTGAGGCTGCGCGGCAGCTTCGTCCTCCGCACGGGGACGAGGTTCTTCGGGACGATCCGCCGCCTCGTTCTCGCCGGCTCCGTGACGTTCAACCGCGGCGGGCCTGTCGACTGCTCGGCTCCTGCGTTCGAGATCTGCTCGCCGTCGTCGGTTTTGACGGCGGTTCATCAGGGGTCTGCCGGACCGGCGGCGACGCTGCTGCTGTCGCCGGACGCGGGCGGGTGGCTCACTCTGAGCTTCGCCGATCGCGGCGGCACGCTTCCCGCCGGCACGACCTGGTACCACGTGCTGCGGGCCGAGCGGCTCGGCTTCGATCCGCTCGCGGGTCGGCCTCCGAGCATCGCCGTCGATCTCCCGGCCACTCTGGCCGTCCAGGGCAGCGGCAGGTTCGCCGCCACCGAGACGTCCACGGGAACGCGCGGCGAGTGCAATCGCGTCACGACGACGGGCATCTTCACGGGCACCTTCCGCACGTTGTTCGCCGGGTGGGGAGCGCGGAGAGTCGCATTCGGCCGCTCCGAGCTCGCCAGCTTCGCCCAAGAGTCGGCCTGATTCCTGCGAGTAGAGTGGTTCCGGATGGGGAGCACTGACACCAGTCGCCGCCGGCGCGCGATCTATGCGGCGCTGGCGTTGCTGTCGCTCTTCTCCGTCGCGCTGATCGTCACCCGCTACGTCTACTCGAGCGAGCCGCTCTTCGGCGGGTTGATCTGGAACCTCTTCCTGGCGTGGATCCCGTTCGGGCTCTCGATCCTGATCTACGACCGGCACCGGTCGGGGACGCGGCCGCTGCAGCTGCTCCCGCTCGCAGCCCTGTGGCTGCTCTTCCTCCCGAACGCGCCCTACATCATCACCGACTTCAAGCATCTGCTCCCGAGCCCGGTCGTCCCGCTCTGGGTCGACATCGTCGTGATCGCGGCTCCCGCCTGGACCGGGATGCTGCTCGGCTTCCTCTCGCTCTACCTGGTCCAGTCGGTCGTGCGCAGCCTCGCAGGTGCGCGGGTCGCGTGGGTGATCGCCGTCGCCGTCCTCGGCCTCGCGAGCTTCGGCGTCTATCTCGGCCGCGTTCTCCGCTGGAACAGCTGGGACGTGCTCGCCGACCCGCGGCTGCTCTCCCAGCTGGACGGGATCGTCGCCGATCCGCGCGCGATCGGGATGACCGTGCTCCTGTCGAGCTTCCTGACGCTCAGCTACCTCGTCCTCTACGCGTTCATGCGGCTCGAGGGCGTCGAGGACCGCTGAGCCCGTGGCTGCGCTCGCGGACTGGGTCGCGAGCTACGAGCGAGCCTGGGCGTCGAACGACGCCGGCGAGATCGGCGCGCTTTTCACCGACGACGCTCTCTACCTGACCGCTCCGTTCCGCGATCCCTGGCGTGGTCGGCAGCAGATCGTCGACGGCTGGCTCGACCGCAAGGACGAGCCCGGCACACCGGCTCACGGACGACGGGCCCGCCGCGAGTTCACGGAATGGTGGATGCTGCACACCTAATGGACGCTTGACCAGCCGAGTGGACCATGATTCGATCAGGGGGCCAGTACTACTTTGAAACAGGGAGGAAAGCCGTCATGCGTTTAAG
>DATMEO010000115.1:0-23680 GCA_035556515.1 Gaiellaceae bacterium
GACGCGGCGCTCGAGCAGGCGTTCGCCGGCCGGCCTGCGACGGCCGTCTCCGCGGCCAGGGCCTGAGCCGGACGATGCTGGACGGAATGCGCAAGGCGGTGGCGCGAGGGCGTCTACGTCGAGCCGAACGTCTGGATGCACCACGAGGTCTAGGCGGGAAGGCGGACGAGCTCGCCGGCCTGCTCGACCAACCCGTCACGGATGAGCGAATCGACGGCCTCCCGGTCGAGCTCGTCGAACGGCTGCGCCTCCGCAGCGACGAGGCGCAGCAGGGAAGCGCGTCGCTGCCGAAACGAGCCCTCGAAGCGCGACTGCTTGCGCAGCGGCTCGTACCGCCGCCCGCGTGACGGGCAGCGTTTGGCGAGCGGGCAGGCGTCGCAGCGCGGCACGCGCGCCAAACACACCGTCGCGCCGAGGTCGAACAGCGCCTGCAACGATCCGGGCCCGAACGAGTGGGCCGTCCGCTCCTGGATCCGGGCGACGTTGGTGTCGACCGGCAGGACGGGCTCACCGTAGGCCTGGTTGCGGATCGCGGCGGCGGTATAGGGCCCGACTCCGGGCAGTGCCGTCAGGTCGTCCGGCCAGCCCTCCTCGGCGACGACTTGCGCCGCCCGGTGGAGGTTGACTGCGCGCCGGTTGTAGCCGAGTCCCTGCCATTCCCTGATCACCTCGGCGGGCGAGGCCGCCGCGAGCGCAGCCGGATTCGGCCAGCGCTCGAGCCAGCCGAGCCAGCGCGGGATCACCCGCTCGACCTGCGTCTGCTGGAGCATGACTTCGGAGACCAGGATCGCGTACGGGTCGCGCGTCTTCCGCCACGGCAGATCGCGGCCGTTCGACGCGAACCACGCCTCGAGCAGATCGTCCACCCCTCGACCCTAGAGGAGACCGTGGCGGCCGTAGACTCAATGCGTGGCTACGAGAGTCCGCTTCGCGCCGAGCCCGACGGGCTCGCTCCACCTCGGCAGCGCCCTCTCCGCGGTCGCGAACCGGCGGCGCGGCGACTGGCTGCTGCTGCGAATCGACGACACCGACCGCTCCCGTGAGGTCGAGGGAGCGGTCGCGGCGATCCTCGAGGACCTCGAGTGGCTGGGGCTACCGTGGAACGAAGGGCCGGCACGGCAGAGCGCGCGCGCCGAGCGGCACCGGGAGGCGGCGTTGAGCGTCGGGGAGCGCGACGAGGACGGCTCGACTCGCTACCGCGGCACGACTCTTCTCCGGGCCGACGGCTCGCCCACGTATCACCTCGCAAGCGTCGTCGACGACCACGACTTCGAGATCACGCACGTCGTTCGCGGGGCCGACCACCGCTCCAACACCGAGCTGCAGCGCGAGCTCTCATGGGCGCTCGGGTTCGAGCCGCCGGAGTACGTCCATCACGGGCTCCTGCTCGGGCCCGACGGGAAGAAGCTGTCGAAGCGCGAGGGCGCGCCCACGCTGGCGCAGTACCGCGAGGCGGGCGTGCCGGCGGAGGCGTTGCGCGCGTATCTCGAGGAGCTCGGCGAGCCGTCGCACGACGTCCACCTCGACGAGCCGCGCATCCGCCGGCTCGCGATCGACGCGATCGGGGCGCTCTCGGACGAGGAGCTCGCCGCGCGAGCCGGGGCGCCGCCGCAGCTCGCGCGCGCGCTCCGGGGCGCGCGCGATCTCGTCGAGGCCCGTGCGATGGCGGCGGCGATCCTCGAGCCGCAGCCGGTAACGCTGCCGGAGGAGGCGCGGCCGACGCTCGCCCGGTTCGCCGAGCTGCGTGCGAGCGGCCTCGACGGCAAGGACATCGTGCGCGAGCTGAAGGCCGTCGGCGGCGACCTGAAGGCGCTGCGGCTGGCCCTGACCGGAGCCGAGCGCGGGCCGGAGCTGTGGGCGGTGATCGCGGCGCTGCCACAGGACGAGGCGCTGAGACGGGTCGATGCGGCTCTATAGCACCCTAGCCCGCGACCTCGTCGAGCTGCCCGAGCCGCCCGGACCGATCGGGATGTACGTCTGCGGCCCCACGGTCTACGCGCGCGCCCACATCGGCAACGCGCGCCCGTACGTGCTCGCCTGCTGGTACAAGCGCTGGCTCCGCGAGCGGGGCTACGACGTCACGCTCGTCCACAACATCACCGACGTCAACGACAAGATCTACGAGGCGGCGCCGGGAGCCAGCGCCGAGCGCGCGCGCCAGGCGACAGAGTGGTACCTGGAGGACACGGGCCGATTCGGGCTCGACGAGGTCGACTACTGGCCGAAGGCGACCGAGACGATGGACGAGATCATCCGCTTCATCGTCGACCTGATCGAGCGCGGCTACGCCTACGAGGTGGACGGCGACGTCTACTTCCGCGTGTCTCGCTTCGAGGAGTACGGCCGCCTTTCCGGGCAACGGCTCGACCAGCTCGAGGATGAGGAAGAGACACCGAACCCACGCAAGGAGGATCGGCGCGACTTCGCGCTCTGGAAGGCAAACAAGCCGGCGGAGGACACGGCGTGGGACTCCCCCTGGGGACGCGGGCGGCCGGGCTGGCACATCGAGTGCTCGGCGATGGCGGAGAAGCTGCTCGGACCCTCGTTCGAGATCCACGGCGGCGGGCTCGACCTCGTCTTCCCGCACCACGAGAACGAGGTGGCGCAGTCGCGGGCACTCGGGCACGAGTTCGCGAAGATCTGGATGCACAACGGCATGCTCCGCTTCACCGGGGAGAAGATGTCGAAGTCGATCGGCAACGTCGAGACGATCGCCGAGGTGCTCGACCGGTGGGGCCGTGAGACGACGCTGCTGTTCTTCCTCACCGCGCACTGGCGCAGCCCGATCGACTTCTCCGACGACCGCATGGCCGATGCCCAGGCACGGGCCGAGGGTCTCCGCGAGGTGTTCCGGAACCCGTCGGAGCCCGCTGCGGCCGACGCGTGGGAGCGGTTCCGGGCCGTTCTCGACGAGGACTTCTCGACACCGGCAGCGCTCGCGCTCATGCACGAGTGGCGCGATCACGACCTGCTCCGCCGGGCGCTCGACATCTTCGGCCTCTCGGGGCTCGCCGAGCAGGAGGAGGCGCCGCCGGAGCTGCATGCACTGGCGTCCGGGCGTCAGGAAGCGCGCGCGGCGAAGGACTTCGCGCGCGCCGACGAGTTGCGGGAGCAGATCGAAGCGGCGGGTTGGGACGTGCGCGACGACTCCGGCGGCTACCGGCTCGTCCCCAGGCAGTGACCCGCGAGCAGGTCTACGGGCGCAGGCCCGTGCGCGAGGCGCTGCGCGGCCGGCGCCAGGTGCTCGAGCTCTGGGCGACCGAGCGTGCGGTAGCGGCCGAACCGTGGCTGGAGGAGGGCCCGCGCCTCCAGATCAAGCCGGATCGGGAGATCGGCGAGGCCGCCGGCACCCGCGACCACCAGGGCGTCCTCGCCTGGACGGAGCCGTACCGCTACGCCGACGCCGACGAGCTCGCGGCTGTCGACATGCCCCTGCTCGCGTGCCTCGACCAGGTCACGGATCCGCGTAATCTCGGCGCCGTGATTCGAAGCGCGGAAGGCGCGGGCGCGACCGGCGTCGTCGTCCCCGCGCACGGCTCGGCGATGGTGACCGCGGCCGTAGCGCGGGCATCGGCGGGCGCGGTCGAGCACCTGCCGGTTGCCGTCGTCCCGAACCTCGCGCGGTACCTGAACGAGATCAAGCGCGGCGATCTCTGGATCTACGCGGCCGCCGCGGACGCGGAGCAGGACCTCTGGCAGGCCGACCTGACCGGCGGCCTGGCGCTCGTCTTCGGCGCCGAAGGCAAGGGCGTGCGTCCGCTCGTCCGGCGCGCCTGCGACGCGACGATCTCGATCCCGCTCTCGGGCCGGGTCGAGTCGCTGAACGTCAGCGTCGCCGCCGCCCTGTTCCTGTACGAGGCACGACGGAGGCGGACTTAGTTGCTGACAGCAACTAAGTCCGATTGATGGCCGACCCGACGCTGTACCTCTTCGACGGCCACAACCTCCTCCACGCAGGAGCGTACGAGGACCAGCGCGAGCTGACCGACACACTCGCCTCGTTCGTGGCGATGCGCGGTGCGCGCGGCATCCTCGTCTGGGACGGCGTCGGCGTCGACAAGGACGTCGGGCCGCTGTCCGTCCGCTTCGCCCCACACGCGGACGCGGTGCTCGAGCGCCTCGCGGCCGAGCACCGCGGGCACGAGATCGTCTGCCTCGTCTCGTCCGACTTCGCCGTGCGCGGCACATCGGGCCAGGAAGTGCAGAAGCGCTCGTCCCGCGCGTTCATGGCAGACCTGCAGCAGCCCCGCCACCGGGAGTCGCACGGCTCCCGACTCGGCGACAGCCTCGACGACGAGACACGCGAGCGGCTCGAGCGCCTCCGCCGCGGCGAGTCGTAGGCGAACATACGTTCCTAACAGAATCGGTCCATTGCAAGTTACTTGTAACTTGCGCATGAGCTTGCTATCTTCTGCCTCAACCTAAGGGTGAGAGTTGAGTGTCCGGCACGGCGGGCACAGCCGCTCTTTCCCGCCCAATTCAGGGAGAACGCGTATGTCCGCTCAGACCGCCCCCGCAGCGAAGTCAGCCCAGAAGGCTCAACGAGAGCTTGAGGATCTGCAGCTGGTGATGAAAGCCCGGAACGGCAGCACGGCCGCGCTCGACACCCTGATGCGCCGCTACAACGGCTTCGTCCGGCTCAAGGCGAGTTCCTACTTCCTCGCCGGCGGCGACTCCGAGGACCTCATCCAGGAGGGGCTCGTCGGGCTCTACAAGGCGGTCCGCGACTTCCGGGCCGACAAGGAGACATCGTTCCGCAGCTTCGCCGAGCTCTGCGTGACGCGGCAGATCATCACGGCGATCAAGACCGCGACCCGCTTCAAGCACCAGCCGCTGAACCAGTACATCTCCTTCAGCCACACGCCTGCCGGCCAGGACTCCGACGGCGAGTGCACGCTCGGTGACGCGCTACCCGGCCCCTCGACGAACGACCCGTCGGTCTGCGTGATCTCGACCGAGGAGCTGCAGAGCCTCGTCTTCACGCTCGGCACGGGCCTCTCGCCGCTCGAGGCCGACGCTCTCCGCTGCTACCTCGAAGGGCTCTCGTACGAGGAGATGGCCGACGAGCTGGGCTGCGACTGCAAGACGATCGACAACGCGCTCCAGCGGGTCAAGCGCAAGATCCTGGCCCACCAGAAGACTCGTGAGGTCCTCAACTGACGCGAAGTACCATGTCCGGCGCCCGTGCCGGAGTAGCTCAGCTGGTAGAGCAACTGCCTTGTAAGCAGTAGGCCGTGGGTTCGAGTCCCTCCTCCGGCTCCAAGAACGATTGAAGCCCCACCCCCTCCGTTGCCAGGGGGCGGGGCTTCGCGGTTCCGGGTACTAGGCCGCTGCGGGAGCGGGCGCTGCCTTGGGTGCCTCAGGGGCCTGCTCGTGCTCGAGGCGGGGGAGCCACCCGAGCCAGCTCGGCAGGTACCAGTTGCGCTCGCCGAGGAGCTTCATCGTCGCGGGCAGGAGCACCGCGCGGACGATGGTGGCGTCGATCAGGACGGCGGCTGCGAGGCCGATGCCCATCTCTTTCATGTCGATCACCGGCAGCAGGGCGAACACCAGGAAGGTGCCGACCATGACGGTGGCGGCGCTGGTGACCACGCCGGCCGTGGACTTGATCCCGTGCGCGACTGCATCCTCGTTCGAGAGGCCGCGGTCGTAGGCCTCGCGGATGCGGCTCAGGATGAAGACGTGATAGTCCATCGAGAGTCCGAAGAGGATCACGAACAGGAACATCGGTAGCCACGGGGTGATGCCGCCGTTCGACTGGAAGCCGAGGAGGCTCTCGCCCCAACCCCACTGGAAGACCGCCACGAGGATCCCGTACGCGGCTCCGACGGAGAGCAGGTTGAGCACGATCGCCTTCAGGGCGACGACGATCGAGCGGAACGAGACCAGCATGATCAGGAAGGCGAACAGGAGTACGAAGCCGAAGACAAGCGGTGCCGAAGTCTTCATCTTCGCTTCCCAGTCCCTGTCCAGGGCGGTCGTACCGCCGACGGCGTACTCGACGCCCTCGACCTGGCCGAGCGTGCCCGGCAGGACGTCCTCGCGGAGTGTCGCGAGTGCGGCCTGCGACGTGGCGTCCGTTCCGGAGCCGGCGAGCGTGATCGCGACCGTCGCGACGGTGTGGTCGCGGCTTGCCTCGACCTCGATCGGGCCCTTCATCTGGCCGGTCGCGAGCGCCTCTTGCTTCAGGGCGACGATCGCGTCCTGAACCGGCTGGGCGCGGACGTCGTCCGCCTTGATCGCGATCTGGGCCGGGTCGTTACCGCCCGGGAAGGCGTCGTCGAACCGCTTCATCGGCTCGATCTCGGGGATCGAGATGTCGTCGAGCCCGGTCGTCGCCGTGTTCAGCGAGAACGCCGGCACGGTCAGCGCGATCAGGACGGCGCCGGCGGCGACGGCCGAGAGGACGGGACGCCGGAGGACACGGTCGAGGATCGCGCCCCAGAAGCGGCTCTCGCCGTCCTTGCGCCGGAGCCGGTGCAGGAAGGGCACGCGGCCCTTCTCGACCTTGTCGCCGAGCCTGCCGAGCAGTGCCGGGAGCACGGTCAGCGAGCCGATCATCGCGACCGCGACGACCATCATCGTCCCGATCGAGAAGGACATGAACGTCTTGTCGCCGGAGAGGAACATGCCGGCCATCGCGATGAGGACTGTGATGCCTGAGACGAGGACGGCTCGGCCGGAGGTGGCTGCCGCCGCCTCGAGCGCGGCGTGCTCGCTGCGGCCGGCGGCACGCTCTTCGCGCTCGCGCCGGAGGTAGAAGAGCGAATAGTCGATCCCGACCGCGAGGCCGATCAGGAGGATCACCTCGGCGATCTGCTCGTCGACGGGCACGAACTGGCTTGGCAGGGCGATCAGGCTGGTGGTCGCGATGACCGCGGTGATCGCCAGCAGAACCGGGATCAGGGCCGCGACCGCGGAGCCGAAGACCAGCAGCAGGATGATGAGCGTCAGCGGGAGCGCGATCATGCCGGCGGTCTTGAGCATGCCGGCGAACGCCTCGTCGACGGCTTTGCCGGTGCTGGCGCTTCCGAGCTCCTCGATGTCGAGGGCGGGGTGGCGGGCGGCGGTCTTGTCGACGCCGGCGACGATCGTGTCGATGTAGGCGATTGCCTCGTCGTAGTCGCCCTTGGGGCTGAACTGGATCATCGCCGCGTGGCGGTCGTCCGAGATCAGGTCGCCGCGGCCCACATCGAGCGGAGAGTCGAGCTTCCGCACCTTCGGGTACGCGTCGAGCGTCTTGACGACGTCCGTGATCGCGGCCTTGAAGGCCGGATCGTCGGCGGTGAGGGTCTTGGACTGGATCAGGACGATCTCGCCCTGCTCGTCGGGAGACTGCGGGAAGCCGGCCTCGACGATCTTGGCGGCCTTGCCGGCCTCGCCGACGGCGAGGTCGTTCTGCTCCAGGTACTTGGTGCCGACCGCGCCGCCGATGACGACGGACGCGACGACGAACGCGAGCCAGCCGAAGACCGCGGTCTTCCAGTGGTTCGCGCTCCACCGGCCCATGCGGGCGGCGGTGTTGTTGCTGCGCTTCAGAGGTGACATGGCTGCGGTGTCCTTTCGTTCCTGCGGGGGTGGTGAGGTGGTGTGCTCAGGCTGCCCGGGCATGGGACGGCGCGGAATGCGGCGTCCAGGCCTCTTGCGGTGCGGGCAGCCGCACCGGCTCGACGGCCGGTGCCCGCAGCCGGGAGGCGACGAGCCAGCCGGCGGCGACGACGAGACCGCCTGCGGCCGCGTCGAAAAGGAAGTGGTTGCCTGTGCCGACGATGATCAGCAGCATCAGCGCGGGATAGGCGGCGCCCAGGCGGCGGAGCCAGCGCTGCGAGGCGAGCTGCGCCAGCGCGACACCGACGATCAGGGCGTAGCCGAAGTGGAGGCTCGGCACGGCCGCGATCGGGTTGTAGAAGCTCCCGAGCAGGTCGGAGCTGAGATCGAGGCCCGTGTTCTTGGTGACCGTGTCGGCGAAGCCCATGTTGGCCAGCCGCGGCGGTGCGGCCGGATAGAGGACGTAGCCGACGAGCGCGAGCGCCGTGCTGACGATCAGCGTGGAGCGGAGGAACGGAAACGCATGCGGGCGCCGCCGGTGCACCCAGACGAGGACGGCGGCGGTGCCCGCGAAATGGAGGAGGACGTAGAGGAAGCCGAGCAGTGCCGGAACGCCGGCGACCGAGCTGAGCAGGTTCTGGACGTCGCGCTCGACGAAGAGATTGAGGCGGCGCTCGAGCGCGACAATGTCGGCCGTATGCGCGCGGGCAGCCGCCCAGTCCTCGCCGCCGAAGCCGCGGACGAGCTCGTAGGCGCCATAGAGGACGGCCAGCGCTGCGAGCTCGATCCGGCCGGGGTGGGGCCGGCCGGCGAGTCTGCGGATGCGATCGAAGGACATAGCCGCAGCCTTTCAGTGCGAAAACCACCGGACGATGCGGCGTGCCAGCGTCTTCCAGTGCGGGTAGCCGTACATGACCCCTCACAGGATCCAGTCCGCGAGGCCTGAGCGGTATCCGGCATCACCCTCGGCCGACCCTGGTTTTTCCCCGGGTCCGGTCAGCCGCGGAGCAGGGCGAGCACGGCGAGCACGCGGCGGTGATCCTCGGCCGTGGCCGTCAGGCGCAGCTTCACGAAGATGCTCGTGACGTGCTTCTCGACCGCGCGCAGCGTCACGAACAGGCGCTCCGCGATCGCCTGGTTCGAGCGGCCCTCGGCCATCAGCTCCAGCACCTCGCGCTCGCGAGGCGAGAGATCGGCGAGCGGGTCGTCGCGTCGATGCCGGCCGACGAGCTGGCTCACGACCGCCGGGTCGAGCGCGGAGCCGCCCTCGGAGACACGGCGCACGGCGGCCGCGAACTCGTCGATGTCCGCGATGCGGTCTTTGAGCAGGTAGCCGACGCTCTCGGCGCTCTCGGAGAGCAATTCCATCGCGTAGCCGGGCTCGACGTACTGCGAGAGGACGAGCACGCCCGTGTCGGGGTGCCGCTCACGGATCTCCTTGGCGGCGCGCAGCCCCTCGTCCGTCTGCGTCGGCGGCATCCGGATGTCGACCACCGCCACGTCCGGCTTGTGCATCGCCACGTGGCGGAGCAGATCTTCGGCGTTGCCCGACTGGGCCACGACGTCGAAGCCGGCGTCGTCGAGCAGCCGTGCGACACCCTCCCGGAGCAAGACGGAGTCGTCGGCGAGGACGACGCGGACCGGCGTCGCGCCGGGCCGTGCGCGGAGCGCGGGGAAGTCGCCGCCGAGGCCGGGCTCGTCGAGCTGGAAGATCCGCTCCGGCTCCGGCAGCTCCGGCAGCGACCAGAGGCCGAGGTCGCGGAGCTCGCGACCGGGGGTGAGCACGAGTGCCGCCGCCTCGGACGCGACGATCTGGCCGCCGTGGCCCGCGTTCGCGATCCGGAATGCGCGGTGAACCTCGACGCCCACGTAGCCGTCGTCGCCGAGTGCCGCGGCCCCGGTGTGCAGGCCGATGCGGACACGGACGGGCGTGGGCCAGGTGTGCCCGGCGATCCGGCGCTGCGCGTCGATCGCGGCCGTCGCGGCGGTCTCGGCCTCTGAAAAGGCGGCGAAGAGCTCGTCGCCGCGCGAGTCGACCTCGTGGCCGTCGGCGGCCGCTACCGCTTCGCGCAGCAGGCGCCTGAGGTCAGCCAGCACGGGCTGCCATTCCTCGCCGAGCTCGCGGGCAAGCCGCGTCGAGCCCTCCATGTCGGCGAAGAGAAAGGTGACGGTTCCGGTCGGGAGCGCGCTCACCCAGGGGAGTCTAGGAGGGTTTGGCGGGATGTCGCTCGTCGCCGGGGTGCGATGCTCGGTCCGAGGCAAGGACGCAGGGAGCGTCGATAGCAGCAGCTCGACGCGACTGAGGACGCCGCATCGGGGCAGCGGCGCATTCCGGCGGCACAGCCGATTTTCCGCCACACCCTCCTGGGAGCAGGGAGCGCGCTCGCCCAAGCTTTCTACGCGGCGACGTCCAGAAGCTCGGGGCTGCGACGGGCGGCGTAGGCGAAGGGGTGGTAGAAGGCGTCGAGGGCGCGAGAGCGGTCGACCGAGAGCTCGAACGATGAGTCGCTCGCGAGGTGGAGCACCTCGACCGCGACGCTGTCGTCCTCGGGAGACCACCAAAGGACGACGTCGATTCCGTCGCCGCGGCGGTGGGCCAGATCGATTCTGTGACCGGCGAACATGACTTCCTCCTTGGTTGCGTTCATGGCGCAACACTCCCACGCCTGCGCTCCGGCGTGGATGCGGTCGGCAGGTCTTCGAAGGTGCGGGTTGCCCTACCTCCGGGATCGAGCGGGCCGCGAAAGCGGCCCCTTCAGGGGTCTTCGCGCGCTGGGCGTCCGCCCTGCCAATGCCCGGCTTGCGCAGCTAGATCCGGGTCGGGATCCAGGGGGATCTCCGCCACGATCCGCGTCCCTCCAGCCGGGGGGCTGTCGACCGTGAGCGTCCCCTCGAGCGCGGCGACGCGGTCGGACAGGCCTCGCAGGCCTGAGCCGCCGGCTGCATCGGCGCCGCCGACGCCGTCGTCGACGACCTCGACCCGCGTGCTGCTCTCGTCGCAGGTGATGCGCACGGTGACGACCGAGGCGCGGGCGTACTTGATCACGTTCGCGAGCGCCTCCGCGATCACGTAGTAGGCGGCGGCCTCGACGGCCTGCGGCAGCTCGACGTCCGGCGTCTCGATCTCGACCGGGATCGGCAGGCGTGTGGCCAGCGCCTCGAGCGCGGCGGCGAGGCCCCGGTCGGTGAGCACGGCGGGATGAATGCCGCGTGCGAGCTCACGCAGCTCGTCGAGCGCGGCGGTGAGCTCCTCTCGTGCGGATTCGAGCACGGCGTTCGCGGCAGGCGGGTCGCTGCCGACCTTCGCCTGGGCGAGGCGGAGCGAGAGCGAGAGCGCGACCAGCCGCTGCTGCGCGCCGTCGTGGAGGTTCCGCTCGAGGCGACGCCTCGCCTCGTCGCCGGCCTTGACGATGCGGGCGCGCGAGGCGCGCAACTCCTCCTCCTGCAGCTTGCGGTCGGTGATGTCGGCGAACAGCGCCAGGTGGCTGATGACGGCGTCGGACGCATCCCGAATCGGCGCCGCCGAGATCTCGACGTCGATCAGGCTCCCGTCCTTGCAGAGCCGCTTCGCCTCGACGCCGGTGTAGACCTCCCCGGAGCGGACACGGGTCATCAGCTCCGCGAGCCGTTCGCGCTCCTCGTCCGGGATGTGCCGGAGCGGGCCGCCGATCATCTCCTCCGCAGACCAGCCGAACATCCGCTCGGCGGCTGGATTCCAGAGCGCGATCCGGTCGTCGAGATCGACCTCGAGAACGGCCACCGGCGAGGCTTCGATCGTCGCCCGCAGCCGCTCCTCGCTCGAGCGAAGGTCGTGCTCGCGCCGTTCTCGCTCGGTCACGTCGACGCCGCACACGAGCACGCGCTCGCGGCCGAGGATGTCGACGATCGGCGTCGCCGTCCACTCGATCACACGCTCACCGCCGTCGCGCGTGACCCAGCGCGAGAGGCGAAGCTGGGGATCGACGCCGTTGAAGGCCGAGGCGACGCCGATCTTCGCGAAGTAGCGATCCTCGTCGTGGAAGAGGTCGGCGAAGCTGCGGCCCTGCATCTCGGCGTCCGACCAGCCCATCACCTGGACGAAGGAGTCGTTGACGGCGTCCTCGACGACATTCGCCGCGTCGTCGACGACGACGAGCAGGCTCGGGGTGATGTCGGCGACCTTCCTGAGGAAGTCGCGCTCGCGGTCGAGCTCGATCTCGTGGCGCTTGCGCTCGGTGACGTCGAGCCCGCCGCAGATGATGTTGCGGACATTGCCGGACTCGTCGAGCAGCGGCGCCGTCGACCATGCGATCACCATCTCCTCGCCGCGGCGGTTGACGAACGTGTTTTCCCAGGTCGCGGCGGGATGGGCGGGGTTCGTCCGGAAGCGCTCGCGGACATCGTCGCGCTCCTCGGGTGAGATGAAGACATCCCAGAAGTACTCGCGGCGCACCTCCTCGACGTTCTCGAAGCCGCTCGCGCGCTCGCAGGCGGTATTGAAGTTGGCGATCCGGCCGTCGGGGTCGAGCGACATCAGCAGCGACGGCGCCGTGTTCACAATCGTCTCGAGGAAGACGAACTGCGCTCGCACCTCGGCCTGCAGCCGCTCGTTCTCGAGCCAGAGCGCAGCCGCAGCCGCGACCGCGTCGACGAGCTCCGGCTCGTCCGCGAGCGAGGGATCGTGGATCAGTGCCCCCACGAGCTGCCCGTTCCGCTTCACGTCGTGCCGCAGCCGCAAGCCGTCGTCGCCCTGGAACTCGGTGCCGTCGGGGAGCACGAGCTGCTCCCGGCCCGGCAGCCAGTAGACGAGATCGAGTGACGGGTCGCGGAGCGCGTGTGCGAGCGCGTCCCGCAGCGGGATCCCGCGACCGAGCTCGACGAGCAGGTCGGCGACACCGACGCGCGCGAGCCGGCTGCGAAGGACGCCCGCGAGGAACGCCACCGGCACGAGCGCGAACGTGACGAGGAAGACGTAGAACAACTGTTCCGCCGCGTCCTCGGAGAACGTGTCCACGACCAGCTGGACGAGCAGGATCCCCAACACGAGCGCTCCGGTACCGAGGACCGGGCCGAGCGCCCGGCGGAGAGCGCCCTTGGCGCGAAGGAACCGCGTGACGACGATCGCGAGCACGGCGACGACCAGGGCGAGCGCGAACACGCTGACGACTCCGCTGGCGATCGAGTGCGCGGTGTCGCTGCTGGTGACGGCGATCGTGCTCTCGCAGCTGGGGCAGTTGGAGTCCGGCTGCTCGTCGACCAGCAGTTGGGCGGTCGAGCCCACGAAGACCAGCACGTACGTGCTGATCACGAGCCAGAGGTCCCTCCGCCCCCGCAGTCGACCCGTCGGATAGGCGAGCAGTAGGTGGACGAACGCGCCGATCGTGAAGCTGTTGACCAGCACCCCGAGCGTGAAGATCCAATCGTTCTCCGACTCGGTCAGCGCGCCGAGAAACCAGAGGTACGCGACGAGGACGAGGAGGAAGCCGGTGCGGTTGCGCGGTCGCCGCCAGAGCGCGATCACGCCGGAGGCGAGAAACGAGAGTCCGACGGTGAGGGCGAGCGCGAGAAATGCCGCCTTGTTGTCCAGGTGCTCGCTCGCAAGGACGAGTCCCGTGCCGATCCCGCCCAGCGCCAGGCCCACGGCCGCGAGCAGGACGAGTGAGCGGGTCCTCATCCGAGCAGATCGGCCAGTGCAGTCCCGCCCAGCTCATCCTTTGGGATGAAGCCGCGGGCACCACTCTGCTCGATCAGCCCGCCGTAGTCGCACGCGTCCCGGCTGGAGACGAGAACGACGGCCGGAGGGCCGCC
Organism: Gaiellaceae bacterium; assembly: GCA_035556515.1. GTDB lineage: Bacteria > Actinomycetota > Thermoleophilia > Gaiellales > Gaiellaceae > Gaiellasilicea. Next base: position 13,336 of record DATMEO010000115.1, read on the forward strand.
GTTCAGGTTGAGCTCCCGGCAGACGGCGAACCCGTCCATGTCCGGCAGCTGCACGTCGAGCAGGATCACGTCGGGCTGGAGCGCACGCGCGGCGGCGATTCCCGAAGCGCCGTCCTCGGCCTCGCCGACGACCTCGAAACCCTCAGCCTGGAGAATTGCTCGCGCCGAGGCGCGGAAGCTGGGGTGATCGTCGACGATCACTACGGTCTTGGGCATGGACATATCCTGGCAGAGGGCGGCGTTTCCGGAAGTGCGGTAAACCACACAGTTCGTGGTGCTATGCGCACCCCCTTGGAGCCGAGCAGCCAGGCTTCAGACGGCCGCAGGCTCGGCCTCCCGCGCCGCAATCGCCTGCTTGGCCTTGACTGCGAGCCAGAGCTCCATTCGCTGCGCCGGGTCATCCGGATGCCGCCCGGTCTGCTTGCGCAGCTGGTCCATCCGGTACCGGAGCGTGTGCCGGTGGACGCCGAGCCGGTCGGCGGCGTCGCTCCAGCGACAGCCGCTGTCGAGCAGCGCCGCCAGCGACTCGAGCAGCCAGGCGTTTCCCGACGCGGGGCCGAGCACGCGGGCGACGAACGCTTCCAGGGCAGCGGCGGGAAGGCCCAGCAGCAGCTCGAGCGAGCCGAGGTCCTGGTAGGAGGCGACCGGCCCCGCGACCGCGTCGAGCGCGGCGCGTGCCTCGAGCAGGCTGCGGCCGAGCCCGGCTCCGGACGCCGGACGGCCGACGCCGACCCGCGTTCCCGGTGCGGCCTCGACCAGCTCCCGGGCGATCGCGAGCGCATCCTCCTCCAGGTCGGTCGCGACGAGGAACGCCGCGCGATCGCGGCGCGAGGCGGAGAGGTAGCGCGCGCCGCGCGAGTCGAGCACCCGGGCGGCGGCGGTGCGGACCTCGTCTCCAGGGGGAGCGCCGGTCGCGACCGCGAGTAGCGCCGCGTACCGGCTCTGCGGGTCGAGTCCGAAGGCGGCGATCCGGCGTGAGATCTCCCGCTCGTCGAGCCGGTCGTGCTCGAGGTCCTCGAGCAGGTCGCCGGCGAGGCGGAGCTCGGCAGCCGACACTGCGTGCCGCCGCGAGAGCTCGAACGCAAGCGCCGACTGACCGTGGTGGAGCACGAGCCGGTCGTACTCGGAGAGCTCGTCGCGCGGCTTCCCGGCCCGCAGCGACCAGGTCTCGCCGTCGGCGACGACCGGCAGCTCGAGCACGTGCTCGCAGCCCACCAGGCGAGCGCTGTGGCGTTCGCCGACGACCCGGCCCGCCTCGTCGACCAGCGCGAGCGCGCAGCCGATGTGGTCGCCCAGGATCGCCAGCAGCGCGGGCGCCCCTTGGCCTTGGAGGACGGAGTGGGCGAGTCGCTCGTGCACCTCCAGCGCACGTTCCAGGCGTGCGAGCTGCGCGTTCGCAAGCCGCGAGGAGATCGCTTTCGTCAGGGCGATGAACGGCACCTCGTACGGGACGGTGACGAGCGGGAAGTCGAGCCGTTCCGCCTCGTCCGCGAGCGCCGCCGGCGGCTCGGCCCAGCCGAAGCCGATCCCGAACGCGAGCCCCGCCAGGCCGTGGCCCGCCAGGCGGCGCACGTACTCGCGCTGGGGCCGCGACAGCTCGCCGACGCCGAGCCCGGTCGTGATCAGGAGCTCGCCGCCCTCGAGCCACTGCGTCGGGTCGGGTAGCTCCGACACATGCACCCAGCGGATCGGGTTGTCCGCGCCGGTCGCGCCCGCAGCAAGCTCGAGCCCGAGGCCCGGCAGGCTCACGATGTCGCGGACGGTCAGCATGCGGGAGGTGGCATGGAGTCGGCGGCGCCGCTTGGACGCCACGGCCAAGACGCTACTCCTTGATCGTGGGAAGAAGCAAGCAGTTGCGCGGTATGGGCATGTGCCGTGAGTGCGGCTTTCCGACATCGTGTCGAAGAGGAGAGAGCAGCGGTACGACCCCCGGTCCATTGCGCTCGCCCGCGACGGCGCGAGAGAATCGCCGCGTGTCTCTCCGTGAGCGCACGGCGGTCGACGACGTCCTCGAAGCGCGCGAGCGCTTCGTCGCGCGCGGCGTCGCGACCCCGCGCCTCGTGGTCACCCGCGCCGAGGGCGCGCAGGTCGAAGCCGCCGACGGCACCGTCTACCTCGACTTCGCCGGCGGGATCGCCTGCCAGAACACCGGTCACGGCTTCGCGCCGGTGGTCGCCGCGATCCACGAGCAGGTCGACCGCTTCCTGCACCAGTGCTTCATGGTCGGCACCTACGAGCCCTACGTCGAGGTCTGCCGCCGGCTCGCCGAGCACTCGCCCTGCGCCGGAGAAGGCCAGAAGTCGATCCTCGTCAACTCCGGCGCCGAGGCGATCGAGAACGCCGTCAAGATCGCGCGCGCCGCGACCGGACGGCCCGCGGTCGTCGTCTTCGAGAACGGCTTCCACGGGCGGACGCTCCTGACGATGGCGATGACGAGCAAGGTTCACCCCTACAAGGCGGGCTTTGGGCCCTTCCCCAGCGAGATCTACCGTGCCGCCGCGCCGTACCCCTACCGCGGCATCGACACAGACGCGGCGATCGCGTCGCTCGAGCATCTGTTCAAGAGCGAGGTCGAGGCCGAGACGGTCGCGTGCGTCGTGCTCGAGACCGTGCAGGGCGAAGGCGGCTTCATCCCGATGCCCACCGACTACCTGGCGCGGCTGCGCGAGCTCTGCGACCGCCATGGGCTCCTCTTCGTCGCCGATGAGGTGCAGTCAGGCGTAGGGAGGACGGGGCCGATGTGGGCGATCGAGCACAGCGGCGTCGCGCCCGACCTCCTCGTCTCGGGGAAGTCCTTGGGCGGCGGGCTGCCGCTGGCGGCGGTCACCGGCCGCGCCGAGGTCATGGACGCGCCCGGTCCCGGCGGGCTCGGCGGCACCTTCGGCGGTAATCCGGTCGCCTGTGCCGCGGCGGCTGTCGTGCTCGACACGATCGCCGATCCGGCTTTCCGTGCCCGCGCCGACGAGCTGGGCGCGACGCTGCGGGCGCGGCTCGACGAGCTCGCCGGGCGCCACGACGCGATCGGGGACGTGCGCGGGCTGGGGCCGATGCTGGCGCTCGAGCTGCGCGAGCAGAGCCCCGACATGGCCCAGAAGGTCACCGCCGCCGCGTTCGAGCGCGGCCTGCTCCTGCTCTCCTGCGGCCTCTACGGCAACGTCCTGCGGCTGCTGCCGCCGCTGACGGTCACCAACGAGGAGCTCGAGCGCGGACTGACGATGCTGGAGGAGTCGCTTGCCGCCGCAGGCTGACATCGACGTCCGCGTGGCCGGGCTGCGCAAGCGCTACGGCGACGTCACCGCCGTCGACGGGGTCGACCTCGAGATCCGGCGCGGCGAGTTCTTCACGATGCTCGGGCCGTCCGGCTCCGGCAAGACGACGACGCTGCGCATGATCGCCGGCTTCGAGCAGCCGGACGAGGGCAAGGTCGAGCTCGGCGGCAAGGACGTCTCGAAGCTGCCGCCGTACGCGCGCGACGTCAACACCGTCTTCCAGGACTACGCGCTCTTCCCGCACATGACCGTGCAGGAGAACGTCGAGTACGGGCTCCGCGTGAAGAAGGTGCCGCGGGCCGAGCGGCGGCGCCGCGCGGACGAGGCGCTCGCGCTCGTGCGGCTCGAGGGCTACGGCGGCCGCAAGCCTGCGCAGCTCTCCGGCGGCCAGCGCCAGCGCGTCGCGCTCGCGCGCGCGATCGTGAACCGGCCGCAGGCGCTCCTGCTCGACGAGCCGCTCGGCGCGCTCGACCTCAAGCTGCGCCAGGAGCTGCAGGTCGCGCTGAAGCGGATCCAGCAGGAGCTCGGGATCACCTTCATCTACGTCACGCACGACCAGGAGGAGGCGCTGACGATGAGCGACCGCCTCGCGGTCTTCAACCACGGCAGGATCGAGCAGATCGGCGCTCCGGCCGAGGTGTACGAGCATCCGGCGAGCGAGTTCATCGCGGGCTTCGTCGGCGTCTCGAACGTGCTCGAGCGACCAGCGGGTGGAGCAGTCCGCCGCTTCACGGTCAGGCCGGAGAAGATCCGCCTGCTCGGCGACGGCGAGAGCCCGGATCCGGGTGCGGTCGTGGAGGAAGGGCGGATCGCGAACGTCGTCTACGTCGGCGCGATCACGCGCTACCACGTCGAGCTGGACGCAGGCGGCGAGCTGACGGTGGTCAGCCAGAACCTCGAGCGTGGCTCGAGCGAGGTGTTGGAGCGACAGGGAAGGCGGATCCGGGCGAGCTGGCTGCCCGAGCACGCTTTTGCAATCAAAACCGGGTCGAACGGAGGAGAAGGAGCATGAGCAAGCGGAAAGTCGGACGCTGGGCGGCCGCGCTGCTGGCGACGGGCGTACTGAGCGTCATGGCCGCAGGTTGCGGCGGGGAGGACGACGACGAGGCGGGCGGGGCGGGCACGACCGCCGCCGAGACGACCGGAGGCACGCCCGAGGGAATGATGGAGACGCTCGGCGAGGGCGAGGGCCAGGTCAACCTGATCGCCTGGGCCGGCTACGTCGAGGACGGCACCACGGATCCGAAGGTCGACTGGGTAACAGACTTCGAGACCGAGACGGGCTGCCAGGTCAACGTCAAGACCGGCAACACCTCGGACGAGATGGTGACCCTGATGCGCACCGGCCAGTACGACGGCGTCTCGGCATCCGGTGACGCGAGCCTGCGCCTGATCGCGGCGGGCGACGTCGCTCCGGTCAACCTCGACCTGATCGAGAACTACGGGGGCGTGTTCGAGGGCCTCAAGGACCAGCCGCACAACACGGTCGACGACATCGCCTACGGCGTCCCGCACGGCCGCGGAGCGAACCTGCTCCAGTACCGGACGGACATCGTCAAGCCGGCGCCCGACTCGTGGTCGGTCGTCTGGGAGGCGAACTCGCCGTACAAGGGCAAGGTGACGGCGTACGACAGCCCGATCTACATCGCCGACGCGGCCGTCTACCTGATGGCGACGCAGCCCGACCTAGGGATCGAGGATCCGTACGAGCTCGACCAGGAGCAGTTCGATGCGGCCGTCGAGCTGCTGAAGCAGCAGCGGGCGAACATCGGCGAATACTGGTCGGACTACACGAAGCAGATCGCGGCCTTCACCGGCGGCGAGAGCGTCGTCGGCACGACCTGGCAGGTGATCACAAACGTGCTCGAGGGCGAGAAGGTCCCGGTCGCCGCTGTCCTGCCCAAGGAGGGCTCGACCGGCTGGTCGGACACCTGGATGATCTCGTCGAAGGCCGAGAACCCGAACTGCATGTACCTGTGGATGAACCACATCATCTCGCCGAAGGCGAACGCGGCCGCGACCGAGTATTTCGGCGAGGCTCCGTCCTCCGAGGAAGCGTGTGCGCTGACCGCCAACAAGGATCACTGCACGATCTTCCACGCCGACGACGAGGAGTACTTCGAGCAGATCTACTACTGGAAGACGCCGCAGGCCGACTGTGGCGACGACCGTGGCCAGGTCTGCAAGGACTACTCGGAATGGACACAGGCCTGGACCGAGATCAAGGGGTAGCTCGCGTCCCTGGGCGGCGGCGGCTCCCGCCGGGCAGAGCCCGGCTCCGCCGCCGCCTCGCGCCGCTGGCGCCACGATGCCTTCCGGGGCCGTGCTAGTCGCACTGTCCCCTCCGGCCTCGTGGCGCCGGCGACGCGCCAGGAACACGAGCTGACGAGGCTGATGAATTCGATCGCCGAGAACGAGCCGGCCGGGGAATCCCCCGGGCGGCGCCTCTCCTCGTTTCTGCACCGCCACCCGCGGCTGCGGGTGGGTTTGCTGCTGACGCCGCCGCTCTCGTGGCTGCTGCTCGCGTACCTCGGCTCGCTGGCGGTGCTCTTCGTGGCGGCGTTCTGGCGGCTCGACCCATTCACCTCGCAGGTCGTGCACGACTACGGCTTCCAGAACTTCCAGCAGCTCTGGGAGAGCGACGTCTATCGCAGGATCACGCTTCGGACGATCGGGATCGCGGCGGCCGTGACCGTCACCGACATCCTGCTCGCCTTCCCGATCGCCTTCTACATGGCGAAGGTCGCGTCGCGGCGGACGCGGAACCTGCTCGTCGTCGCGATCCTGCTCCCGCTCTGGGCCAGCTATCTGGTCAAGGTCTACGCCTGGCGGATCATCCTCCAGGAGAACGGGATCCTGAACTGGACGCTCGAGCCGTTCGGGCTCTCCGGCCCGGGCTTCGGGAACGTCGCCACCTGGCTCGTCTTCAGCTACCTCTGGCTGCCGTTCATGATCCTGCCCGTCTATGCGGGGCTCGAGCGGATCCCGAACTCGATGCTCGAGGCATCGGCCGACCTGGGCGGAAAGGGGCTGCGGACACTGTGGCGCGTCGTGCTGCCGCTGGCGCTGCCGGCGGTCGCGGCGGGATCGATCTTCACCTTCTCGCTGACGCTCGGTGACTACATCACGCCACAGCTCGTCTCCAGCACACAGTTCATCGGCAACGTCGTCTACATCAACGTCGGCGTCGCGAACAACCTCCCGTTCGCAGCCGCGTTCGCGACCGTTCCTGTCGTCGTGATGGTGGTCTACCTCCTGCTCGTGCGCCGCGCCGGAGCGTTCGACAATCTATGACGTCCCGAGCCGGAGCGTGGGTGCTGCGCGGCCTGACCGGCCTAACGCTCGCGTTCATCTACCTGCCGCTGCTCGTGATCTGCCTGTACGCGTTCAACGACCGGCGCTCGCTGGTGTGGCCGATCGAAGGCTTGACGACGAAGTGGTTCGGGAGGGCGATCGACAACCCGGGCGTGCGGGACGCGCTCCTCGTCTCGCTGAAGGCGGCGCTCGGCGCGACCGCGATCGCGCTGCTGCTCGGGTCGCTTGCGGCTATGGCGGTGGCGCGGCACCGGTTCTTCGGACGCGATGCGATCTCGTTCCTCGTCATCCTCCCGATTGCGCTGCCGGGGATCGTGACCGGGATGGCGCTGAACGCCACCTTCCGCAACCTGCCCGAGCCGTTCGGCGTCGACCTCGGGCTCTTCACGATCATGGTCGGCCACGCCACGTTCTGCATCGTCGTCGTCTACAACAACGTCGTCGCGCGCATGCGCCGGACGCAGGCGTCGTTGGAGGAGGCATCTGCGGACCTCGGCGCCGACGCCTGGCAGACCTTCCGCTTCGTCACCTTCCCGCAGCTGAAGACGGCCCTGCTCGCCGGCGGCCTGCTCGCGTTCGCGCTCAGCTTCGACGAGGTGATCGTGACGACGTTCACCGCCGGCCCGGACCAGACGCTGCCGATCTGGATCCTGAACAACCTCTCGCGCCCGAACCAGCTGCCGATCGTCAACGTGGTGGCCGTGTTCGTGATCCTGCTTTCGATGATCCCCGTCTACTTCGCCTCCAAGCTCTCGAGCGAGAGCAGCGGCGGCGGCGTCGCTCGCTAGCCGGACGCTCGCTAGTTGCTGACAGCAACTAAGTCGGGCGACCCGCTTCTTTGTGGGGGCCGGGAAGAACCAAGTTGCTGACAGCAACTAAGTTCGCTCGCCGGCGGCGGGGAGCTCGACGAAGAAGGTCGAGCCCTCGCCGAGCTTCGACTCGACCCAGATCTTCCCGTCCATCCGGCGCACGAGCTCGCGGCAGATGTAGAGCCCGAGTCCGGTGCCGCCGATGCCGCGGGTCATGTCGGGATCGAGCCGGTAGAACTTCTCGAAGATCCGCCGGTGCTCGGAGGCCGGGATGCCGAGCCCGGCGTCGGCGATCGTGAAGCGGATCGCACCGTTTCCGTTCGCGACCGAGAGCGAGACCGGGCCTCCTTCGGGTGAGTACTTGATCGCGTTGTCGACGAGATTGACGAGCACCTGGTGCAGCTGGCCGGGGTCGGCGACGACGCTCGGGATCCGCTCCGGGACGACCAGCTCGAGCACAACGGACTCGGGGAGGTGCGTCCGTGCGGCCTCGACCACCGACGTCGCGAGCTGGGCGGGATCGCACTGCTCGACCGTGATCGGCAACTGGTCGGCGTCGAGCCGGCCGGCGACGAGGAGGTCGTTGACGATCGTGCCGAGCCGGTCCGACTCGGACGCGATCACGCCGAGCAGCTGCTCGCGGATCTCGGAATCGAGCTCGATGTCGGTGCGGCGGATCGTCTGTGCGGAGCCGTAGATCGCCGCCAGCGGCGTTCGCAGCTCGTGCGAGACCGTGGCGACGAAGTCGGCCTTCATCTCCTCGAGCGCCTTCTCCTCGGTCAGGTCGCGGAATGCATAGACGGTGCCCTCCTCGAAGCCCACGCCCGAGCCGGAGATCCAAAGCTCCCGGCCGCCGAACTCGACCGGGACGGTCTCGGCACGCACGGGCTCGCCCGGATGGCTCGCGACGGGGATCAGCGGCGCGATCTCCCGCCAACGGTGGACGATGTCCTCGATCTTGCGGCCGAGCGTGTCCGCCTCCGCGACGCCCGTGATCGTGGTTGCGGCGGTGTTCCAGAGCCGGATCACGTCGTCCCGATCGACGAGGACGACGCCGTCGCCGACGGCCTCGAGGGCCCGTGCCGCCCGGCTGCGCCGCTCCGACTCGGCGTACAGGCGTGCATTGTCGATCGCCGCCGCCGCGTGTCGCGCGAGCTCCTGGGCAAGGGCGGCATCCTCGTCTCCGTACACGCGGCCGGACTCGGCCGTGACGAGCGTGATCGAGCCGATCACCTCGCCGCGGGCGGTGAGCGGCACCGTCACATAGGACTTCGGCGCGAGCGTGCGTGCGATCTCGAGCTGATCATCGGTGAAGCGGAACGACGCGAGCGTACGCTCGTCGATCTCCCTCACGAGCACGGGCTCGGTCGTCCGCGTCGTGACCGCTACCGCCGAGAGCATCGGCTCCTCGAGCTCACGGGCGAGTGCGAGCTTGAGCGGGTCGGCGTGCTCGAGCGCCAGCCGCTCGAGCCTGCCGTCGACGAAGATGTCGACCGCGCACCAGTCGGCGACGCGGGGGACGGCGAGCCGCGCGACGTCCGCGAGCGTCTGCTCGTAGTCGAGCGAGCTGCCGAGCACCCAGCCGGCCTCGGCGATGAACGCCTGCCGCTCCTCCGCCAGCTTCCGGTCCTCGATGTCGGTCGCCGTGCCGACCCAGCCAGTCACCTTCCCTGCCTCGTCGTGCTGGCACACCGAGCGTCCGAGGTGCCAGCGGTACGACCCGTCCGCACGCAGCAACCGGTACACGACCTCGAACGGCTCGCCGGTCGCCTTCGACCGGGCCCACTGCTCGTCCATCGCGCCAACGTCCTCGGGGTGGACGATCGGCCGCGGGCTCCGCATCTCGCCGGGCCGCATTCCCGTGTAGTCGTACCAGCGCTCGTTGTAGAAGAGCGTCCTGCCCCCGGCATCGGTCGTCCAGACGATCTGCGGCACGGCGTCGGCGAGCGAGCGGTAGCGCACCTCGCTCTCGCGCTCGGCCGCCGCGAGCTCCTGCTCGGCGAGGAGCGCGTCTCGGCGCCTGATCTCGACCGTTTTCTGCCAGAGCTCGATGAAGACCGCGACCTTGGTTCGCAGGATCAGCGGGTCGAACGGCTTCATCAGGTAGTCGACGGCGCCGGTGCTGTAGCCGCGGAAGACGTGCTCGGCGTCCTTCGAGATCGCGGTCAGGAAGAGGATCGGAACATGTCTCGTCCGCTCCCGCTGCTTGATCAGCTCGGCGGTCTGGAAGCCGTCCATGCCCGGCATCTGGACGTCGAGGAGGATCGCCGCGAATTCGTCGTGGAGCAGACGCCGCAACGCCTCCTCGCCGGATGCGGCGCGAACGAGCTCCGCCTCGAGCGGCTCGAGAATTGCCTCCAGCGCGAGCAGGTTCTCCGGGCGATCGTCGACGAGCAGCAGTCGCGCCCGATTCGTCACGGGCAGCACAGCCCGAGGAGGAACGGCGCGATCTCCGGGAGCGGAAGCACGGCATCGGCGACGGAGCCTGCGATCGCCGCGTCGGGCATCGTCCGCCGCTCCGCGGTCAGCGGGTCCTGGACGATCGAGACGCCGCCGTTTCGTTTGATCGCAGCCAGGCCGGCCGCTCCGTCCTCGTTCGCGCCGGTGAGCACGATCCCGATCGCGCGGTCGCGGTAGGACACAGCGATCGACTCGAAGAGGACATCGATCGACGGCCGCGCAAACTGGACCCGGGCGTCGACGGAGAGGGCAAAGTGGCTGCCGTCGACGAGCAAGTGGTAGTCCGCCGGCGCCACGTAGACGTGCCGTGGCTCGAGCGTCTCCTTGTCACCGGGCTCGGAGACCGGCCGGCCGATGTGGCGCTGCAGCAGCGACTGAAGCACGCCGCGATTCGAATCCGGCGAGCGGTGCTGCGCGACGACGATCGTCTGGTCGAGCTGCTGCGGAATCCCCTCGAGCAACGTTCCCACTGCCTGCAGCCCTCCCCAGGAC
>DATMEO010000116.1:0-16874 GCA_035556515.1 Gaiellaceae bacterium
GAGCGACTTCCACCCGGTCGCGCTCGCCTGCCCCCTGCTCCTCTTCGCCTGGTGGTTCCTGGACGAGCGGCGGCTGCTGCCGTTCGCGCTCTGCGCGGTCGCCGCGCTGGCGACGAAGGAGCACGTCGGGCTCACGGTCGCCGCGATGGGCGTCTGGTACGCGATCCGCTACCGGGCGCCGAGAACCGGAGCCGTCATCGCTTTCGCGGCCGGGTCGGTGGCGCTGCTCGCCGCGCTCGTGGTCGTCCCGCACTTCGCGCCAGCCGGGGTCTCGGCATTCGAGAGCCGCTACGACTCACCCTCGCTCGACGGGCGCGACCTCTCCTATCTGGCCGCGCTGCTCCTGCCGCTGGGCCTGCTGCCGCTCGCGGCGCCGCTCGCGCTGCTGCCGGCGCTGCCCGAGCTCGCGCTGAACCTGCTCTCGAGCACGATCACGCAGACGTCGGTGAAGACGCACTACGCGGCGACCGCGATCCCGGCGCTGCTGGCGGCCACGGTCTACGGCGTCGCCCGGGTCGGGGAACGTGCCGGCTACGTCGCGGCGCTCGCAGCCATCGGCGGCGCGCTCGTGCTCGGGCCGCTCGGTCGTGTCGACATCGACGCAGGACCGCACGACGCCGCGGCCCGGCGAGCGCTCGCGGTCGTGCCGGACGAGGCGCCGGTCAGCGCCACGAACGCGCTCGGCGCGCACCTCTCCGATCGCAGGCGGATCTTCAGCTTTCCCGTTCTCCGCGAGGCCGAGTGGGTCGTGGTCGATTCGACCCGGCTGACCTTCCTCGACACCCTCCGGCCGCAGCGAGCACGCCCGGCGCTGGCGGCATTGAGGCGCGATCCGGCCTGGCGGCTCGTCTTCGCCCAGGATGGCGTCCTCGTCTTCCGGCGGCGCTAGAGGGGGATCGCCTGCGGCAACAGGTAGACGCAGAAGCCGAGCGCGATCAGCTGCGCGCGGCGGTCGTCCTCCGCGGCGGCGAGCGGCAGGGCCCAGACTGCATACCAGGGCGTCAGCCAGGGAGTGGTCGCGAGTAGGAGACAGCCCGCGAGCCCGAGCCTGACCCGGCCGCGTCCCGCCTCCCGCGCAAGCCACAGCAGCCCGGCCGCGAGCCCGACCGCTGCAAGCGCGAGCGTGGCTCCGTGCGGGACGCCGAGCTGCTCGAGCCGGTGCGGGAGCGCATAGCTCGACTGCTCCGCCGCGTTGCGGGCGAGCGGGCCGAACGACCGCAGCCAGTCGACGCCGTAGCGCCAGGTCGCGAGACCGACGATCGCGGCGACCGCAGCGGCGAAGCCAGCGTGGCCGACGGGCCGACGACTCGCACGCGCAGCAACGGCTCGAAGCCCGAAGAAGACGAGCGGGACCCACTTGATCAGCGCCGCCAGCGCCCAGGCCGCGCCGGCGAGCTGCTTCCGTCCGGTGGCGGCGAGCGCGAGCGCGCCGAGCGTGAGCGCGATCAGGACGGAGTCGTTGTGGCCACCGCCGGCGAAGTGGATCGCGAAGAGCGGGTTCCAGCCGACCAGCGCCGCCGCGTAGGCCTTGTCGCGAGCGAGCCGCGCCGCGAGCAGCGTGCAGGCCAGCATGCCCAGCGCCGCGAGCACCTTGAAAATCCAGGCCGCGGCCGCAGCCGAGGAGCCGGAGACGAGTGCGACGCCCTCGGAGAGCAGCGTGAACGCCGGCCCATAGACCGAGGTCGTCTCTCGCCAGTCGGCGCCGGCCTTGTCGTAGGCGGGGTCGTTCGGGAACTCGCTCGGCGTGTCGACATAGGGATCGCCGTCGTGCACCGCGGCGATCCGGCCGTATTCCCAGTACGTCCACGCATCCGTCGAGACGAGCAGCGGGCCGGCGAGGGGAATCAGCTGGATCGCGACGGCGCCGATCAACACCAGCCGCAATACCGCCGGCCCGCGGCGGAGGAGCACGAGCGCGGTGAGATAGGCGGCGAAAGCGAGCGCCAGCAGTGCGAGGAAGAGGGCGCCGAGCGAGCCGCCGTCCGCTCGGCCGCCGTCCGCCGGAACGAGCGGCGCGGCTTCGATCCACGCGCAGGCGACGCAGCCCGCGACGAGCAGCGCGACCGCACCCGACGCGAGCAGGGCGGCCCGGCTCAGGGCTGTTCTGGCTCGGTGGGTGCCGGCGGTGGGGGCTCGGACGGTGGTGGCGGCGGCGGAGTCGTGGGCGGGGGTGGCGGAGTCGTGGGCGGCGGGGGCACGGGGACAGGCTTCGGCTTCGGGGCCGGCTGAGAGGCGGGCGGCGCATCGGGCACCGAGTCGGTCGGCTCCGTTTCGGTCGTCTCGGTCGTGGTCGCAGGCGGCGTGTAGTCGTAGTCGTTGTCCTGGTAGTAGCCGAACGACCTGGCGTACTGACCGCGCTCGAACTCCTCCCACTCCGGATAGTCCTTCGGCTCCGGAAAGTCGACAGGCTCGAGCTGGCCGATCGCGGAGTCCATGAACAGCCGCCAGATCTGGGCCGGGAAGGTCCCGCCCGCGACGTTGATCCCGTGCACGCTCGTCATCGGCACCTTGCCCCGCGGATAGCCGACCCAGACCGTCGTCCCGAGCCGCGGCGTGTAGCCGCAGAACCAGGCGTCGGAATGCTCCTCGGTCGTGCCGGTCTTGCCGGCAGCCGGCGCACCGTAGTTCGCCCCGACCCCCGTGCCGTACTGGACGTTCTCCTCGAGGATCTGCGTGACCGTGTAGGCGACGCCGTCCGAGATCACCCGCTTGCGCTTCGGCTTCCCCCAGCCCGCCTCGGTGTCCTCGCCGTCGGGAAGGATCACCTTGCGGATCGCCATCGGCTCCGAGTAGATCCCGCCCGCGGCCAGGGTCGCGTAGGCGGAGGCCATGTCGAGCGGAGAGACGTCCATTGCGCCGAGGCCGATCGAGGGGACGAAGGCGCCGTCGACGGAGAGCGGCGAGCGGACGCCGAGCTTTGTGGCCATCGCCGCGACCGCCTCCGGGGTGACGTCGAGCGTCAGCTGCGCGTAGACCGTGTTGTCCGAACGGAGCGTGGCCCGTTCGATCGTCGTCCAGCCGGTGTAGCTGTGGTCGTAGGTCTCCGGGCACCACCAGCTGCCGTCGTCGCAGTTCCCGTTCGGGTCGGGCCGGTAGAAGAATGGCGCCGAGAGATAGGTCGTCGTCTCGGGGTTGATCCCCTTCTCGACCGCGGCGGCCAGCACGAACGTCTTGAAGGTCGAGCCCGACTGGCGCCGCGCCTGCGAGAGCAGGTTGAACTGATTCTTCTTGTTCCCCGGGATCACGGCCGTCATCGCGCGAATGGCGCCGTTTTTCGGGTTGATCGAGATCACGCCGGCGGCCGGATCGTCGGACTCGTACAGCGTCTCCTTGATCGCCTTCTGCGCCGCCCGCTGGAAGCGCGGGTCGATCGTCGTGTAGACCTTGAGCCCGCCGGAGCGGACGGTGCCGGCGCCGTACTCGGCGATCAGCTGGTCGCGGACGTAGCCGAAGAAGTCAGGCTCGCGGATCTCCTTGTAGAGCTTGCCGGCCTTGAGCCCGAGCCCCCGCTCGACCGCCCAGTCGTACTGCTCGCGCGAGATGTCGCCCTCGTTCAGGAGGGCCAGGAGGACCTGGTTGCGCCGCCCCTTCGCCACCTCTTCCTTCTGGAACGGGTTGTAGTCACTCGGCGCCTGCGGCAGCCCGGCGAGCATCGCCGCCTCGGGCAGGTTCAGCTCGCTCGCGTTCTTCGAGAAGTACGTCTGCGCCGCGGCCTCGATCCCGTAGGCCAGGTTGCCGTAGTAGACCTGGTTCATGTACGTCGCGAGGATCCGGTTCTTGACCCACGCCTTGTCGAGCTTGATCGCGAGGCACGCCTCCTTCAGCTTCCGCTCGACCGTCCGCTCGCGCCCGATGTAGAGGTTGCGCACGAGCTGCTGCGTGATCGTCGAGCCGCCCTCGACCACCTGGCCGGCGCTGACGTTCTTCCAGAGCGCGCGGGCGATGCCCTCGACGTCGACGCCGTCGTGCTGGTAGAAGCGCCTGTCCTCGATCGCGACGGTCGCCCTCGGCATCCAGGGGCTGATCCGCTTGAACGGGACGGGCTGCCGGTTCCGCTCGGCGGGAATGACACCGAGACGCGAGTTGTCGGCCGCGTAGATGAACGTGTTCGAGCCGATCTCGACCTCCTGCAGTGAGTTCAGGTCGCAGGAGGAGCCGAAGGTCGCGACACCCGTCACCGCCGCGCCGGCGACGACGAAGAGGAGGCCGAGCACCGCCACGAGCGCGAGCACGACGGCGCGGCGGCGCGTGTGCTTCCGCTCGATGCGCTTGCGCTTGCGCCGCCGCCGGGCGTAGATCTCGTCGTCGAGCCCGCGGCTGCCGCGCGGCGGCGTCATGCGAAGACTCTGCTCATTCGAAGACCTTGCGCTCGCGCAGGCGGCCATGCGCGCGTAGGCGAAGATCGTGCTCGAGCTGCTCCGCCGCGGTCTCGTTCTCGGTCCAGGCTCGCATGGTCAGGGTCGGCGACCCGTCCAGGGAGGAGACAAAGACCTCGTCCCGCTCACCGGGAACCTCCGCACGAAGGTCCTCGACGAGCTGACGAAGGTCTGCTGAAGCTGGAACCTGCACTGTGACCTCGGCGTACTTCGCGGCGCTGCGAATCGTGGAGTTCGTGATGGTATCCGAGGCCAACTTCTCGTTCGGGATCACGAGCCGCGCATTGTCCTCGGTGCGGATGAACGTGTACATCAGCCCGATCTCCTCGACGGCGCCCTCGACGCCGCCGACCTCGACCCAGTCGCCGAGCCGGAGCGGCTGCGTCATCGCGATCATCAACCCGGCGACGAAGTTGCCGAGCGTCCGCTGCGACGCGAAGCCGATGATCAGGCCGAGGATCGCGGAGGAGGCGAGCAGGCCACCGGCGACCGCGCGCACCTGCGGGATCACGAGCAGCGCAGAGAGCACCCCGATCGTCACGATTCCCGCGGTGACCGTCCGGCGCAGGACCCGGTAGCGCGTCATCGCCTCGGGCGAACGGTTCGTGCCCATGATCCGCCGGTCGATCAGGCGCGCTGCGACGAGGGTCAACCCGAGCACGATCCCGATTACGAGCAGGCGCTGCCACATTTCCATGCCGGCCGTTTTCGACAGCCGGCCGCAGGTTCCTCAATACCGCCGCACGCACCTCTGCTCCAATGCCGCGATGAGGCTCGTTCTCTGGCTCTTCTTCGTCGGCGCCTTCGCGGCGCTCAACCTCTACGGCCGCAGTGAGGGGCCGCGGCCGGACGACGACATCGTCTACCAGTACGACTTCGCGATCGGCAGCCTCGCCGGCTACGCCGTCCTCTTCTCGCTCGTGCTCGCGCTGACGATCGGCCTGCCCCGCCGCGAGGTGCTGGCCCTGCGGCCGCCGGCGTCGTGGGGCCGCGCGCTCGGGCTTGCCCTGGGCGCGCTGATCGTGATCTATGTCGGCGCCGCGCTGGCGTTGTCCCTCTCGGACGCAGGCGACGAGCAGAACCTGACGCCGGAGGGGTGGGACAGCAGCCGCGCCGGCGCCTACGCGCTCAGCTTCCTCGCCGTCGTCTTCGCGGCCCCGATCACCGAAGAGCTGCTCTACCGGGGCGTCGGCCTGTCGCTGTTGCTGGCGCGGACGACAGCGCCGGTGGCGGTGGGGGTGACTGCGCTCTTCTTCGGGCTCGGGCACGGGCTCGTGCTCTCGCTGGCCGCGTTCATCTGGTTCGGGATCGTGATCGCAATCGTTCGCCTGCGCACCGACAGCGTCTACCCGGCCTTCGTCGTCCACTGTGCCTTCAACGCGATCGGGATGATCGCGCCACTGTTTCTCTGAGTCGCTGTTCCTCTGACCGTCACGCTATTGTCGATCCCATGCGCGGCGCGATCGTCCTGCTCGCCGGTCTCGCCTTCGCGGCTCCGGCGACCGCTGCGCCGCCCGCCGTCACCGCCTTCGCCACGCCGTCCGCCGGCGTCGCACCGCTGCAGGTGACGCTGGCTGCGAGCGGGGATGCCGCGACCTATGCCTGGGATCTCGGCGACGGCGCGGCGGCGACCGGCGCTCTGGTCGCACACGTCTACTCCGCCGGCCGTTACACCGCGACGGTGACGGCGACGGGCGCGACCGGAGAGATCGCGCAGGCGCAGGTCGAGATCGTGGTCGGTCGCCGGACAATCGCGCTGTCGGCCCCGCGCGTGGCCGACTACGGCGGTGCGGCGACGCTGACCGGCGTGCTCCGGCCCGCCGTGCGTGGTGCGCGCATCCAGCTCTACCGTGCCCGCACCTACGTCACCTCCGCGCGCGTCGGCGCAAACGGCCGCTTCCGAGCCCGCATCCTCTTGCGCTCGCCCGGGCCCTACCACGTTCGCTTCGGCGCCCTCCGCTCGAGCGCGCGGACGATCGCGCTGCGGCCGGAGCTCCGAGCCAGCGTGCCGGCCGTCGCACCGGTCGGCGGCGCGCTGGCCGTCAGCCCGACGCTCGTGCCGGCACGCGCCGGCTCGGTCCGCGTGCGAATCTTCCGCGACGGCCGGCTCGTGCGCACCAAGGCGGGGCGAATCCCGACGGCCGGTCCCGGGGCGATCCGGATCGAGCTGACGGCGACGCCGCGCCCCGGCTACACGCGCGTGCGCCGAGTCCTCACCGCGCAGGTCGTCCAGCCCTCGCTCGCCCCCGGAGCTCGGGGGCCGAGCGTGCTCGCGCTCGAACGCCGGCTCGCTGAGCTCCGCTACGCCCTCCGTGGCGTCGACGGCGTCTACGACCAGGACACCTCCGAGGCGGTGCTCGCCTTCCAGAAGGTGAACGGCCTGCCGCGGACGGGGCGCGTCGAGAGCTGGCTCTGGCGCCGACTCGCGCGGGCCGGGATCCCCCGGGCTCACCGCGGCGGCGACTACATCGAGGTCGACAAGACGCGCCAGGTGCTCTTCGTCGTCGCGGGCGGACGGGTCACGAAGGTCGTCCACGTCTCCACCGGCGCGACCGGCAACACGCCGCTCGGCAGCTGGCAGGTCTACCGCAAGGTCCCCGGCTGGGACTGGGTGCTGTGGTACCCGATGTATTTCAAGGGCGGCTTCGCGATCCACGGCTACCCGTCCGTTCCCGCCTATCCCGCCTCGCACGGCTGCGTCCGGATCCCCATGTGGATCGCTCCCTCGCTCTACGGCACGCACGGCCAGGGCACGACCGTGGTCGTCCATCTCTGATGGCCGGGCCGGATGCCACCGATCCGCTGATCCGCCAGCTCCGTGAGCAGCTCTCCGACAACGACGTCGCGATCGTCGAGGCCGTCAACGCCCGGCTGAAGCTGGTCGCGCGGTTGAAGCGGGTGAAGGAGGAGCGCGGGATCGACTTCCTCGACCCGGCGCGCGAGGAGTGGATGCTGCAGTACCTGACCCGCGCGAACCGGGGGCCGCTCTCGGTCGAGGGCCTCCGCGAGATCTACACCGAGCTGCTCGACCTGACGAAGCGCGAGGTCGGGCGCAACGACGAGAGCTAGCTCTCGTCCGGATCGGACGCGAACTCGTCCGGCGAGACGGTGTCCAGGAAGGCGCGGAACTCGTCCGGATCGAGGTCGGCAAGCGGTGGCACACCGGCGCCGGCCGCGATCTCCTCGTCGGAGGCGTCGCCCTCGAACTCGACGCCCGACTCCTCGATCACCTCGTCGGCGACATAGATCTTCGCGCCGGAGCGAACGGCCAGCGCGATCGCGTCCGACGGCCGCGAATCGACCTCGATCTCGGAGCCGTTCCGCTGCAGCGTGATCCGGGCGTAGTAGGTGTTCTCGCGCATCTCGGTGACTGCGATCGAGATCACCTCTGCGTCGAGCTGGCCGACCACGTCGTTGAGCAGGTCGTGCGTCATCGGCCGGGCCGGGGCGGCGTTCTGCAACTTGACGAGAATCGCGGCCGCTTCCGGATGCCCGATCCAGATCGGCAGGAAGCGGTTGCCGTCAGCCGTCTTCAGCAGCACGATCGGCTGCTTGCCGACCATGTCGAAGCTGACGCCGTAGATGACCATCTCTCGCATCGACAGGGCCTCTCGCTCAGTGTAGCCACCGTCTACGAGGGCGAATCCTGGGCATCCAGCTCAGCGATCGGCACCCGGATCCGCTCGCCGGTCTCGACGTGCTCCAGGTCCGCGCGGCGCTCGGGCACGCCCATGGGGTCGAGCCCGCGCACGATGTACTGGGTTCCCTCGTAGTCGAGGAGCTCACCGATTCGCATGTCCGCAAGTAGTGCCACCGCCAGGCACCTCTGACTGTTGTCGGCAGCACGAGCAGAACCGACATCCCTGAGTCGAGTGCCCGTATCCCAAGCGCCTGACGTGACGTTGACTTTCTATGGTCGACCTCTGGCTCCACGACATCGAGTCGCTCGAAGCGGTGACGCAGGACGAGCACACCAAGCGGCTCTGCCTCCGCATGGCGGCGATGTCGCAGGCCGGCACGCTCGCGCCGTTCATCGCGACCCTGCGCCACGACGACGACCTCGACGACAGCACGAAGGGCACGATCGCCGAGATCGCGAACGATGCGAACTTCCTGCTCGCGGTCGAGGACTACGTCCGCCGCACGCAGCTCATTCACTGAGCGCTCCGCTTTGGGATTGCGCCGAGCGGCGAAGCGGCCCTTTAGGGGTCTTCGCGCGATGGGGATCCGCTTCTGCGGATCCCCATCTTGCGCGACAAAGGTGGGCGATCCTGGATTCGAACCAGGGACCTCCGCCTTATCAGAGCGGCGCTCTAACCAACTGAGCTAATCGCCCGCGGAGGCCGATTGTAGCTAGAGACTTTCGAGGACTTCGACGAGCTCTTCGAGCCGAAGCTCTTCGCCAAAGTGGATCTCGAGCTTGCCGGCGCCGACTCGCACGGGCAGACCGGTGAGCCGCTCGGCCGCACCGCGGGCGCGCTCCGCGAGCGCGGGATCGACGGCCGGAGCGGAGCGGGGCCGGCGGGCGGCGCCGCCGTCCTGGGCCGCCTTTTCCGCCGCGCGTACGGACATCCCGTCGCGCACGATCCGCTTCGCAAGCTTCTTGCGCGCGTCGTGGTCGGGAAGGGAGAGGACAGCGCGGGCGTGACCCTCGGTCAGCTCGCCGCGCGCGACCATCCAGAGCACCTCTTCCGGCAGCTCCAGCAGTCGCAGCCGGTTCGAGACCGACGACTTCGAGCGGCCGACGCGCTCGGCGACGTCGCCTAGCGAGAGCTCGAACTCGTCCACGAGCGAAGCGTAGGCCCGCGCCTCCTCGACCGGCGAGAGCTGCTCGCGCGCAACGTTCTCGACGAGAGCGAGCAGGAGCGTGTCGCGATCGTCCGCCTCGCGCACGAGCGCGGGCAGCGTGTCGATCCCGGCCTCACGGGCGGCGCGCCAGCGGCGCTCGCCGGCGATCAGCTCGTAGCCGCCGGCCGGCCGCGGCCGCACGACGACCGGCTGGAGGAGGCCCTCCTGCTTGATCGAGCTGGCGAGCCCGGTCGTCGCCTCCGGCTCGAACCGGCGCCGCGGCTGCCGCGGATTCGCGTGGATCGCATCGACCGGCAGGTGCGCAAGCTGGGTTCCCGCATTCTCGGCACCGCCAATCAGGACCTCGAGGCCGCGGCCGAGGCCCCTTCTAGGCGCGCTCGACAAGCTCCATCGCCACCTTCCAGTACGCCTCCGCCCCGGAGGAGTGGGGGTCGTACGCGATCGCGGGAAGACCGTGGCTCGGCGCCTCTGCCAGCCGGACCGAGCGCGGCACCGTCGTCGTGAAGACGAGGTCGCCGAAGTGGCGACGCACCTCGGCCTCGACCTCGGCGGCGAGCCGCGTGCGGCCGTCGACCATCGTCAGGAGAATCCCGGCGATGCCGAGGCGCGGGTTCAGCCGGGCCTTGACGAGCTCGATCGAACCGAGCAGCTGCGACAAACCTTCGAGCGCGTAGTACTCGGCCTGCACCGGCACGATCACGCGGTCGGCGGCGGCGAGCGCGTTCACGGTCAGCGGGCCGTAGGAGGGGGGACAGTCGAGGAAGACGTAGCCATAGCGGTCGCGGGCTCCCGTCAGCGATCCCTGGAGATACCGCTCACCGTCTGGATGGTCGGAGAGCTCAACGGCGGCGCCGGCGAGAGCGGGCTTCGCCGGCACGAGCTCGAGGTTGCCGAACCGGGTCGGCTTCGCGATCTCGGCAACGGGGGCGCCGTCCAAGAGGTCGTAGCTGGACGTGCCGTTCGCCTTCTCTCCCAGCCCGGAGGTCGCGTTCGCCTGGGGGTCGAGATCGACGAGCAGCGCCCGCTCACCGGCTTCGGCGAGGCAGGCGGCGAGGTTGACGGCCGTCGTCGTCTTGCCGACGCCGCCCTTCTGGTTCGCGATCGCGTAGATGGTGCCGGCCACACAGCGAGTCTAGAGAGGGCTTCGGACTATCCTCGGCGCGTGCGCGCCCCGACTCCTCCTTACGCGAACGAGGGCCCGCACGCGCTCTGGCACGTGAGCGAGGACCCGTCGATTCGACGCTTTGCACCCCACGTCGCGAAGACCTCTGATCGCAGTGAGCCGCTGGTGTGGAGTGTCGATACGCGCCACCTCCCTCTCTACTGGTTCCCGCGGGACTGTCCGCGGGCCTGCTTCTGGCCCGGAGAGCACACGAGCGCCGACGACGCGGCCCTCCTCCAGGGCTCGATGCAGGTACACGCGGCCGAAACCGTCTGGTTCGAACGCATGCGCTCTGCCCGTGTCGTCGCGTATCGGCTACCCGAAGAACCGTTCGAGCACGAAGGCGA
This sequence comes from Gaiellaceae bacterium, assembly GCA_035556515.1. GTDB lineage: Bacteria > Actinomycetota > Thermoleophilia > Gaiellales > Gaiellaceae > Gaiellasilicea. The sequence goes on from DATMEO010000116.1 coordinate 10,695, forward strand.
CGGCTTCTGGGTCAGTCGGGATCCGGTCGAGCCGATCGAGCTCGTCGAGCTCGGCGACCTGCTCGAGCTCCACGCAGAGGCGCTGATCGAGCTTCGTTTCCTTCCAAGCATCTGGCCGTTGTGGCGGCAGGTCGCAAGCTCGACGCTGGAGTACAGCGGCATCCGACTCCGGAACGCACAGCCGGCCAAGTAACAGACTGTTGCTAGGCGGTCAGGCGAGCGGGCGCTTCTTCGCCATCCCCGCCCGCCGTGGGAAGCCTGCGGGTGTCGGGCCGGTCTTTCGCAGCACGAGGAACCCCGGCAGCGCTGCCTCGAGCTCGCCGGCAATCCTCCCTGCAACGAGCGCTACTGCATCGGCGTCCGCGGACGGGCCGACCCAGAGCACGACCCCGCCGCCTTCCTCGACAAGCGGCAGGCACCACTCGGCCGCCACGGGAGGCCGCGCGAGCGCCTTCGCCACCGCGACCTTGTAACAGTCTGTTGCTTGGCTCTCGGCGCGGCCCCAGACGACGCGCAGGTTCGGCAGCTCGTCCGTCCAGCGCTCGAGGAACTCGGTCTTGCGCCGCTCCGCTTCGAGCAAGGTCACCTCGCGGTCCGGTAGCGCTGCCGCGAGCGGGATTCCGGGCGTGCCGCCGCCGCTGCCGACGTCGACGATCGGGCCGTCGAAGCGCTGCACGAGCTCGAGGCCGGCGAGGGCGTCGTCGAGCAGGACGCGGCGCGCCTCGGCCGGATCCTTCAGCGCGGTCAGGCCGGGTGTCGCCAGCACCCCGGCGAGCCAGCGGTCGAGAACGTCAGACAGCGAGGTTGCGCGGGAAGATGACGACGAACCGGTTCGGCTCGGTGCCCTCGCTGGCCGTCTCGACCTCGGGGTCGTCCTTCAGCTTCTCGTGGACGATCTTCCGCTCGACCGCGGTCATCGGCTCGAGCTCGACCCGCTGGCCGGTCGCGCTGGCCTGCTCGGCCATTCGCACCGCCAGTGCGTCGAGGGTCGCCTGGCGCCGGTCGCGATAGCCGGCCGCATCGACGATCAGCGGCTTGCGCTCCTCGTAGCGTCCGCGGAAGACGATCGCGTTCGCGAGGTACTGGATCGCGTCGATCGTCTGCCCGTGGCGCCCGATCAGCATCCCGAGCTCGTCGCCCTCGCAGACGACGCGGATCTCGTCGTCCGTCTCCTCGATCTCGACCGTGCAGCGCACGCCGATCTCGTAGGCGACCCGCTCGACGACCTCGCGTAGCCGGGCAGCGTCGGCGCTCTCGCCGTCACGGCTCGTCGGTGCGTGCGGCTCGCGGGCGGGCGCGGAGCCCTCGTCGACGGAGGCGATCACGCGTGCCGGCTCGTAGCCGACGCCGAGCAGGCCCCGCTCGCCCTCGCTGACCACCTGGAAGCGGACGGCCTCCTTGTCGAGGCCGGGCCGCATCCGCTCGAGCTCGCGCAGCGCGGCCCATTTCGCCTCCCCGACCGTCTCGCCGGTCATCTCGACGTCGATCTCGTTCATCGCCGCGAGCCGCCCTTCTTTCGCTTCACCTTGCGCACGCGCGGCGGTGTGGCGGCCGGCTTCTTCTCCACCGCTTGCTTCTCTGCCGCGGCTGCTTGCACCTCCGCCTTCGGCGGCGTCCGCGAGCTCTTCTTCGGTGGCGGCTGCGGCTTCGGAGTCAGGCGCCTCGTGATCAGGCCCTGGCCGGTCGTCCACAGGTTCGTCGTCAGCCAGTAGAGCATCAGCCCGGACGGGAAGTTGAGCACGAACGGGATGAACGCGATCGGCAGGATCAGCAGCATCGCGCGCTGGGCCGGCTGCATGTTCTGCGACATCAGGTACGACGAGGTCAGTTGGCTGGCCGCGTAGAGGACGATCAGCAGCGGGCCCCAGCCCACCTTCGTGTCCTCGGTGATGTTGATCAGGTTCAGCCAGTCGAGGTCGGCGTCGGGGAACTTGGGGAGGATCTCGTCCTCGAAGTCGCGGAGCACAAAGAAGAGGCCGATGAAGATCGGGAACTGCGCCAGGATCGGCAGGCACGAGGAGGCCGGATTGATCTGGTTCTCCTTGTAGAACGCCATCATCTCCTGGTTCATCTTCTGCTTGTCGTGCTTGTACTTCTGCTGAATTGCCTTCATCTCCGGCGCGTGCGCCTGCAGGTTCTGCATCGAGTGGATCTGGCGCACGGTCAGCGGCACGAGCAGGATCCGCACGATCACGACGAGGGCGACGATCGACCAGGCCCAGGTGAGCCCGACCGTGTCGTGCAGGTTGGTGAGCACCCACGTCAGCAGGTCCTCGAGCGGAGTGAGGATGCCGGCGACGATCACGCCGGATCGACTCCACCTTGGCTCCACGGGTTGCAGCGGAGCAGCCGCCAGCCGGCCTTGGCCGACCCCTTCACGAGCCCGTGCGCACGCAGCGCGTCGAGCGCGTACTGGGAGCAGCTCGGGTGGAACTTGCAGGTGTTCGGCGGCGTCAGCAGCCCGAAGGTGTAACGCCAGGAGTACACCAATCCGATCCCGAAATGCCTCACGCCGCGGCCTTGTCGAGCACCTCGGTCACGCGCTCGGCGAGCCACTCGTGCCCGCGCGTGTCCGCCGGCTCCGCCAGCCCGGGACGGGCGACGAGCACGTAGTCGTGGCCCGGGCGCGCACGGCCGGCCAATTCGGTCCAGATCTCGCGCAGCTGGCGCTTGACCCGGTTGCGCACGACCGCGTTCCCGACCGACTTCGGCACGGCCAGACCGAGCCGCGGCACGTCCGTGTCGTCGGCCTCCGCACGCGGGAACCAGTAGAGGACGAGGAACCGCGTCGAGGCGGAGCGGCCGCTGCGGTAGACGGCGTCGAAGTCCCGCGAGCGGGACAGGCGGTGGCGGCGCTGCACGGTGCGAGAATAGTCGGGGCGAGACTCGTCGGGCGGGCTCAGGCGGAGAGCCGCTTGCGGCCCTTGGCGCGGCGGCGCTTGAGGATCGCCTGCCCGGCGCGGGTCGCCATCCGCGCGCGGAAGCCGTGCTTGCGCTTGCGGCGCCGGACGTTGGGCTGGTAGGTGCGCTTCAAGAGAGTGACTCCGGATCGAAAAGAAGAGAGCCGCCGGGACGGCGGGGAGCGGAAGTATAGACGAGGCACTCCAAAGCGGTTATCCACAGACGGCGTGGGTCCGGGAAAAGACCCGCAAACGGGCACCGCGCACGGCCGCCGCCCACACGCTTTCCACAGCTGTGGATAGAAATGTGGACGCCGCAAAATACCTGCAAATTGCATCGTTTTACCCTCTACCGGCGTGTTGAGAGCACTCCGAGACGCTGCTATGCTCGCCGCTTCCTGACCCCCATGTGAAGGAGCCGGCCGCGGCGTGGAGCACCAAATCGAGCTGACTGCAGGGAACCTGTGGGAAGAGGTGTCGAGTCGGCTCAAGGGGGCGCTCAACGAGGCGACGTTCGAGAGCTGGTTCGGCAGCGCGGAGGGAATCGCGCTCACCGACGACGCCTTCACCCTCTCCGTCCCGAACGACTTCACCCGGGAGTGGATCGAGGGCCACTTCCTCGGTCTGATCCGGGCCGCCGTCAAGGACGCGACCGGTCACGAGCGCCGGATCCACCTGAGCGTCCGCGACGAGGCCGCCGCCGAGCAGGGCCCGGACGGTCTTGCGCTCGAGCAGCCCGTCCGGCTGCGCGCGCCCGAGCCGGCCGCAAGCGGCTCGATGAGCCTCAAGTACACCTTCGACCTGTTCGTGATCGGCTCCTCGAACCGGTTCGCCCACGCCGCCGCGCTCGCGGTCGCGGAGGCGCCGGCCCAGGCCTACAACCCGCTCTTCATCTATGGCGGCACCGGCCTCGGCAAGACGCACCTGCTGCAGGCGGTCGGCCAGTACGTCGGCGAGCACGGCAACGGGCTGACCGCGCGCTACGTCACCAGCGAGACATTCATGAACGACTTCATCAACTCGCTCCGCGACAAGCGGATCGAGGGCTTCAAGCAGCGCTACCGCACCTACGACGTCCTCCTCGTCGACGACGTCCAGTTCTTCGAGGGCAAGGAGCGGATCCAGGAGGAGTTCTTCCATACCTTCAACTCGCTCTACGAGGCCGGCCGGCAGATCGTGATCTCGTCCGACCGGCCGCCGAAGGAGATCGCGACCCTGGAAGAGCGCCTGCGCTCGCGCTTCGAGTGGGGGCTGATCACGGACATCCAGCCGCCGGATCTCGAGACGCGGATCGCGATCCTGCGCAAGAAGGAGAAGACGGACCGGATCCACGTGCCCGACCCGGACGTGCTCACCTACGTCGCCGAGCGGGTGACGACCAACATTCGCGAGCTCGAGGGCGCGCTCACGCGCGTCGTCGCCTTCTCCTCGCTCACCGGCCGGCCGATGACGGTCGAGCTCGCCGAGGACGTCCTCAAGGACGTCTTCCCGCAGGGACAGTCCGTCGAGATCTCGATCCGCCGGATCCAGGAGACCGTCTCCGAACGGTTCGGTATGACCGTAAACGAGCTCTGCAGCGCCAAGCGATCGCAATCGATCGCCTATCCGCGCCAGGTCGCGATGTACCTCTCGCGCGCGCTGACCGACTCGTCGCTGCCGAAGATCGGCAAGGAGTTCGGCGGCCGCGACCACACCACGGTGATGCACGCGAACGCGAAGATCGAAGGGATGATTCGCGAGGACCGCACTGTGTACAACCTTGTGCAGGAACTGACGGCACGGATCAAACAAGCCGGGTGATTTCTGTGGGAACCTGCCGAAACACGATCCACCCTGTTGATACCCGCGTTTTCTCCACGGGTTTCCTCCACTGGGCAATCCCGCTTGGGGAGCCGTTTCGCTCCGTCTTCCCCCTCGTCCACACTCCCTACGACTTCTACGAGAGGATTTAAAGAACTATGGAGACAGAGACGGCGGGACCCGGCCTCCGCGACGATGTGGCCGGAGATGAGACGATGGCGGGGATGGCGACCGGCACTGGAACTGGCACAGGGATGAAGATCAGCGTCGCCCGCGACGAGCTCGTCGCCAAGCTGGGCGTCGTCTCGCGCGCCGTCTCGACCCGCGGCACCGTCCAGGTGCTCTCCGGAATCCTGCTCCGCGCCGACGGCGAGACGCTGACGCTTGCCGCCACCGACATGGAGCTGTCGCTGCGGACGACGCTCGAGGCGCAGGTCGAGGGAGACGGCGCCGTCGTCATCCCCGGCAAGCCGCTCGTCGAGCTCGCGCGCCTGCTCCCCGAGAGCGACGTCACGATCGAGTACCGGCCCGAGGAGGGGACGGTGCAGATCGTCTCCGGTTCCTACAACTCGCGCCTGCACGTCTTCAACGCCGAGGACTTCCCGCGCCTGCCGGCCGTCGACGCGCAGCTGCACTCGATCGACCGCGAGGCGCTGCTCGAGACCGTCGATCGTGTCGCTCGCTCCGCCTCCCGCGACGAGTCGCGCCCGGTGCTGACCGGGATCCTCGTCCGCTTCGAGGCCGGGAAGCTCGTCATGGTCGCGACCGACTCGTACCGGCTCTCGGTCAAGGAGACGGAGCTCGGCGAGGCCGCTCCCGAGCTCGAGGCGATCATTCCCGCGCGCGCGCTCACGGAGCTGTCGCGGCTCGCGACCGGCGACACCGTCGAGCTCGGCGTCCACGAGAACCACGTCGTCTTCGGGACCGGTGCGAGCGACGCCGCCGACGCCTGGCTGACGACCCGCCGCATCGACGGCCAATTCCCGAATTACCGCCAGCTGCTGCCGGAGACGTTCGAGGTCGAGCTGACGCTGCCGAAGTCCGAGCTCGCCGACGTCGTCCGCCGTGCGTCCGTGCTCGCGCTGCGCAACTCGCCGCTGCGGCTGCGCCTGGCCGAAGGAGAGCTGACCGTCTCCGCCCAGACCCAGGACGTCGGTGAGACCCAGGAGACGATGCCGGCCGCCTACACGGGCGAGGAGTTCGTGATCGGCTTCAACGCCGAGTTCCTCCGCGACGGCGTCGATTCGATCGTCGGCGACGACGTGCACCTGAAACTGATCAACCCGCTCCGGCCCGCGATCCTCGAGGATGCGGCCGGCGACTTCACCTACCTGATCATGCCGATCAGGCTGGCGGGGTAGATGGTCAGAGAAACCCGAGCCTGATCGTCCGGAACGTCACGCTCCGCAACTTCCGTTCCTACGAGCGACTGGAGCTCGCGCTCGAGCCGGGGCTCGTGCTCGTGACGGGCGCGAACGGG
>DATMEO010000117.1:0-46749 GCA_035556515.1 Gaiellaceae bacterium
CCCTCGCCTGGAGGAAGACGATCTGCCGCGTGGCCGTCTGCCTGATCCGCAGCGTGCCGCGGAAGCCGGCGCCCGTCTTCGTCAGCCTCACCGACGGGCTCAGCCCGGCGGCGGACTTACCGCGGTAGAGCCTGATCGCCGAAGCGGCTCCGGCCGGCAGCCGTGCGGCACCGCCGAGCGTCAGCGTCGCGACGCCCTTCGATGTCTTCAGCGTCGGCCTGCGGAGCGAGACCGTACGCGGGAACGCGATCACGGACTGCGCTTCGACCGAGCCCGCCGCGTTCGGCCGGCCGGCGTTGGGCGTGTACGGAGTGGCGAGCACGCGCCAGCGAGGCTGGCCGGTGCCGGGGCTCGTGAAGACGTTGTTGACCTTGAAATCGACCTGCGTCAGCTTGAAGCCGAAGGTCGCGCGGCCGGGAGTCCCCGTCGGCACGTCGGGCGGCGGCAGGCAGGCCTGGATCGACGCCGTCGCGAATGCGCTCGTCGAGGCTCCCGGAGCCGGCGGCGCGGCCGGCGAGTCGACGAAGACCGGCAGCTCGAGCGTCTGGCCGGCGGCCTGCAGGATCAGGACCCAGAACGCGGTGTGCGTCGGCGTGCCCGTGCACTGCTGCGCGGCAGCGGCGATCGGAACCTGCGTCGTGCCCGAGAGGTACGTGCCGTTCGCGGCCCGCACCTGGACGGTGCCGGTCAGCGGCAGCAGCGCGCCCCCGAGGTCGGCGGCTGTTCCCTGCGCGGTGACCGTACCGAGCGTCGTGCCGGCGGGCTGGCCCAGCGACGCCGAGTACGCGGTCGGTGCGTAGAACGTCAGCTTCGCGGTCGGGTCGTCGGTGGAGCTGACGGTGTAGCGAATTGTGGTCGAAGTGCGGTCGTCAGTCACCCGTAACGACGGTGACGTGTAGGCCGCGAGCGCTGTGCCGGCGCTCGAGAGCGCGAACGCGCCCACGAGGCCGAGCAGAAGCATGCGGATGGTCTTGCTCATAGTGTTGGTTCTCCCCAAGTCGTTTGTGGCGGTGCTGGACAAAGCTACCCGCGGGCGTCGACAAGGGAACTCGCCTTCACCCACTGCCGGTTGTCGTACCGGTAGAGATAGACCCGATCGAGCGGGAAATAGCGGGTTCTCGTGGTTTTGAGCGCGATACCGGGCAGGAGGAACGGGTTGCCGGTGAGGTTAAGATTCTGTGCGCTACGGAGCAGGCTCGCCCGTGTCGGCGTCTTCCCGGCCCGCTTCAGGGTCTCGACCATCGTCCACGCGACGGTCATCCCGTACCAGTTGTAGACGTCGCCCGGCTTCCCGCGCGGGTGGTGCCGCTTCATGATCGTCCGGTAGAGCGCGACGGCGCGGTCCTTGCGCCAGATCGGGTCGTTCGGATTCTTCACGAACGCGACCGAGAGAGCGCCCCTGGTCAGCTCGGGCGCGTTCAGCCTGGCGATCGCCATGATGTTCGGCTCGATCGAGATCGAGGCGACGTAGACCCGCGGCTTCCAGCCGAGCCGGTGCGCTGACGCGAAGCCCTGGATCGCGAACTTCGGCGTCGCGAAGATCATCAGCGTGTCGGCGCCCGAGCTCTTTAGCTGCGCGATCTGGGCGGAAATGTCTGTGTCGGTGAGCTCGTAGCTCTGCTTGGCGACGACCTGAGGGCCCTTGCCCAGAATCCAGCGCTCGAGCCCTTTCGTCATGTCGGTGCCGAGCGGCGTCTTCTCGTAGAGGACGGCGATCTTGGCGGTCTTGCGGGTCGCGGCGAGGTGACGGCCGTAGACGGCGCCTTCGCCGACGTAGCTCTGGAGGAAGCCCATCGTCCACGGGTAGCGAGAGGGCTGCGACGAGGCCTGGGAGCCGTCGCCGACGAAGAGCTGAGGCACCCTACGCTGATTCAGGTACGGCTGGATCGCCGCGTTGTTGGCAGTCCCGACCGAGTTGAAGACCGCGAAGACCTTGTCCTGCTCGACGAGCTTCCGGGTCAGCTGGACGGTCTGCACCGGGTTGTACTCGTCGTTGTAGTAGCGGTACTCGACCTTCCGTCCATTGACTCCGCCCTTCGAGTTGACGTAGTCGAAGTACGCCTTCGCGCCCGGGCCGACCGAGCCGAACGCGGCCGCCTCGCCGGAGAGCGGCACGGTGCCGCCGATCAGGATCCGCTTGGAGCTGACGCCGGGGTCGGCGGTCGAGGCAGCGCCGGCCGTGGACGCGAGCACGAGCGCGACGAGCAGTGCCGTTCGCTTCATTCCGAAATCGGTCGTGCCAGTGTCGCGAGCCGGAGGGTGACCTTCCCGATCGTCGCCGAGCCGCTCCCGGCGAAGCCGAGGTAGGCGATCTGTCCTGCCGGCGAGGACGCCCCGACCGTGACACGCAGCCGTGTCCCCTTCGGGACGTAGACGCAGTAGTTCGCGAGCTTGACGACGTTGCGGCCGCGGCGCGGCTTGAGGCCGCCGTGGCTGACGACGCGGTTACCGGCAAGGACGGTCACGACGAGGCGCGGGTAGCTGGCGAGCTTCGGCAGCTCGACGTGAACGGTGCCCATGCCCCACGTCTCGACCGCCTGCTTCAGGGGCGGCGTGCGGCGGGAGACGAGCGCGCTGTCGCGGGCGACCGATCTGCCGGGGAGCACGTACGAGGTCAGCGTCGGCTTTGGCATCACCCCGAGGCTGACGCGCCCCGTCGCCGATCCCTGCTTGGCGATCACGACCTTGGCCGCGTCGACGCCGTTCGTCGTCCCTTTCAGGTGCCGGTCGAACCAGGCCACGCCTTGCGCGAGCACGTATTGGCCGTCCGGGCCGGGGAAGGTCGAGGGCGTGTGCCCGAAGTTGCCGACGTAGAGCTTCCTCGGCCCGCCGAGGCCCGCGAACGCCTGCGTCGCCTGCGTGATGTCGAACGCGAAGTCGACCCGCCCTTGGAAGAGGTACACGGGCGTGTCGATCGAACGGAGGCCACCCGCCCGCGGAACGACCGATCGAGCGGCTGTGAGCGCCCTGACCGTGGCGAGGTTCTTGCTCTGCACGGCGTCGTCGCGGATACCGGCGACGAGCGGCGAGCGCGCGGCGATCGACGCGGCGAAGCCGGCAACGATTCCGGAGCGGGCGAGATCCTGCGACCAGAGCGCCTGGTAGAGCGACGTCCACGTTTCGACGACCTCGACGGCTGCGAACGGGACGCCCGCGGCCAGCGCGTTCCAGATCTGGCCGCCGCCGTAGGAGATCCCCCAGGCACCGATGGTGTCGCTGACCTCGGGCCGGGCGGCAAAGGCGTTGCGGAGCGCGCGCAGGTCGGCCACCTCGCGCGGGCCGGCGAGCGTGATCTCGCCGCCGGAGGTGCCGTGGCCGCGCGCGTCGTAGGCGAGCACCGAATAACCGGCGTTCGCGAACGCGGATGCGATCGCGTCGACCGAGCCTCGGTTGCCGGCCAGCCCATGCAGCACCATCACGCCGGGCCGCCCGGCGGCCGGTGCGGCGCCGTCGGGCGTGTAGCGGGTGAAGGCGATCGGGACGCCGTCGTCCATCGTCTGCATCCCGTCCTCCTTCGAGAAGGCGGAGGCAGGCGAGGCGAATGCGAGCGCCGCGAGAGCGACGAGGAGGGCGCGGAGCACGGTGGGACGGTAGCCGACCAGACGACCAGCTTGGCCCCTCCCTACAATCCCGCAGATGGACGAGCGGCCGATCGGCGTGTTCGACTCGGGCGTCGGCGGCCTGACGGTGCTGCACGAGTGCCTGGTGACGCTGCCGCACGAGGACTTCCTCTATCTCGGCGACGGCGCCCGCCTGCCCTACGGGCCGCGGCCGCTGGACGAGCTGCGACGCTTCGCGCACGAGATCGGCTCGTTCCTGGAGGCGCGCGGCGTCAAGCTCGTCGTCGTCGCGTGCAACTCCGCGACCGCGGCGGCGCTGCCCGAGCTCCAGACCGAGTTGCGCGTCCCCGTCGTCGGCGTGATCGCGCCCGAGGCGCACGCCGCCGTGCAGGCCACGCGCAATCGGCGGATCGGGCTGCTCGCGACCCAGGCGACCGTCTCGAGCGGCCGCTACGAGGAGCTCGTCCGCTCGCTCGACGCCGGCGCGAGCGTGCTCGCGGTCGCCTGCCCGCTCCTCGTGCCCCTGATCGAGGGCGACGACCCGTTCGCCGAAGAAACCGCCGCCGCTGTGCGCGAGTACGCCGCGCCGCTGAAGCAGGCAGGGGTCGACACGGTCATCCTCGGCTGCACGCACTACCCGCTGATCCGGCCGATCCTGCAACGCGTTTTCGGCCGCGAGGTCACGCTCGTCTTTTCCGCGGACGAGACCGCGCGCGAGGTCGCCGAGACGCTGGCGCGCAAGCGGATCGAGAACGCCCCCGCGCGGGAGGGCGCTTACAGCTTCCTGACCACCGGCGACACGGCCGCGTTCCGCGCGATGGGCCGGCGCTTCCTGCAGCTCCCGATCGAGGAGGTCGAGCACGTGGAGATCGCGACCCTCGAGGCGGCCGCATGAGCCGCAACGACGGACGGCAGCGGGACGACGAGCTTCGCCCGCTCGACCTGATCCCCGACTTCGTCGAGCTCGCGCACGGCTCCGTCCTCTACTCGCAGGGGAAGACGCGCGTGCTCTGCACGGCGATGGTCGAGGAGGGCGTGCCGCGCTGGCTCTCGCGCTCCGGCCGCGGCTGGATGACCGCCGAGTACTCGCTGCTGCCCGCGTCCACCGGCGAACGGGTCGCGCGCGAGGCGGCGAAGGGGAAGCAGGGCGGCCGAACGGTCGAGATCCAGCGGCTGATCGGCCGCGCGCTCCGGTCCGTGTGCGACTTCCAGGCGCTCGGCGAGCGGACGCTCTGGCTCGACTGCGACGTGATCCAGGCCGACGGCGGCACGCGCTGCGCCGCGATCTCGGGCGCCCACGTCGCCGCGTCCCGCGCGCTCGACCGCTTCGGGCTCTCGAAGGCGCTCACCGGTCAGATCGCCGCCGTTTCGGTCGGCATCGTCGATGGACGGCCGCTGCTCGACCTCGACTACTCCGAGGACTCGAGCGCGGAGACGGACATGAACGTGGTCATGACCGCCGACGGACGCCTCGTCGAGGTGCAGGCGACCGCGGAGCGGGAGCCGTTCACGCGCGAGGAGCTCGACCTGATGATCGATCTCGGCGCCGCGGGGATCGAAGAGATCATGGCCGCGCAGGACGAGGCCGTCGCAGTGGAGCGCGTTGCCTGAGCTCTCCACCGCGGAGGCGCTACTGCGGCTGCTCGTCGCCGCCGGGCTCGGCGGCGCGATCGGGCTCGAGCGCGAGCTGCGCGACCACGAGGCCGGCTTCCGGACGCACCTGCTCGTCTCGCTCGGCGCGTGCGTCTTCACGCTCGTCTCCGCCTACGCCTGGACGGACTGGACCTTCTCGACCGCGTCCGGCGTCGTCTTCGACCCGACGCGGATCGCGGCACAGATCGTGACCGGCATCGGCTTCCTCGGCGCCGGCGCGATCATCGTCCGGGGCATCTCCGTTCGTGGCCTGACCACGGCAGCGACGCTCTGGGTCGTGGCCGCGATCGGCATGGCCGCCGGCACCGGTTACTACGCGGTCGGCGTCGGCGCGGCGCTGCTCGTCCTGATCTCGCTCGGCCCGCTGAAGCTGATCTCGACCCGGCTCGTCGCCCGCGTGCGGCCGGAGGAGGCAGAGCTGGCGATCCAGCTCGTCCCCGACGGCGAGGCGTCCCGGGTGCTGGGCGCGATCGAGGAGCACGGCGGCCTGATCAGTCAGGTCGAGTTCGGCGACGAGCGCACGGTCGACGTGACGCTGCGCGCCTCACGTCGGGCGGAGTCCGCACGAGTGGCCGAGGAGGTCAACAAGCTCGACGACGTCGAGCGCGTGCAGTGGCGGCCGTGAGGGCCCGGCTAGCGTCGGGGAACCCGCACAAGCTGGAGGAGCTGCGGGCCGCCCTGCCGGGCTGGGAGCTCGAGCTGGTCGAGACCGACCACGAATACCCGCCCGAGGACGGGGCCACCTACTACGAGAACGCCCGCGCCAAGGCCGCGTTCGGGCGGGAGGCGGCCGCTCCGGAGGACTGGGTGCTCGGCGAGGACTCTGGGATCGAGGTCGCCGCCCTGGGCGGCCGGCCGGGAATCGCGTCGGCGCGCTGGGCCGCGGACGGCGTCGCGCAATTGCTCGAGGAGCTCGACGGAGTCGTCGATCGGCGCGGCCGCTACGTCTGCGAGCTCGTCGCGCTCGACCCCGGCGGGGACGAGCGGCGCGGCACCGGGATCCTGGAGGGCACGATCGCGACCGAGCGCCGCGGCGACGAGGGCTTCGGCTACGACCCGATCTTCGTTCCGGCCGGCGAGGACCAGACGGTGGCCCAGCTCGGCGACGCCTGGAAGCGGGAGCACTCACACCGCGCCCGCGCCGCCGCCGCCCTAGTAACAGTCTGTTACTAGCTAGGCGAGCCCGGCGACCTCCTCGTCGTCGCGGCGCCCGTACCACCAGTTCACCTCGGCGCCGAAGACGATCACGTTCGCCATCACGTAGATCCACACGAGCAGCAGCGCGGAGGCGCCGAGCGCCTGCACGGCGACCACCTCGTGCGAGACACGGACGAAGATCGGAAGCACCTGGAACGTCGCCTGCAGGAGCACGGCGGCGAGCGCGGCTCCCGGCCAGACCTCGCGCAGCGTCAGCCTGACGTTCGTCAGCCGCTCGTACGCGGCGACGAGGAAGATGAACACGGCCAACGTCGAGATCAGCACGGAGAGCCCGTAGGCGACGACCGCGTTGTCGATCACGTCCGGAGTGAAGCGCTGCATCAGGTCGTAGCCGAACGAGCCGAGGACGAGCGCCGCGGAGAGGATGATCAGCGAGCCGGCCATGAACAGCGTCGCGAGGAACTTGCCGCGCAGGAAGGAGCGGTTCGGCCGCGCGTAGACGATGTTGAAGGCCGACTCGAGCACGCTGAAGAGCGAGAGCGACGTCCAGAGCAGGAAGGCCCCGCCGATCAGCCCCAGCGTGGTCGCATTCGAGGTGATCGCCTCCACCACCCGCACGATGTCCGTGATCGACTGCGACGGAAAGAGGTGCTGAAGCTCGCGGACGAGGTAGCTCGACTCCTCGGCCCGTCCGGTGAACCCGAGCAGCGCGAGCGCAAGGAAGATCAACGAGACGGATGAGAGGAGGCCGAAGTAGGCGATCATCGCCGCGAGGTGCGGGCCGCGATCGGCGAAGAACTTGGCGATGGGTTGCGCAAACGGGCGACGCACGTCGGCAGTATCGTCTGGCCCGTGGATGTTGCGTCCGCCCTCGCCGACCTGACGGAGATCTCCTCGCAGGTCGAGGCCGCCGTCGTCGTCGACGCCGAAGGCGCCGTGCTCGCCTCGACGATCGCCGAAGAGCCGGGCACGGAGCGGCTCGCCGTTGCCGGGCTCGCCCTGCTCGAGGCGGCAACGTCGCGCTTCGGCACGAGCGTCCGCACGGTGCTCCAGCTCGAGGCGGCGCTGCGGGAGGGCAGCATCTTCGTCGCGCGCGAGGGCGGCCTCGCCATCGTCGCGCGGACGAGTGCCGCCCCTTCCTCGGGGCTCGTCCTCTACGACCTTCGCACCTGCCTCCGTGCGGCCGCCGAGGCCGAGCAGAAGAAGCCGAAGCCGAGGAGCCGGAGGGCGAAGAAGACCGAGACGGCCGATGCGTAAGCTGCTCGGCCTCGCCGTGCTCGTCGGGGGCCCGCTCTACCTGAGACGCCGTCGCGAGGCCGGCCGGGAGCGCGTCCAGCTCCACTTCGACGACGGCTCGTCGGTCACGCTCGCCGACGACGCCCCTGACGCGCAACCGCTGCTCGCGTTGGCGCGCCGCGCCCTCTAGTGGACGAGCTCGGCGCACAGCTGCGCGAGCACGCGCTGCTCGAGGGCGACTTCCTTCTCCGCTCCGGGCGGCGCTCGAGCTACTACCTCGACAAGTACCGCTTCGAGACGAGACCCGAGCTGCTCGGCCCGCTCGGCGAGCGCCTCGCCGCCGCCGCGCACGAGCACGAGCCCGAGGCTGTGCGCCTGGCCGGTCCCGCCCTCGGCGCGGTCGCGCTCGCCGCTTCCGCCTCGCTCGCGTCCGGGCTCCCGTTTGTGATCGTCCGCGACACGGCGAAGGAGTACGGCACCGCGAACCGGCTCGAAGGGCCGTTCGAGGAGGGCGAGATCGTCTGCCTGATCGAGGACGTCGTCACCTCCGGCGGCGCGCTCGCGGAGGCGGTTGCCGCGCTGCGCGAGGCCGGACTCGTCGTCCGAAACGCGATCTGCGTCGTCGATCGCGAGGAGGGCGGGGCCGACGAGTTGGCCCGTCTCGGCGTTCGTCTGCGCTCTCTCTACCGGGCAGGAGAGCTGCTCCCGGCCGCCAACACCGCTGAGAATCCGCATGGTTGAGCCACGTAACCGTTGAGGCAGTCCGATTGTGCTGTTAGGGTGCCCGCGGGTTTCCGTACGTCCCACGAACCAAAGGAGTCGCAAGTGACAAAGCAGGAGTTCGTTGACGCGGTCGCGTCCAGGGCGAATCTGTCCCGCCGCGATGCCGGTGCCGCGGTGGACGCGGTCCTCGACACGGTGACCGACGCGCTCAAGAAGCGCGACACGATCACCTTCACCGGCTTCGGCAAGTTCTCGACGAGCGATCGCGCCGCGCGCGAGGGCGTCAATCCCCGCAATCCGAGCCAGAAGGTGCAGATCCCGGCGGCAACCGTGCCGAAGTTCTCGGCCGGCAGCCAGCTGAAGGCCGCGGTCAAGGGAGGCTAACCCGCACCTTCGTTCGAGAGTCGAGAAGGCCGCGCAGGCGTCGCGGCCTTCTCTTTGCCGTTGTAGGCGAACATATGTTCGCCTAGGCTGCTCGTATGCAGCTCTCGTTCGACGCGGCCGACCGGCTCGTGGAGCTCGTCGAGGCGAGGCACGGGCCGGTGCCGGCCGAGGACGCGGCGCGGGCGCTCTACGCGCTTCAGCACGTTCCCGCGGGGCTGGCGCGTTCGCTCCTCGCCGACGTCGTCGACGGCGACGCACGCCTCACCTGGCGCGGCGCGAGCGTCGGCCTCGCGGCGCCCCCCGGGGTCGCAGTCGCCCTGGAGGACGCCACCTACGTCGTCTTCGACCTCGAGACGACGGGTCTCTCGCCCGGCTCTGCCGCGATCTGCGAGATCGGCGCCGTCCGCGTGCGCGGGCTCGAGTTGGAGGAGCGCTTCGAAACGCTCGTCAACCCTCGCAGGCCACTCCCGGCCCCGATCGCGGCGCTGACGGGGATCGACCCGCGCGCGCTGCGAGGTGCGCCGCCGGTCGAGCTCGCCGTGCGCCGCTTCCTCGAGTTCGCCGGCGACGCCGTGCTCGTCGCCCACAACGCCCGCTTCGACATGGGCTTCCTCGACCGTGAGGTCGAGCGGCTGACGGGCCGGCGGGTGGCGTCGCCGGTCGTCGACACGGTCTGGCTCGCGCGCCGGCTGCTCGACGGCCGCCAGAAGCGCGTCGGCCTGGCCTCGCTCGCCTACTTCTTCGGAACGGCGACCCGTCCGTGCCACCGGGCGCTCGCCGACTCGGAGGCGACGGCCGAGATCCTGATCGCGCTGATCGGCCTTGCGCAGGAGCGCGGTGCCGAAACGGTCGCGCAGCTCGTCGACCTCTCCGCGCCGCGGGCGCGCCGGCTTGCCGGGAAGCGGTCGCTGGTCGCCGGAGCGCCGCCGCGCCCAGGTGTCTACCTCTTCCGCGACCGGAACGAGCAGGTGCTCTACGTCGGCCGCGCCCGCGACCTGCGCGCGCGGCTGCGCTCGTACTTCCGCACCGAGCGCCAGCGGCCTGCGGTCGAGGCGGCGCTCGGGGCGCTCGAGCGGGTCGAGTGGCGTGTTCTCGGCTCGGAGCTCGAAGCGGGGCTCGAGGAGCTGCGGCTGCTCCGCGAGCTGCGGCCGCCGGCGAACGCGCGCAGCGCCCGTCCCGATCGCTACGTCTACCTGCGCCGTCGCGGCGCCGGCTGGTGCGTCACCGACACGCCCGGGCAGTTCGGCCCGCTCAAGAGCCGCCGGCGCGCCCAGGCTGCGGCCCGAGCGCTCGGCGACTGGGACGGCGAGCCCGCGGCCGCGCTGCCGGCGCTGCGGGCGAAGCTGCGGCGTCTCTCGGCCGAGCTCCGCTTCGAGGACGCCGCGCGACTGCGCGACCGGATCGTCGCGCTCGAGGAGGTCGGCGAGTCGTTCGCGGAGCTCGATCGGCTGCGCTCGCTCGAGCTCTGCCTGCTCGTGCCGGCAGCCGAGGACGGCTTCCAGCGGATGTATGTCGTCTCCGGCGGCCGCGTCGCGGCGGCGCGAACGCTGCTGCCGGGCGAGGCCGGCCGGACGGAGGCCGAAGCGGGTCTCGCTGCCGCCGCGCGCGCCGAGCTGTCACTCGGCGCGGCGGATGCCGACGAGCTGCTCCTGATCGGCTCGTTCCTGCGCCGGCCGCCGCCGGAGCTGCGCGTGCTGTCTCTGGCGGAGGTCCGGCTGGCTGCCTAGTCTTGGCCCATGGCCTCTGTCGCCACCGCGACCTTCGCCGACCGGCTCGCGGACGCGGTCGAGCGCAAGCGCAGCCAGCTCGTGGTCGGGCTCGATCCACGCCTCGACCTGCTGCCCGTCGAGCTGCGCGGCGAGGCGGTGCTCGGCCGAGCCGAGGCCGCGAGCGCCTACGCCCGCTTCTGCTGCGGGATCATCGACGCGGTCGCCCCGTACGTGGTCGCCGTCAAGCCGCAGATCGCGTTCTTCGAGGCGCTCGGCGGCGACGGTTTCTCCGCGCTGGAGCGCGTCTGCGACTACGGGCGTGCCGCGGGCCTGCTCGTGATCGCCGACGGCAAGCGCGGCGACATCGGCTCGACCGCGCGCGCCTACGCGAGCGCCTACCTCGAGCCCCGCGACGAGCGGGAGCCGCTCGCGGACGCGCTCACCGTGAACACCTACCTCGGCGGCGACTCCGTCGAGCCGTTCCTGCAGGCATGCCGCCTGCACGGAGCGGGCATCTTCTGCCTCGTGCGCACCTCCAATCCCGGCGCGGGCGACGTGCAGGAGCTGACACTGTCGGACGGACGGCGCGTCTGGCAGCACGTGGCCGCGCTTGTCGGCGAGTGGGGAGCAGACCTCACCGGTGAGCGTGGGCTGTCGAGTGTCGGAGCAGTCGTCGGAGCGACCGTGCCGCGCGCGGTTGCCGAGGCCCGGAAGCTCCTGCCGCGCGCGGTGCTGCTGCTGCCGGGGGTGGGTGCGCAAGGCGCCACAGCAGCCGACGTCGCCCGCGCCTTCACGAGCGGCCCCGCGAGCGCGCTCGCCACCGCCTCCCGCTCGGTCATCTTCGCCTACCGCGGCAGCACCCAGGACTGGCGCAGCGCGGCGGGCGCCGAGGCCGCGCGCCTTCGCGCCGAGGTCTGGTCGGTCTCGGGCTGGTGATGCGGGGGAACGCCCGGCTCGCGCGGTACGCAGCCCCGGCCGCGTTTCTGGCCGCGGCCACCGTCGCGATCCTGCTCGTCCGCTCCGGCCTCGAGAACGGCGACGTGACGACGCCGCCCGCGACCACCGCAGCGGCGACGACGGCCACGACGGCGACCGAGCCCGGCACGACGGCTGGGACGACGACGAGCCCGGCTGGGGCGGAGTTCTATGAGATCCAGGCGGGCGACACGCTCGCCGTCATCGCCGACCAGCACGACACGACCGTGGAGCAGCTGCTGGTGCTCAACCCGGACGTCGATCCGGTCGCGCTGACCGTCGGTCAGCGAATCCGCGTCAAGTAGAGTCCGCGCCGCGTGAAGCGGGTTGCTTTCCTCTTGGCTCTAGCCGCGACGCTTCTCCTCGCAGTCGCCGCGGCCGCCGCCCCACCGCCCGTCGACGCGGATGCATACGTCGTTCAGAACTCCGGTACCGGCGAGGTGCTGGCGGCGGACGACGAGCACGAGCACCTGCCGATGGCGTCGATCACGAAGCTGATGACCGCGATCGTCGCGCTCGAGCATGCCTCGCTCGACGACGTCGCGACGGTCTCCCGGAGCACGGCTGCGATCGGTGAGTCGACGATCAACCTCGTCCCGGGCGAGCGGGTGACGCTGCGCGATCTGATCCGGGCGGCGCTGATCCAGAGCGCGAACGACGCCGCCAACGCGATCGCCGCGTTCGTCGGCCGTGGCTCGGTCGGTCGCTTCGTCGGGCTGATGAACGCCCGCGCGCGGCAGCTCGGGCTGGCTGACACGCACTTCGTGAACCCCGACGGCCTCGACGCGCCCGGCCACTACTCGAGCGCAGCCGATGTCACCAAGCTCGCGCGCGTCGCGATGAACAAGCCGTTCATCCGCGAGACCGTCCGCTTCGTCACTGCCACTGCAGCGGGGCGTCAGCTGCACACGTGGAACGACCTCCTCTCCAGCTTCCCGAACCTGATCGGCGTCAAGACCGGGCACACCGACGGCGCCGGCTGGTCGCAGGTCGCGGCCGCCCGGGGCGGCGGCGTCACCATCTACGCGACGATCCTCGGCGGCGAGACGCGCGACGGGCGCAATGCCGATCTGTCCCAGCTGCTCGTCTGGGGGCTCTCCCGCTACCGGACCGTCTGGGCGATCGACGGCGAGCGCGTCTACGGCACTGCCCGTACCGCCTACGGACGAGACACCGTCCGCCTCGTCGCCGCGAAGCCCGCGTTGCGCGTGATCCACGTCGAGCGCCCGCTGCTCGAGCGCGTGGTCGTCCCCCTCGAGGTCGCGCTCCCCGTCCGGCAGGGGCAGCGGCTCGGCGAGGTCCAGGTCCTCGCCGGCGGGACGGTGATCGCCCGCTCGCCGCTCGTCGCGGCGAACTCGGTCGAGAAGCCGGGCGCCGCCGGACGCGTAGGGTTCTATGCGGGCCGAACGCTCGACCACCTAGGGGGACTGCTCGGATGATCGTCACCGTCACGCTGAACGCCGCGCTCGACCGCACGCTGACCGTCCCGAACTTCCAGCGCGGGCAGCGCCACCGGGCGAGCCAGGTGCTCACGCTCGCGGGAGGCAAGGGGATCAACATCGCCCGCGCGCTGAAGCGGCTCGACGTGCCCGTCGTCGCGACCGGCCTCGCCGGCGGTCGCACCGGTACCCGGATCGTCGAGGAGCTGACGGCGGAGGCGATCCTGAACGACTTCGTCCGGATCGGCGAGGAGTCGCGGACCTCGACCGCCGTCGTCGACCCGACCGAGAGCTCCTACTCGGAGATCAACGAGTGGGGCCCGAAGGTGACGACCGACGAGCTCGAGACGCTGCTCGAGAAGCTCCACTACCTCTCCCGCGGTGCCGACTTCGTCGTCATCGCAGGGTCCTTGCCGCGCGGCGTCGAGGAGAACTTCTATGCGGAGGCGGTGCGCGACCTGAACCGCCGCGGCGTCCAGGTGATCCTCGACTCCGAGGGCCAGCCCTTGCGGTTCGGGACCGAGGCGGAACCGTGGCTCGTCTCGCCGAACCAGCGCGAGGCCGAACACGTCGTCGGGCAGGAGCTCGAGGACGAGGAGGACTTCCTGATGGCGCTCGACGCGATTGCCGAACTCGGAGCGCGGAACGTGCACATCACGCTCGAGTCGGGCTGCTACGCCCTCTTCCGGGAGGACCGGCAGGTTCGCCGCTACCGCGCGAACGCGCCGGCGAACGTCGAGGCGGTGTCGGTCGTGGGCGCGGGCGACGTCCTGCTCGCGCAGTTCATCGCCGCCCACCTCGCGGGCAAGTCGGCCGAGGATGCGCTGAGGCTCGCGGTCGCAGCCGGTGCTGCCTCGACGCTCGAGGTCGGCGCTGGCCTCTTCGACCCCCGTGACGCCGGGCGGATGCTCGGCGCCGTCGAGGTCGTCGAGCTGGCTGCCGTCGGCTAGACCGTCCAGAGACGCTGTTACGCTGTGCTCCTTGGAGGGGCAGGAGCTTTCGTACGAGGAGAAGTTCGGCCGTGAGGGCCTCACCTTCGACGACGTCCTGCTCGTGCCCGCCGAGTCGTCCGTGCTGCCGAACGACGTGCGCACAGCGACCCGGCTGACGCGGACGATCGCGCTCGAGCTCCCGATCGTCTCGGCGGCGATGGACACCGTCACCGAGGCACGGCTCGCGATCGCGTTGGCGCGTGAGGGCGGGATCGGGATCCTCCACCGCAACCTCTCGATCGCCGACCAGGTTGCGGAGGTCGACAAGGTCAAGCGCTCCGAGTCGGGGATGATCGTCGAGCCGGTCACGCTTCGGCCCGACGACTCCGTCGCGGACGCGCTCGAGCTGATGGCCCGCTACCGGATCTCCGGCGTGCCGATCACCGACGGCGGGGGCGTGCTCGTCGGGATCCTCACCAACCGCGATCTCCGCTTCGAGTCGAACGTCCGCCAGCCCGTCTCGGCGCTGATGACCTCCCGCAACCTCGTCACCGCACCCGTCGGGACGACGCTCGACGAGGCGAACGAGATCCTCCACCGCCACAAGATCGAGAAGCTGCCGGTCGTGGATGCGGACGGTCTGCTCAAGGGTCTGATCACGGTCAAGGACATCCAGAAGCGAATCGAGTTCCCGCTCTCGACCAAGGACGAGCAGGGCCGCCTGCGCGTCGGCGCCGCGGTCGGCGTCGGGCCCGACGCGTTCGAGCGGGCGGGCTCGCTGATCGCGGCCGAGGTGGACGTCGTCGTCGTCGACACGGCGCACGGCCACTCGGCGTCGGTCGTCGAGATGGTCCGCCGGATCAAGGCAGAGTGGGACGTGCAGCTGATCGCCGGCAACATCGCGACCGCCGAGGCGGCGGAGGCGCTGATCGAAGCGGGCGCCGATGCGATCAAGGTCGGGATCGGACCGGGTTCTATCTGTACGACCCGTGTGGTCGCCGGCGTCGGCGTTCCCCAGATCACGGCTGTGTTCGAGTGCGCGGAGTACGCGATCCGGCACGGCGTCCCCGTCGTCGCCGACGGCGGCATGACCTCGTCCGGCGACATCGCGAAGGCACTCGCCGCCGGCGCCGACACGGTCATGCTCGGCTCGATGCTGGCCGGCACGGACGAGAGCCCCGGCGACGTGATCCTCGTCCAGGGGGAGCGCTTCAAGGAGTACCGCGGCATGGGCTCGCTGGGCGCGATGAAGGCGCGCTCGTTCTCGAAGGACCGCTACTTCCAGGGCGACGTCGAGGATGTGGACAAGCTCGTGCCCGAGGGGATCGAGGGGCGCGTCCCCTACAAGGGCCCCGTGCAGCAGATCCTCTACCAGCTCGTCGGCGGGCTTCGGCAGGCGATGGGCTACACCGGCGCGGCGACCGTGGAGGCGCTCAAGCTCGACTCCCGCTTCGTCCGGATCACGGGAGCCGGCCTACGCGAGAGCCACCCGCACGACGTCACGATCACGAAGGAATCGCCGAACTACCGGCGGCCCTGATGGCGACTGTGCACCCCCTGCCTGTCCCGGAGCCGACGGCGGAGGAGCGGCCGGTGCTCGTGCTCGACCTCGGCGGTCAGTACGCGCAGCTGATCGCGCGCCGAGTCCGCGACGCCCGCGTCTACTCCGAGCTCGTCCCGCACACGCTCAGCGTCGAGGAGGTGCGGCGGCGCAACCCGGCCGCGCTGATCCTCTCCGGCGGCCCCGCCTCCGTCTATGCGGAAGGCGCGCCCCGGATCGACGAGGCGCTCTTCGAGCTTGGGATCCCGACGCTCGGCATCTGTTACGGCGCGCAGCTGCTGGCGCTCGAGCTGGGCGGCGAGGTCGCTCGCACGGGCGCGTCCGAGTTCGGCAAG
This sequence comes from Gaiellaceae bacterium, assembly GCA_035556515.1. Classification (GTDB taxonomy): domain Bacteria; phylum Actinomycetota; class Thermoleophilia; order Gaiellales; family Gaiellaceae; genus Gaiellasilicea. The sequence continues at coordinate 15,666 of DATMEO010000117.1, forward strand.
ACCGAGCTGGACGGCGGCAGCGGCGCCCTCTTCGCCGGGCTGCCCGAGCAGCAGATCGTCTGGATGAGCCACCGCGACACCGTCGTCGCGCCGCCCGAGGGTGCGATCGTCACCGGGACGTCCGCCTCGACCCCCGTCGCCGCCTTCGAGGACACGCGCCGCCGGCTCTACGGCGTCCAGTTCCATCCGGAGGTCGTGCACACGCCGCACGGCCAGGACCTGCTGAAGAACTTCCTCTACGACATCGCGGGCGCGTCACCGGCCTGGACGCCCGCCGCGGTGATCGAGGAGCAGGTCGAGCGGATTCGCGCGCAGGTCGGGAGCAACCGCGTCATCTGTGGGCTTTCCGGCGGCGTCGACTCCGCCGTCGCCGCGCTGCTCGTCTACAAGGCCGTCGGCGACCAGCTCACGTGCGTGTTCGTCGACCACGGCTTCATGCGCTCGAACGAGGCCGAGCAGGTGGCGGAGACGTTCGGCGGCCACTTCAACGTTCCGCTCGTCCACGTCCGGGCGGAGGAGCGGTTCCTGGCGCGGCTCGACGGGATCGACGAGCCCGAGGAGAAGCGGCGCCGGATCGGCGAGGAGTTCATCCGCGTCTTCGAAGAGGAGGCGGGGAAGCTCGGCGACATCACGTTCCTCGTCCAGGGGACGCTGTACTCGGACGTAATCGAGTCGGGCGGCACCGAGGGCGTGGCGGCGAAGATCAAGTCGCATCACAACGTCGGCGGCCTGCCGGAGGACATGCAGATGGAGCTCGTCGAGCCGCTGCGCCTGCTGTTCAAGGACGAGGTGCGCCGCGTCGGCGAAGAGCTCGGCATGCCCGAGCGGATGGTCTGGAGGCAGCCGTTTCCGGGACCGGGGCTCGCGATCCGAATCATCGGCGAGGTCACGCGCGAGCGGCTCGAGATCCTCCGCGGCGCGGACGCGATCCTGCAGGAGGAGGTGCGGCGCGCCGGTCTTTACCGTGACCTCTGGCAGAGCTTCGCCGTGCTCCCTGCGATCAAGTCCGTCGGCGTCCAGGGCGACGAGCGCACGTACGCCTACCCGATCGTCATCCGCGCCGTTACCTCCGACGACGCGATGACAGCCGACTGGGCGCGACTGCCCTACGACCTGCTCGAGACGATCTCGAGCCGGATCATCAACGAGATCCCCGGCGTCAACCGCGTCGCGCTCGACATCAGCTCGAAGCCGCCGGCGACGATCGAGTGGGAATAGCCGCCTAGAGCCGCCCGCGCGGCAGCCGCACGGCATCGAAGACGATCTGCGCAGTAACCACTCCGGGGACCCGCGCCTCGTTGCGGTACGGGACGAGCTTGGCGAGCGGCTCGCCGGACCTCGCGATCACGATCTCCTCACCGGTTGCGGCCCGCTCGATCAGACGCGAGAAATGCGTTCGCGCTTCGTACACGTTGTATTGAGCAAGTCCGACCTGGTCGAGCGACCTGGTCAGACCAGGACGTCGTCTGAACGGCTTCATTCCAGGAACGGTGCCGACCAACTCGTGTCGGATGTGTGACGGGATCGTCACGATTCAGCGAATCTCGAAATCTGCCAGCCCCTCCGGTTCCTCCGCCTCGACGTCGACCCAGTCCACGCGTGCGCCGCGTGGGCCGTCCCGCATGAAGGCGGCGAGCCGGTCGACGTCCTCCAGTTGCCCCTCGAAGACCGCCTCGACCGTGCCGTCGGGCCGATTGCGCACCCAGCCCGCCACGCCGGCGCCGAGCGCGCGCCGTTTCGTCGTCTCGCGGAAGAAGACACCCTGGACGTGACCCTGGACGACGACGCGGCGGCGCTGCACGGCTTCGAAGGCTAGAGCGCTTCTCGGATAGGGTCGGCCGGTGGAGCGCTTCCCCGTCCGCCGCAACACGTTCCTGCTCGCGGCGACACTGACGTCGCTCTCCGGGATGGTCCAGCTCGCCGTTGCGGTCGGCACGGTGACGCTCGTGCTCGTGACCGAAATCGAGGGAATCCTCGGGCTCGGCCCCGCAATCTTCCTCACTGCCGGGGCGCTCGCCGCGCTTCCGGCCGGCCGCCTGATGGACAAGCATGGCCGGATCCCCGTGCTCGCGGGCGGGTGTCTCGCCGGGATCGGCGGCTGCCTGACGACGGCGCTCGGTTGCGAGCTCGACTCGGCGACGCTCGTGATCGTCGGGTTCGCGCTCGTCGGGATCGCGCAGGGCACGATCCTGCTCGCCCGCGCGGCGGCGGCGGACATGTATCCGCCGGAGCGGCGCGCCCGCGGAATCTCGTACGTCCTGTTTGGCGCGCTCTTCGGCGCCGCTCTCGGCCCGCTTGTTTTCCGGCCTCTGTTCGCCGGGAAGGAGCTCGACACCGAGGCGCTCGTGCTTCCCTGGATCGCGGCCGCGGGAATCATGGTCGTCGGTCTCGGGCTCGTCCTCTCGATTCGACCCGACCCGCGCACGATCGCCCAACAGCTCCACTTCGATGCCGGTGGCTCGGAGTTCGACGAGGCCGCGCCGCTCCGCGAGATCATCCGCCGCCCGGGAGTGATCACCGCGCTCGTCGCGGCCGTGGCGAGCTTCGCTGGAATGGTCTCGGTGATGAATCTGACCGGCTACCTGGTGATCGACCACGGACACCATCAGTCCGACGTGTTCACGGTGATCAGCCTCCACATCGTCGGCATGTACGCGCTCGTGCTCGTGATCGGCACGCTCGTGGACATCGTCGGGCGCCGGCCCGGCCAGGTCGCGGGGCTCCTGCTGATGGGGATCTCCACGCTCGGGCTCGCCTGGTTCGAGAGCGTCTTCTGGATGTCTGCCTCCCTCTTCCTGCTCGGGCTGGGCTGGAACATCTCCTACGTCGCCGCGGTGACGGAGCTCGCCGACCGGGCGCTACCGGCCGAGCGGGGGAAGCTGATCGGGCTCACCGACCAGCTCTCGAGCTTCACCGGCGCGGCGCTCGTGCTGCTCGGCGGTGTCGCCTACAGCGAGCTCGGCGTCGAGGCGCTCGCCTTCATCGCGACGGCATTCGTCGGCCTGCCCGCGGCCTGGATTCTGCTACGATCCGCCGCCGGCGCACCCGATGTGCGCCCTCTTTCTGTGAAGTGAAAGACCAGCTGATTTGAAGACATACAGCGCAAAGCCGGGCGAGATCGCACGCGAGTGGTACGTCGTCGACGCCGACGGCAAGACGCTCGGCCGCCTGGCGACCCAGATCGCCGACACGCTGCGGGGCAAGAACAAACCGGCCTACACGCCGCACATCGACACGGGCGACTTCGTGATCGTCGTCAACGCGGAGAAGATCGCGGTGACGGGCCAGAAGCTCGACCAGAAGATGTACTACCGCCACTCCGGTTATCCCGGCGGGCTGCGCTCGCGGACGCTGCGCGAGCAGCTCGAGCGGCGGCCGACCGAAGTGCTGCGCAAGGCAGTCAAGGGGATGCTCCCGCGCAACCGGCTCGCGCGCCAGCAGATCACGAAGCTGAAGATCTACGCCGGTCCTGTGCACCCGCACGAGGCCCAGGCGCCGAAGACGTTGGAGGTCTCGTAGTGGCAGAGCAGGCGCAGTACCTCGGCACCGGCAAGCGCAAGACATCGGTCGCACGCGTGATCCTTCGCCCGGGCGACGGGAAGACGTGGTTCAACGGGCGGACGCTCGAGGACTACTTTCCACGCGCGACGCACCGCACGCTGGCGCTGGCGCCGCTGAAGACGGCCGGCGTCGAGGGCACGTTCGACATCCGCGTCCGCGTCCACGGCGGTGGTCCGTCCGGCCAGGCCGGAGCCGTGCGCCACGGGATCGCCCGCGCGCTCGTCGAGGCCGACCCGGAGCTGCGCGTGCCGCTGAAGCGCGAGGGCTTCCTCACCCGCGACGCCCGCGTGGTCGAGCGCAAGAAGGCCGGCCTCCACAAGGCCCGCAAGGCGCCGCAGTTCAGCAAGCGGTAACCGCCGGCTTGCGCCGGTACTTCGGCACCGACGGCGTCAGAGGCGTCGTCGGCGAGGACCTGACCGTCGAGCTGGTCGAGCAGCTCGGCAAGGCATCGACGCTCTGGTCCAGGCGCGGCCGCGTCTTCGTCGGTCGCGACACGCGTGGCTCGGGTCCCGAGCTCGAGGAGGCGTTCGCGCGCGGCGTCGTCGCGGCGGGCGGCAACGCGGTGCTCGCAGGCGTGCTGCCGACGCCCGCGGTGGCGCTGCTCGCGCTCGACCTCGGCGTCGTCATCTCCGCCTCGCACAACCCGCCCGAGTACAACGGCGTCAAGTTCTTCGACCAGCACGGCAGCAAGCTGAGCGATGCCTCCGAGGAGGAGATCGAGGCGCTGCTCGATGCTCCAGCGTCTCGGCAAATTCAGGGCGGGGGCGGCTCGATCGACCGCGTGAGCGTGTACACCGAGAGCTACCTCGACCACGTGCTCGAGCGATTCGGCACCGACCTCACCGGCCTCCGTATCGCCGTCGACTGCGCGAACGGCGCCTACGCGGGGATCGCGCCGGAGGCGTTCGAGCGGCTCGGCGCCGACGTGACCGCGATCGGCGATGCGCCGAACGGCGACAACATCAACGAGGGCTGCGGCGCCACCGACCTCGCGTTGCTCCAGCAGACCGTTCGCGAGGGCGGCCTCGACTTCGGCGTCGCCTTCGACGGCGACGGCGACCGGATGCTGGCGGTCGACGGCGACGGCAACGCGGTCGACGGCGACCAGATCCTGGCGATCCTGGCGCTCCACCTGAAGGTCGACGTCGTCGCCGTTACGGTGATGACGAACCTCGGCTTCCACCGGCTGATGGACGAGCGCGGCGTGCGGGTCGTGACCACACCGGTCGGCGACCGCTACGTGCTCGAGGCGCTGCGGCGCGAGAACGGGATCCTCGGCGGCGAACAGTCCGGCCACGTGATCTGCCTCCGCGACCACGTCACCGGGGACGGCCTGGCGGCGGCGCTGCTCCTCTGCGACGCGGTCCGCGGCCGCACGCTCGGCGAAGCGGCCGCCGTCATGCCGCGCTACGCCCAGGCGAAGGAGAACGTCCGCGTCTCCCGGCGCGAGGTGCCCCAGGAGGCGCTCGCGGAGGCCGAGCGGCTCAACGCCGAGCTGAACGGCTCGGGCCGCGTGCTCGTGCGCGCGTCCGGTACGGAGCCCCTGATTCGCGTTCTCGGGGAGGCAGAAACGGAGGAGAAAGCCCTGCAATACTGTGCTAGGATCGCAGCCCTCGTAAAGAGGGAGCTCGGCTAGCCCGCGACGACGCGGGAGGTGCGCCGGGCTCTTCCGCGTTCTCGGACTCGTTTTCGGATCACTGCTGGAGAAGGGGGGCCTTGCATGTGCGGGATCATCGGATACGTCGGGCCCAGGGAGTGCAAGCCGCTCCTGCTCCGGGGGCTCGAGCGACTCGAATACCGCGGCTATGACTCCGCCGGGATCGCGCTTCGCGAGGCCGACGGGATCGAGTACGTGCGCGCGGTCGGCAACCTGCAGAACCTGAAAGAGGCGGCCGGCCCGAACGGCTCCAAGTCCAACCACGGCCTCGGCCACACGCGCTGGGCGACACACGGCGGCGTCACCGAGGCGAACGCGCACCCGCTGACCGGTTGCGACGGCACGAAGATGTCGATCGTCCTGAACGGAATCGTCGAGAACTACCGCGAGCTTCGGGAGGGCCTGATCGCGGAGGGCCACACGTTCAGCTCCGAGACCGACGCGGAGACCGTCTCGCACCTGATCGAGCGCCACTACGAGGGCGATCTCACCGAGGCGGTTCGCCGCACGTTCTCCGAGCTCGAAGGCCACTTCACGTTCGTCGTCATCCATCACGATCATCCGGACGAGCTCGTGGCCGCCCGGCACCAGACACCGCTCGTCGTCGGGATCGGCGAGGGTGAGATGTTCCTCGCCTCCAACGCGGCCGCCTTCCTCAAGGAGACACGCCAGGTGCAGTTCCCCGACGACGGTGACATCGTCACGATCACGCCCGACGGCTCGGTGTTCACCCGCGTCGACGGCTCCCAGGTCGAGCACGACCCGGTCGAGCTCGACTGGGACGACGAAGGTGCCGAGAAGGGCGGCTACGAGACGTTCATGCTCAAGGAGATCTACGAGCAGTCCGAGGCCGTCGCCGAGACGATCGGCGACCGCGTACGTCACGGCACGCTCGTGCTCGAGGGGCTCGGGCACTCCGAGGAGGAGCTCAAGGAGCTGCGCCGGATCGTCATCCTCGCCTGCGGCACCGCCTACCACGCGGGCGTCGTCGGCCGGTATGTGATCGAAGAGTGGGCGCGGATCCCCGTGGAGCCGGACATTGCCTCCGAATGGATCTACCGCAATCCGGTGATCGACAAGGACACGCTCGTGATCGGGATTTCGCAGTCGGGCGAGACACGCGACACGATCGAGGCGATGAAGCTCGCCCGTGAGAAGGGCGCCCGCACCGTCGCGATCACGAACATGATGGGCTCGCAGATCACGCGCGAGGTCGACTCCGTTCTCTACACCCGCTGCGGGCTCGAGGTCGGCGTCGCCGCCTCGAAGACCTTCACGGCGCAGGTGTCGCTCTTGTACCTCGTCGCGCTGAAGCTGGCGCAGATCCGCGGGACGATGGCGCCCGGCGAGCTCTCCTTCATCCTCGACCAGGTCTACGACCTGCCCAAGAAGATCGACAGGTTCCTCGACGGCGACCATCCGATCGAGGAGATCGCCCAGCGGTTCGCCGACAAGCCCTTCTTCTTCTATCTCGGCCGCCACATCGGCCTGCCGGTCGCGCTCGAGGGCGCGCTGAAGTTGAAGGAGATCAGCTACATCCCCACCGAGGCGTACTCGGCCGGCGAGATGAAGCACGGGCCGATCGCCCTGCTCGACGAGGACACGCCCGTCGTCGTCGTGGCGACCGACATCCACGTCTACGACAAGCTCGTCTCCAACATCCAGGAGGTTCGCGCGCGCGGCGCCCACGTGATCGCGATCGCGACCGACGGAAACGAGGACATCCAGCATCACGCCGACGACGTCATCTACGTGCCGAAGACGCCGAACTTCCTCCAGGCCGTGCTCGCGATCATCCCGCTGCAGCTGCTCGCCTACCGGATCGCGCGCCTGCGCGGCCACAACGTCGACCAGCCGCGCAACCTCGCGAAGACCGTGACCGTCGAGTAGCCCGACTAGTAGAAGTCGGGGTCGTCGACGGGGTCGTGCCGCTCGACGATCCCGAACTCCATCGCCTTCCAGATCGCGAAGGTGATCAGCAGCGGGACGACGAGCAGAAATGGGTTGAGCAAGGCGAGGGCGAGCCAGACGAACGGCATCGCCGCGTAGACGCTCCAGCGCTGCAGGCGGTCCCCCCGGATCCGCTCGATGCGCTCGACCATCGGGACGTCAGGCCACGCTCTTCCGCCGCCGCAGGCGTGCGAGCTCGTCGTCGCTGGGGGAAGGGCCGCCGCCGAGTACCTCGTCGTAGAGCGCCTGGGCCGCCGCGAGCAGAGCGCCGGCGCGGCCGGCGAGGCTGGCCTCGCGCTGCGCGAGTGCGTGCTCGCGCTCGAGCAGCTCCGTTTCGAGCGCCTCGAGCGCGTCCAGCGCGGCCCGATCGGGGGCGGCGGTGGCGGCAAGCTCGTCGGCGTCGTCGACCGCGATCAGCTCCTCGGGGGCGGCTTCGGGCGCCGCCACGAGCTCGAGCTCTGCCTGCTCGAGGCCCAGGTGGGCGCGAAGCCCGGTACCGAAGTCTGCGGCTGACTCCATCATTTCCTAACAATTGAGATGCCAGGTGCAGGAAAAACCTGCGCTGTACTGTTTCGCACGTGGAAACGCCTGCACACAGCACCGCGCGCGTGCAGGTCACGCGCGTTCCGGGCGGAGAGTCCGGAGACGTTGTCGCAGTCGAGGAGCCACTCGAGATCCGGATTGGCGGCGCCCCCGTGGCGGTGACGATGCGGACACCGGGACACGACGAGGAGCTTGCGCTCGGCTTCTGTCTCTCGGAGGGGCTGCGGCCGCTCGCAGCCCGCGTCCCAGACGATCTGGCCGCCAACACCGTCGACGTCGATGCTCCCGGGGCGGACCTCGGCGCGCTGCAGCGCAGCTTCTACACGTCGTCCTCCTGCGGCGTCTGCGGCAAGGGCGCGCTCGAGGCCGTGGCCGTCGAGGCGGCGCGGGTCGAGAGCGACCTGCGTGTCGGTGCGGCGTTCGTCGCGCTGCTGCCCGACCGGCTGCGCGAGGCACAGGCTGCGTTCGAGGCGACGGGCGGGCTGCATGCGACCGGTCTCTTCTCGGCCGACGGCACGCTGCTGTGCGTCCGGGAGGACGTCGGCCGCCACAACGCGCTCGACAAGGTCGTCGGCCGCGCGTTCCTCGACGGCTTGCTGCCGCTCTCGCGCTCGATCCTCTGCGTTAGCGGGCGGCTCTCGTTCGAGCTCGTCCAGAAGGCCGCCGTCGCGGGCTGTCCCCTGCTCGTTGCCGTTGGCGCGCCGTCCTCGCTCGCAGTCGAGCTCGCAGCCGACCGCGGGATCACGCTCTGCGGCTTCGTTCGCGGCGGCTCGCTGAACGTCTACACGGACCCGTGGCGCATCCGTGGCTGAGGACCACTTCGGCGAGAGCGTGGCCGCGCGGTTCGACGAGAGATATGCCTACCAGGCAGACGCTGGAATCGTGGCGCCAATGGTTGCTTTCCTCGCGGACCTGGCCGGCGATGGTGCGGCGCTCGAGCTCGGCATCGGCACCGGCCGGATCGCGCTTCCGCTCGCCGAGCGCGGCGTGCCCGTCCACGGAATCGACCTGTCCGAAGCGATGGTGGCGCGGCTGCGCGCGAAGCCTGGCGCGGAACGGATTCGCGTCACCATCGGGGACTTCGCGACAGCGACCGTCGAGGGCACGTTCAGAGTCGCGTACCTCGTCGCCAATACGATCATGAACCTGACCACGCAGGACGAGCAGGTTGCGTGCTTCCAGAACTCCGCTGCGCAGCTCGAGCCAGGCGGCTGCTTCGTGATCGAGGTGCTCGTACCGGGATTGAGGCGGCTTCCTCCCGGCGAGAGGTTCCAGCCCTTCGACGTCAGCCCGACGCACCTCGGCTTCGACGAGTACGACGTCGCCCGGCAGGGCCTCGTCTCGCACCATTACTGGATCGATGAGGGCACTGTGGAGGTTCTCTCGCCGCCGTTCCGCTACGTGTGGCCGTCGGAGCTCGACCTGATGGCGCGGCTCGCGGGAATGAGCTTGCGTGAACGCTGGAGCAGCTGGGCGCGCGAGCCGTTTACGAGCGAGAGCAGCAAGCACGTGTCGGTCTGGGAGAAGCCACCATCGGCCGAGTGACGGGGGTGCTGCTCGTCGGCGGCGCGTCGGAGCGGTTCGGCTCGCCGAAGGCGGTCGCCCGGTTCGGGAGCGAGACGCTGGCGGAGCGGGCCTGGCGGCTCCTCGGCGAGGCGTTCGAGGCGCGGCTCGCGGTCGGCAAGGGCGAGCTCGCCCTCCCCTTCGACGTCGTCGTCGAGCCGGCCGAGCCGCAGGCGCCGCTCGTCGGCGTGATCGCAGGGCTTCGCGCGGCTGCGACCGAGACCGCGGTCTTCCTCCCGGTCGACTGCCCGCTCGTCACGCCCGCGCTGTTGCGGGAGCTCGGCGAGCGGCGCGCCGTCACCCAGACCGGACCGCTGCCCGGCGCCTACTCGAAGTCCGACCTACCGGAGCTCGAACGGCGGCTCGCCTCGGCCGACTGGTCGCTCCGGGACGTCAATCCGCGCGTGCTCGAGGCCGATCCGCGCCTGCTCGCGAACGCGAACACGCCCGCCGACCTCTCAGCGCTCGAACGTGACCTCGCCACTCTCGACCACGACCACGCCTGACTCCGTCGTCACCGCGAGCTGGCCGTCCCGCGTGATCATCTGCGCCGTTCCCGACGTGCCGTCGAGCGTGACGCGGCGCCCGCGCAGGAAGTCGCGCGCGCCGAGATCCTCGTAGAGCGATTCGAGCCCGTCCTCGCGCCACGCGTCGTAGCGGCGCTCGAGCTCGAGCAGGAGGTCGGCGAGGATCTGCCCGCGCTCGTACTCGCGCCCTGTCAGCGAGTACAGCGAGCCCGCCGGCACCTTGGTCTCGGCCGGCAGCTCCGCGGGCCGCTGGTTGACGTTGAGCCCGATCCCGAGCACGACGGCGCCGTCCTTCAGCTCGGCGAGGACGCCGCCAACCTTGCGCCGGTCGAGCATGACGTCGTTCGGCCACTTGATCTGCGCAGCGAGCCCGGTTGCCCGCTCGACCACCACGGCGACGCAGACACCGGCGACGAGGGTCAGCTCGGGGGCGCGGCGCTCGGGAGGCGGCCGCAGCAGCGTCGAGACGAGTAGCGAGGAGCCGGCCGGCGCCTCCCAACGGCGGCCCATGCGACCCCGACCCGCCGTCTGCTCTTCCGTGACCGCAACCGCGCCCTCCGGCTGGGCGGCGTCCAGCATCCGCTGCGTCGTCTCGGTCTGCTCGAGGTAGAGATAGGGCCGGCCGAAGCGCCCGCGCAGCAGCGGCTCCGCAAACGCCGGCGCAAGAGACGTCACACGCGCTCCAGGCGGACCGCGGAAACCTTGTACTCGGGCGTTCCGATCAACGGGTCGCCGACGTCGTGCGTGAGCCAGTTCACCCGCGCCTCGGCGAAGTGGAGCGCCATCCAGACGAGGCCGGGGTAGACGCGGTCGGACAGCTGCGCACGGGCGGTCAGGTCGCCCCGCCGCGAGACGAGCCGTACCCATTCCCCCTCGGCGACGCCGAGCGCGGACGCGTCCTCGGCCGCGATCTCGAAGAACGGATCCACCTGCTTGTCGGTGATCCCGTCCTCCCGCATCGTCATTCCCGCCGAGTTGTAGTGGTAGAGCGTCCGGCCCGTGGAGAGGACGAACGGGTACTCCGAGTCCGGCTCCTCGATCGGTGGCTGATACTCGACCGGGTGGAACTTGCCCTTCCCCGATGGCAGCGACGGATGGCCCTCGTGCAGGAACATCGTCCCCGGGTGATCCTCGGTCGGGCAGGGCCACTGGATTCCCTGTTCCTCGAGCCGGGGATAGCGGACGCCCGACCAGTTCGGCGAGAGGTCGGCGAGCTCGTTCCAGACCGATTCTGCGTCCGGGTACTCGGGCCAGTCGCAGCCGAGCGCCCGCGCCAGCGCGATCACGATCTCGCGGTCGCCGCGTGCGTTGCCGGGCAGCGGCACGGCGGCGCGGACGCGGTTGATCCGCCGCTCCGTGTTCGTGAACGTGCCGTCCTTCTCGGCGAAGCTCGACGCCGGCAGCACCACGTCCGCGTGGCGCCGCGAGGTCTCGTTCAGGAAGAGATCCTGCGAAACGAGGAATTCGAGCTGCTGCAGCCCCTCCTCGACGTGATTGGCGTTCGGCTCCGTCTGCGCGGGGTTCTCGCCGACGAGATAGAGCGCCTTGATCCGGCCGTCGTGGAGGCCGGACATCATCTGGTCGAGCCGGTAGCCGGCCCGCTCCGGCAGGTCGACGCCCCACGCCGCTGCGAACTTCTCCCGCACGTCCGGGTCGTCCCACGGCTGGTAGCCGGGAAAGTAGTGCGGGTTCGCGCCCGAGTCGTTCAGACCCTGGACGTTGTTCTGGCCGCGAAGGGCGTTCAGCCCGGTCGACTCGTAGCCGAGATGGCCGGTCATCAGGACGAGGTTCGCGAGTGACCAGATGTTGTCGACCCCGCAGGCGTGCTCGGTGATCCCGAGCGTGTAGAAGATGGCGGCGTGCCGCTCGGTCGCGTACTCGCGGGCGGTGGCGCGGATCGCGTCGGCTGCGACGCCGGTGATCGTCTCGGCGGCCTCGGGCGTGTAGCGGGAGACGACCTCGCGCACGGCTTCGAAGTCCTCGCAGTGGGCGGCGATGTAGGCGTCGTCCTGGAGGCCCTCTTCGAGGATCACGTGCATGATCGCGTTCAGCAGCCAGACGTCGGAGCCTGGCCGCAGCTGCAGGTGGCGCTTTGCCAGCTTCGTCAGCCAGATCGCGCGCGGATCGGCGACGACGAGCGTGGCCCCGTTCCGCACCGCCTTCTTGATCCGCAGCGCCAGCACCGGATGCGCCTCGGTCGTGTTCGAGCCGATCACGAGCAGGAAGCGGGCGTTCTCGATCTCGGGGATCGAGTTGGTCGAAGCGCCTCTGCCGAACGACCTGACCAGGCCGTAGAGGGTGGGAGCGTGTCAGGTGGCTTCGCAGGAGTGGACGGAGTGGGTCTGCAGCCCCGTTCGGGCGAGCTTCTGGATCAGGTAGTTCTCCTCGTTCGTCAGCCGGGCCGAGCTGAGCACGCCGACGTGCTGTGTCCCGTGGCGCTCCATCACCCCCTGGAGCCCGTCGGCGGCCGCACGAAGCGCCTCGTCCCAGGTGGCGGGATGGAGCTCGCCGTCCTCGCCTCGGATCAGCGGCTCGGTCAGGCGGTCCGGGTGGTGGACGAAGTTGAACGCGAAGCGCCCCTTGACGCAGAGGTTGCCCTCGTTCGAGACGTACTCGGGCTTCGACGTCACCTTGACGATCCGCTTCGTCTCGGGGTCGACGTTGAGGTCGAGCTGGCAGCCGACGCCGCAGAAGGTGCACGTCGTCTTTACCTGCTCGAGCGCGCGCTCCTCGACCGTTGTTCCATTGACACTGGCTCCCTCGAGGAACTTCTCGTAGATGGCGCCGGTCGGACACGTCGAGAGGCAGCCGCCGCAGAGCTCGCACTCGGTGTCGAGCCAGCTCTTGCCCCAAGTCGGCACGATCCGCGCCTCCGGTCCGCGGCCCTCGAGCGAGAGCGCCGAGCACTGCATCACCTCCTGCGTGTAGCGGACGCAGCGGTTGCAGAGGATGCACGTGTCCGGCTCGTAGCCCATCAGCCGATTCCGGTCCTCGTACGGCTCGCGCTTCGCGTCGGGGAGCATGAACGGCGCCTCGGCGCCCAACTCGGCGGCGAGATCGGTGAGCTCGTTCGGCCGCCCGCCGGGATCGGCGTTCAGGTGCTCGGAGAGGAGCATCTCGGTCAGGGTCTTCCGCAGCTGGGGCACGTTCGAGTTGGTGGAGACGACCATCCCCTCACTGACGTGGGTCGCACAGGCCGGCAGCGGCCTCGGCGCGCCCTCGACGGCGACGACGCACATGCGGCAGCCGCCGTAGGGGGCGAGCTTGTCGTCGTGGCAGAGCGTGGGGATGAAGACGCCGTTCCGCGCTGCGGCGTGGACGAGCAATTCGCCCTCGGAGGCGCTCGCAGCGCGACCGTCGAGCGTGAACTCGATCACTCGGCCGCCTCGCCGATCGGCGTCTGCTGGTGCAGGGCGAGTTGCCAGCCGGGCTTACCGCGCAGATAGACGCTGCTGCAGTACGCCGCGTACGACGAGCCGTCCGGCCGGACTGCGCTCGCCCGGTAGGCCGCTGCGGCGCTGCCGTCGGCGAGCGGGACGACGCGGAAGTCGTCGAGCTCGAACTCGCGCCAGCCGGCCGACGAGGAGACCGCGGCGAGTGTCGCCTCCCGGTCGAGCAGGCCGAACGGAGCGGGGAACACCAGCACGGCTTCCTCGACGAGGCGTTCGGAGTAGAAGTCCACGTCGTTCGCTCGCTCCCACAGTTGCCGCTCGAATTCGTACAAGTCGTCGGTCACCGGGTCATTGTCTCCGACAGCTTCGGCCAGTGGCGTAGCGCTGTGCGGACCGGGATCGGCGCCGCCTGGCCGAGGCCGCAGATCGAAGTGAGCGCCATTGCCTCGAGCCACTCGTCGACCTGCTCCTTCGTCATCGTCCGCTCCCCCTCGAAGACGGCGTGGAGCGCGCGGTTGCCGATCCGGCACGGGGTGCACTTCTGGCACGACTCCTCGCCGAAGAAGCGCATCGTCTCGGCGAGCAGGCGGAGCGGCGAGTACGTGCTCGGGAAGACCTGAACCGCAGCCGAGCCGACGCCGCAGCCCCATTCCGCCAGCGCCTCGCGTGTCAGCGCCGTATCGAGCGCGGCGGGCGGCAGGATCCCGCTCGCGGCGCCGCCCGGAACGATCGCGCCTGGCTCGGCGGTGAGCCCGCCGGCGTAGTCGTCGATCAGACCGCGGAGGGTGATGTCGAGCGGCGCCTCGTAGCAGCCGGGCTTCGCCACCGCGCCGGAGACGGACCAGAGCCGCCCCGGCCGCCACCCGCCGCGGAGGATCAGCGCGACGTGGGCGAGCGTCTCGACGTTGTTGATCAGCGTCGGCCGGCCGAGGTAGCCGGACTGGGCCGGGAACGGCGGCCGCAGCCGCGGCATCCCTCGCCGGCCCTCCATCGACTCCAGCATCGCCGTCTCCTCGCCGCAGATGTAGGCCCCGGCTCCGATCACGAGCTCGACGGGAAGACCGCGGGCAGAGATCGCCTCCTGCAGCACTGCTCGAGAGGTGGCGTACTCCTCGCGCAGATAGATGTAGGCCTCGTCGGTCTCGCAGAAGCGCATCGCCGCTGCGAGCCCCTCGAGCAGAAGCTGCGGGCGAAGCTCCATCACGTAGCGGTCCTTGATCGTCCCCGGCTCGCCCTCGTCGGCGTTGACGATCACGACCCGCGGGGCCGGCTCGCGCCGGACGGCGTCCCACTTGCGCCAGGTGGGGAAGCCCGCGCCGCCCATCCCCGTCAGGCCGGACGCCTCCAGCAGTCCGAGCACCTCGTCCTGGGAGAGCACCGGCGGCTCCCGCATGTCGTCGGGCTCGAGCAGGAAGCCGTTCGTCGAATGGGTGACGCCGCCGAGGACGTCGTCGCCGTGCAGCACGACCGGGGCGAGGTCGCAGTGGCCGAGGCAGGGCACCTCGATCGCCGCGTCCGTCAGCAGCTCGCGGGAGCCGGCGCAGTCGCAGACGGGGCCGGTGCAGACGCGCACCGCGTCGACCGGCACCTGCAGGAAGGAGTAGAAGGAGACGACCTCGTGCACGTCGCCCCGGCGCAGGTTCATCCGGTCGGCGAGCGCGTCGGAGAGCTCAGGCGTGATTGGCCCCACCTCGCGGCGGAGGCGGCCGAGGTTGTCGAGTAGCCGCGTCCGCTCAGTCGGCAGCTCCTCGAGCAGGCTCGCGAGGCGGAGCACGTCCACGTTGCGAGTCTAGTCCGGCGGGCGGCGCAGCCTCTTCGTCTGCGAGCGGCGCTTCTTCGAGTCGAGCCGCCGCTCGCGCGACGCCTTCGTCGGCTTGGTTGCCACCCGCCGGCGCTGCACCTTCAGCGCCTCGCGGAGCTGCCCGACGAGACGCTCGACGGCGAGCTCGCGGTTGCGCCACTGGCTTCGCTCGTCCTGTGCGACGGCGCGGAGTGTCGGGCCGGCCTTCGCCACCACCCTTCGCTTCTGCACGTCCGTCAGCGCCGACGATGCCTCAATGTCGAGGAGCGCCTCGACGCGCGTCTCCGCGGTGTTCGCGTGCTGGCCGCCCGGCCCGCTCGAGCGGGAGAAGCGCAACTCGATCTCGGCGAGAGGCAGTAGGACTGAACGTGTCACCCGGATAGCATCCCGCTCCATGGCCGCCATTCTGCTGGACGTCGACGGCGTCCTTCACGTCTCGGGCGAGCCGATCCCGGGTGCAGTGGAGGCGATCGCGCGCCTGCGCGCGGACGGGCACCGGCTGCGCTTCGTCACCAACAACTCGACACGGACGGCGCGGGCGCTCGCCGACGAGCTTCGCGCGCTCGGGCTCGAGCTCGATGCGACCGAGCTGCAGACGCCCACGACTGCCGCCGCCGAGCAGCTCGGCGGCCGGCGCGTCTACGCCCTCGTGATGCCCGCGATCGTCCCGGACCTCGAGGGCGTCGAGATCGTGGGTGAGGGAGCGCACGCCGTCCTCGTCGGCGGCTGCGACGAGACGACGGAGCCGAACCAGGTCTTCAGCCACATGAATCTCGCCCGCGCGTTCTCGGAGCTCCGGGCGGGCGCCGACCTCTACGCGATGCACAAGAACCCGTGGTGGCAGACCTCGCGCGGCCCGATGCTCGACGGCGGCGCCTATGTCGCCGCGCTCGAGTACGCGGCCGGGGTGGAGGCGACCGTGATCGGCAAGCCGAGCGCGGCCTCCTTCGCGGCCGCGCTGGCGGCACTGGACGCGGAGCCGGAGCTGACGTGGATGGTCACCGACGATCTCGAGCAGGACGTTCGCGGCGCACAGCTCTTCGGGATGAAGACGCTGCTCCTGCGGACCGGCAAGTTCCGCCCGGACGCGCTCGAGCGCTCCTCGGTCGTCCCCGATGCCGTGCTCAGCTCGATCGCGAACGTTCCGGACTGGATCGAACGCTCGCTGTGACCCGCGTCGGCGTCGATCTGATTGAGATCGAGCGCGTCCGTCGCTCGCTCGAGCGCTACCAGGGCTTCAAGGACCGCTGCTTCACGCCCGCCGAGCAGGCGTACTGCGATTCGCGCAAGAACCCGGCCGAGAGCTACGCGGGCCGGTTCGCCGGCAAGGAGGCGGTCGGCAAGGCGCTCGGGTTCGGGGTTGCGCGCGCGTTCGCGTGGAAGGACATCGAGATCGCCGGGCGGCCGAAACCCTCGGTGCGGCTCTCGGGGCGCGTCGCCGCCTGGGCGGAGCGCGTCGACGCCGGCGCGATCGACCTCTCGATGACGCACTCCCGCGAGCTCGCCTCTGCGGTCGCCGTCGTATCGGATGCTTGACGCTCTTTACACGGCCGACGAAGCCCGCACGGCCGAGGAGGGCCACGACGTCGGAGAGCTGATGGAGCGCGCCGGAGCGGCGGTCGCGCGCGAGGTGATGCAGCGGTTCCCCGCGGCGCGCCGGATCGCCGTCGTCTGCGGCGGCGGCTCGAATGGCGGTGACGGCCGGATCGCAGCCCGGATCCTGCGCGAGGAAGGCCGCGACGCGGTCGAGACGACGGCGGTCGAGCAGGCGGACGTGATCGTCGACGCGCTCTTCGGCACCGGCTTCCACGGCGAGCCGCGTGAGGAAGCGGCGACGACGATCGAGCGGATCAACGTCACCGGCACGCCGGTCGTCTCCGTCGACGTCCCGTCCGGAGTCGACGCATCCACCGGCGAAGTGGCGGCCGACGCCGTCCGTGCCACGTTGACTGTGACCTTCCACGGCCGCAAGCTCGGGCTCGCCGTCGCGCCCGGCCTCTTCCACGCAGGCGAGGTCGTCGTCGTGGACATCGGGCTCGAGCCCGTGGAGACAGAGCACCGGCTCGCGACGGCCGCGATCCTGTCGCTCGTCCCGCGCAAGCGTGCGGAGGACAGCAAATACAGTGCTGGCTCGGTGCTCGTGGCCGGCGGAGCGCCCGGAATGACGGGCGCGGTCTGCCTGGCCGCCGAGGCCGCCTTCCGCGCCGACGCCGGCTACGTCGCCGTCGCGGTTCCGGAGCGATCGCTCCCTGTCGTCGAGGCGAAGCTGCTCGAGCCGGTGAAGCTGACCTGGGCCGATGCGCTCGACGCCGCCGAGAAGGCGGCTGCGCTTGCGATCGGGCCGGGACTCGGCCGCGACGCCACCGCGAAGGCGCTCCGCGACGAGCTGATCGGGGCAGGCGAGCAGGCGCTCGTGCTCGACGCCGACGCACTGCACGAGCTCGAGCCGGGAGCGTGGGGTGCTCGCGCGGTGCTGACGCCGCACGCCGGCGAGCTCGGGCGGTTGGTCGGCGAGAGCTCCGACTGGGTGAACGCGCACCGGCTCGAGGCTGCGCGGCGCTGTGCGGAGCGCTTCGGCTGCGTCTGCTTGCTCAAGGGCGCCGACACGATCGTCGCGCAGCCCGGTCAGGGCGTGCTCGTCTGCCTGGCCGAGGCGCCCGGGCTCGCGACCGCCGGCACCGGCGACGTGCTGACCGGCATCCTCGCCTCGTTCCTCGCCAAGGGCCTCGAACCGCCGCTTGCAGCGGCCGCTGCGGCCACGGCCCACGGCCTGGCCGCCCGCGGCCTGTCGCAGCGCGGACTGATCGCGAGGGACGTGATCGCCGCGCTGCCCAACGTGCTCCCGTAGCGCCGCGCGAGTACCCCTTCCGGGGGAGGGTCCGTCACCAAAAACCGCCGAAACCTACCCGGAACGCGTGACCCCCTCCCCTGATCTGGAGTAGAGACATGAAGCGACTCAACGGACGGAGCAGGATCCTCGGCATCCTGGTCGTGGCGGCGGCCCTGGCGACAGGCGCATACGCCTTCACGGCGACGAACACCGTGCCCGCCTCGAGCGCAGGCTCGGGCAGCGGCACGATCAGCGGCTACACGGTCAGCGGGATCGCGTACACGCTGAACGCGACCACTCCCAGCGACATCGACTCGATGACCTTCACGCTGAACGCCAACGCCCAGACGGTGAAGGCGAAGATCGTCAGCGGCTCGACGACGTACACCGACTGCACGATCTCCGGTGGCGTCAACGTGACCTGCAACTTCAGCCCGGACATCGCCATCACGACCGCCGACCAGCTGTCGGTGATCGCGACCTCGTAGGGCTCGACGGAGACCGCCGGGCGAGGACGATCGCTCCTCGCCCGGCACCCCTTTCATTGGCCGCCATGAGCACGGGACGCGTCACCGGAATCCTCACCGGCGGCCTCGCGGCCGTCGCGCTCGTCGCGGCGTGGATCTTCTTCGCGCCGGCGCAGGCGGGCGGCGGCACGTCGTACGCGATCATCGTCGGCAACTCGATGGAGCCGAAGCTGCATCGCGGCGACCTCGCGGTCGTGCGCAAGCAGAGCGTCTACCGCGTCGGCGACGTCGTGCTCTACGACAGCCGCGAGCTCGGCTCGAAGGTCCTGCACCGGATCGTGCGCGTCGAGGACGGCCGCTTCGTGCTCAAGGGCGACAACAATTCCTTCCTCGACGCCGAACATCCGACCGAGGAGCAGATCGTCGGCAGCCTCTGGGTGACAGCGCCGGCCGTCGGCCGCGCCACCGAATGGCTGCGCGAGCCTCTGCACAGCGCTCTCCTGGTCGGTCTCGTGACCCTGATCGCGCTCGGCGGCGGCCTCGGCGCGGGCGCGTCGGTGCGCCGCGGTGCGCGCCCGACCAAGCCGCGACCGCGACTCGCGATGCCGCCGCGCGGCCTCGGCAAGGTCCCAGACGAGTTGAAGCGGCTCCTCACCTGTCTCGCGGTTGCGGCCGTCGCGTGTGTCGCGCTCGCCGTCGTCTCGTTCGGGCGCCCGCTGAACGGCACCGAGACCGTGGAAGCCGCCTACGCGCACCAGGGTCGGTTCGAGTACGAGGCTCGCGTGCCGAAAACCGCCGCGTATCCCGACGGGCAGGTCAGCACCGGCGAGCCCGTCTTCCAGCGTCTGGTTCCGCGCCTGCGCATCACCTTCTCCTACCGGCTCGAGTCGGAGCGTCCGGTCACCGCGAACGGGCGGATCGCGCTGGAGGCCAGGATCAGCGACGGCCGCGGCTGGGAGCGGATCCTGCCGCTCGCGGCCGAGCGGCCGTTCTCGAACCGTGGCACGACCGTCTCCGGCGTCCTCGATCTCGAGCGGCTGCAGCGCATCACGGACGAGGTCCGGGAGCTCACCGGCTCCGGCCAGACCGCCTACACGGTCACCGTCCTGCCGCGGATCGACGTCGCCGGCCGCGTCGGCGGCGACGCGGTCGACGCGACGTTCGCGCCCGCGCTCTCCTTCGATGCGGGCGACCTGCGGCTGCAGCCGAGCCTGCAGGGCGCCGAGGGCGTCGGCCCGTTCGCACCCCGCGAGCCCGGCAGCGGAACCCGTGTCGTGCCGGCGGAGGTAGCGCTCGGCCCGCTCTCGCTCTCGGTCGCGGCCGCGCGGCGGGTGTCGCTGCTCGGGATCGCCGCGCTGCTGCTGCTCGGCGGACTGGCGCTCGCGTCGGGCCGCCGTCGGCACGAAGGCGACGAGCACGAGCGGATCCTCGCCCGCTACGGGCAGCTGCTCCTCCCGGTCTCGTCGCACTCAGGTAGCTGGGAGCACGTGATCGAGCTCGCCGACATCGAGGCGCTCGTGCGCCTCGCCGAGCACCAGGGCAAGCTGATCCTCCACGTCGCCGAAGGAAACGAGCGCTCGTACGTCGTCGAGGACGGGAGCACCGCCTACCGCTATCGCGTGCACGCACCGGAGCCCGTCGCGGCGATCGTCTGGCCGCCTGCCGCCCGCGACCTTCGCGCTCGTCGATGAGGCCGGCGAGGCTCGCTCGCTACGGCGCGGTTGGAGCGGTGAGCGGCCTCGTGCTGATCTCGGCGCTCGCGGCGACGAACGCAGTGCCCGCATCGAACGCGGAACGAGACGTCAGCTCGATCACGGCCGACGACATGAAGCCGAAGCCGATGTGCAACGGGATTACGGTGACCGTGATCGTCACGGGCGGCGGCAACGGCGGTAACGCCAACGAGCTCGTACTCGGCACGGCCGCGGCCAACGGCAACCTGCGCGGGATGAACGGCGACGACTGCATTCACGGCGGCGGCGGCAACGACACGCTCCGCGGCGACGGCGGCACCGACGTCTGCATCGGCGGCCCCGGCACCGACTCGTTCCACGCCACCTGCGAGACCCAAATCCAATAGCCCGTAGCATCGGGCGCGTGGCGCGTTCCGACCTGATCGTCGACCTGGGAGCGGTCCGGCGGAACGTGCGGACCCTGCTCACGGCGCTCGAGGGAGCCGAGCTCTGGGCCGTCGTCAAGGCCGACGGCTACGGCCACGGCGCGGTCGACGTCGGCGGCGCCGCGCTCGGGGCGGGGGCGAGCGCGCTCTGCGTCGCGACCGTCCCGGAAGGGCTGACCTTGCGCCGCGCGTTCGGCTCCCGGATCCTCGTGATGGGTCCCGCCACGAGCCGGGAGATCGCGGACGCCCGCGACGCGGGGCTCGAGCTCGTGATCGTCGACGGCGAGGTCCCGGAGGGGATGCGCGTCCACCTCAAGCTCGATACGGGCATGGGCCGGTGGGGGCTGGCCGAGCTGCCGGCGCCGGGACGCGAGGTCGTCGGCCTGATGAGCCACTTTGCCTCGGCCGACAGCGATGCGTCCTACACGGAGCAGCAGACCGAGCGCTTCGCCGCAGCGACCGCCGAGCACTCCTACCTGACGCGCCACATCGCCAACAGCGCCGGTGCGCTCCGCTATCCCGGGTCGCGCTTCGATGCCGCTCGCTGCGGGATCGCCCTCTACGGGATCTCTCCGTTCGGCACCGATCCGGCTGACGACGGGCTCGAGCCCGCGCTTCGCTGGGAGTCGCAGCTGGCGCAGGTGCGGCAGGTGCAGCCGGGCGACTCGACCGGCTACGGCCGGCGCTGGGTCGCGGAGCGGCCGACCTGGATCGGGATCGTTCCGGTCGGCTACGCGGACGGGTTCCGGCGTGACCTGACAGGGACGGAGGTGCGCGTCGCCGGCGAGCTCCGCCGCGTCGTCGGCACGATCTCGATGGACGCCTTCGCCGTCGAGCTCGACCGCGAGCTGCCTGTCGGGGCGCCGGTGACGCTCCTCGGTCACGGCGTCCAGGCGGAGGCGCACGCCCGCGTCGCCGGGACGATCGGCTACGAGATCATCACCGGCATTCGCAGCTCTCCCGAGCGCACGCGCCGCTCGGTAGTTGACGGCTGATACCCCCTGGGGGTACTATGTTGGGCATGGAGATCACCTACACCGTCAGCGGCATGAGCTGTGGCCATTGCAAGGCGGCCGTCGAGCAAGAGGTCGGGCGCGTGCCCGGCGTCGAATCGGTGAACGCCGACGTGGACAGCAAGCTCGTGGTCGTGCGCGGAGAGGACCTCGAGGACGAGACCCTGCGCGCGGCGATCGACGAGGCCGGCTACGAGGCAGCGTGACGAAGTCGCGCTGCCAGGAAGGGGCCTGGGGGAACCGGCGGGTTCCCCCGAATGAGCGCGCCGATGCGCAGCATCGGCGTCGGCGCGCAGGGGGCCCTCGGGGGAAACCGGGTTTCCCCCGCGCGACCGAGCCGCAGGCGAGGGAGGCGGCGTGACTCGCGTCGCGCTCTTCGTCGCCGGCCTCGCCGGCATTTTCTTCGCGGCGCTCGCGGTGGGCAACGTGATCGACCTCGAGGACCGAACGCTGGGCGAAGAGGCGCATGCAGCCGAGGAGGCCGCGCACGCCGAGGCGGCGCCGGCCGGGCTCGCGCTCGAGCAGGACGGCTACCGGCTTGTGCAGGAGCGGGTCTCGTTCGCCGCTGGACGATCCCAAACCTACGTTTTCCGCATCTTCGGACCCGACGGATCCGTGCTCCGCGACTACGACGTCGAGCACGAGCGGCGTCTGCATCTGATCGTCGCCGGACGCGAGCCAGACGCGCCGTTCCTCCACCTGCACCCGCGTCAGCGCGCCGACGGTGCCTGGACGGTGCCGCTCGAGCTCCCGGCCGCAGGCTCGTATCGCGTCTTCGCGGACTTCACCACCGGCGGCGAGCGCCGGACGCTCGCGATCGACCTCCTCGCCACAGGCGGGCCGCTGCCCGGCGCCTGGTGGGACTCGATCTACGTCGTGAAGCTGCGGGAGCAGGGTGACCGGCTCATCTTCGACATCAAGGGCGATACCGGCCCGGTGGAGACGCAGCCGTACCTCGGCGCCGGCGGCCATCTCGTCGTGCTCCGCGAGGGCGACCTCGCCTACATCCACGCGCACGCGGAGGAGGACGAGCTCGCATTCGACGTGCCGTTCCCGAGCGAGGGGCGCTACCGCCTCTACCTCCAGTTCAAGGTCGGCGGCACCGTCGAGACCGTCCGCGCCGAGGTGGAGCGGTGAGCGGCGTAGGCTTGCCGGAGCCGCCCAGGAGCGCAGGCGCTGGCTTCGCCAGCGCCGGAGCGGGGGCACTTCAGCGGCTCGATCTCCCGATCGAGGGGATGACATGTGCCTCGTGCGCGGTGCGCGTCGAGAAGAAGCTGAACAAGCTCGAAGGCGTCTCGGCCGCTGTCAACTATGCGACCGAGCGCGCGTCGGTCGAATTCGACGCAGGCGCCGTCTCGCCGGAGCAGCTCGTCGCCGCCGTCGAGTCGGCCGGGTACAAGGCTGCACTCCCGAGCGACGAGACCGACGAAACGCCGCAGGATCCGGCGGCGGCGCTCCGCTTCCGTCTGCTCGTCTCGGCCGCGCTGACGCTGCCGGTGCTCGTGCTCGCGATGATCCCGCCGCTCCAGTTCGACGGCTGGCAGTGGCTCTCGCTGCAGCTCGCGACGCCGGTCGTGCTCTGGGGCGGCTGGCCCTTCCACCAGGCCGCGCTCGTGAACGCGCGCCACGGCGCCGCGACCATGGACACGCTGATCTCGATCGGAACGCTCGCGGCCTGGGGCTGGTCGGTGGTTGCGCTCTTCTTCCGCGGCGCGGGGGATCCGGCGATGCGAATGGAATTCGAGCTCGCGTTCGGCGCCGGCTCGGGTGCGGGCGAGATCTACCTCGAGGTCGCGTCGGTCGTCGTCGTCCTGATCCTGGCGGGCCGCTACTTCGAGGCGCGCGCCAAGCGTCGTGCCGGCGCTGCGCTGAAGGCGCTGCTCGAGCTCGGCGCGAAGGACGTCGCCGTCGTCGGCGCTGATGGCGCGGAACGGCGTGTGCCGGTCGAGGAGCTGCGTGTCGGCGACCTGTTCGTCGTCCGTCCCGGCGAGAAAGTCGCCACCGACGGCGTGATCGAGTCGGGCAGGTCCTCCGTCGACACGTCCCTCCTGACCGGCGAGAGCGTCCCGGTCGAGGTCGGGCCGGGCGACGACGCGATCGGAGCGACCGTCAACGTCTCCGGCCGGCTCGTCGTCCGCGCCACCCACATCGGCGCGGACACGGCCGTCGCCCAGATCGGGCGGTTCGTCACCGAGGCGCAGGCGGGCAAGGCGCCCGTGCAGCGCCTGGCCGACCGCGTCTCGGCCGTCTTCGTCCCGATCGTGATCGCGATCGCGGTCGCCACGCTCGGCTTTTGGCTCGGCAGCGGCTCCGACCCGGCGTTCGCGTTCGCAGCGGCGGTCGCCGTGCTGATCATCGCGTGCCCCTGCGCGCTCGGGCTCGCAACGCCGACGGCGCTCCTGGTCGGCTCCGGCCGCGGCGCGCAGCTCGGCGTCCTGATCAAGGGTCCTGAGATGCTCGAGCAGACGCGCCGTGCCACCACGATCGTGCTCGACAAGACCGGCACCGTTACCGAAGGGCGGATGGCGCTCGTCGGCGTCGAGACGCTGAACGGCGCCTCGCGGGCCGAGGTGCTGCGCCTGGCCGGCGCGGTCGAAGATGCGAGCGAGCATCCCGTTGCGCGCGCGGTGGCCGAAGCCGCGCGGGCGGAGGTCGGCTCGCTCCCCGTCGTGACGGAGTTCCGCAATCTTCCCGGGCAGGGCGTCGTCGGCGTCGTCGACGGCCTCGAGGTGACGGTCGACAGGGCCGGCGTCCACTGGGACGGTGAGCTGCGCGCCCGGCTCGTCGTCGAGGACACCGTCAAGCCGACGAGCGCCGAGGCGATCCGCGAGCTGCGCGCGTTGGGGCTGACCCCCGTCCTGCTCACCGGCGACTCCGAGGCGACCGCGCGGCGGGTCGCCGCCGAGGTGGGGATCGAGCGCGTGCTCGCCGAGGTCTACCCCGGCGACAAGGCGGCCGAGGTGCGTCGGCTGCAGCATGAAGGTGAGGTGGTGGCAATGGTCGGCGACGGCGTCAACGACGCGCCGGCCCTCGCGCAGGCGGATCTCGGAATCGCGATCGGCACCGGCACCGACGTCGCGATCGAGGCGTCCGATCTGACCCTCGTCTCCGGCGACCTGCGGGCGGCTGTCGACGCGATTAGGCTCTCGCGCCGCGTGCTCGCGACGATCAAGGGAAACCTCTTCTGGGCGTTCGCCTACAACGTTGCTGCGATCCCGCTCGCCGTCGCGGGGTACCTGAACCCGATCGTGGCTGCGGCTGCAATGGCGTTCTCGAGCGTCTTCGTCGTCTCCAACTCGCTGCGGCTGCGGGCCTTCCGGAGCGTGCGCACATGAGCGAGCAGACGCATGGCTACGACAAGGACGCGATCGGCAACCGGCTTCGCCGGATCGAAGGTCAGGTGCGCGGGATCGAGAAGATGGTCGAGGAGGAGCGCTACTGCATCGACATCCTGACCCAGATCGGGGCGGCGATGACTGCGCTCGAGAACGTCGGCCTGAAGGTGCTCGACGACCACGTCAATCACTGCGTCGCCGGGGCGATCGCGTCTGGTGACGAAGCCGAGGCCCGCGCGAAAACCGACGAGCTGCTCGCGGCCGTGCAGCGCTTCGCGAAGACTCGTTAGGCGGGTCGCTTGTAGCCCGAGCGGGCGACGAGTCGGGCGGACACGCCCGGCAGGAGCGCTTGGACGAGCGAGAAGAGCCGGTACCAGCGCGGCACGAAGAGCTCGCGCTTCCCCGACTCGACGGCATTCACGATCCGCTCAGCGACGAGCTCGGGCGTGATCACCATCCGCCGGAAGAACGCACTCCGAAGGACAGACTGCTGCGGGAATCCCTCGGTCTCGACGAAGCCCGGCAGCACGGTATGCACCTGCACGCCCCGTCCCGCGAGCAGGCCGGTGAGCGAGCGCGAGAAGGCAAGCTGGGCGTGCTTGGAGGCGGCGTAGGGACCGGCGGGGGCGAACGCGACCGTGCCGGCCACCGAGACGACGTTGACGATGTGCGAGCCCGGCTGCAGCCCCGCCTCGAGCGCGCGGACCATCCAGACGCCGCCGAGGTAGTTCGTTCGCAGCACCGCCTCGATCCGCTCGGGCTCGAGCGAGAAGAAGTTGCCCCGGCCGGGGATGCCGGCGTTGTTGACGAGCAGGTCGACGCGCTCGTGACGCTGGAGGATCGCCGCGGCGGCCCGGTCGACATCCGCCCGCTCGGAGACGTCGCAGAGCTCGTACTCGCCTCCGAGCTCGGACGCGAGCCGTTCCAGCCGCTCCTGCCGACGCGCGACGAGCACCGGCTTCCACCCGCGCCGGGCAAGCTCACGCGCTGTCGCCTCGCCGATGCCGCTGGACGCGCCCGTGACGACGGCGATCTTCACTGCCGGCGAGCCTACGAGCAGACGCGAACGACGCGCTGGGCTTCAGCCTTGCGGCCCTTCGCGTCGGTGACGATCGCGCGGAGCGTGTGCCGCCCCTTCGCTGCTCCACCGCGGCGCCACGTTCCGGCGAAGATCCCGGCGGCGCCGCGGCGGACGGTCGCGATCGGCTTCTTGCCGTCGAAGAACCGGATCGTCCGGATCGCGGCGGTCGAGCCTGCGAGCACGGTCAGGGGCGTCGTCGCCGGCGCGCACTCGCGGATCTCGGGCGTGATCCAGGTGATCGTCGGCGTGTTGACGACGCGGATCGGACCGCCGGCGAAGGCGGTGTTGGGCAGCAACTCGTCGCCGACGGAATCGACGTTCTTCGACTCCTGGAAGTCCGCCGCGGACGCCTGCACCTGTCGGTTGCCGGCGCGCAGCGCGGGCGCCTCGGCCGGAAGCGGGAAGAGCGCGATCCCGCTCGCCGGGTCGTAGACGGCGGCGCCGATCAGGGTCTGGCCGTAGCCGATCACGAGCGAGTAGGGGTCGACGCCGGAGCCGAGGTCGAGCACGCGCAGCGCGATCGTGGGCCGGCCTGCCGAGACGCGCTCGGTCAGTAGGCCAAGCAGCGGCGGCTGAACGTCGTCGACCCAGGCCTGCAGCACATAGGCGCCGCCGAGCGAGCGGTTCGTGAAGAGGTCGCGGCCCGAGTCGACCGCGACGTAATACGCCTTCGTACGCGGGAAGACGGTGCCCGCAGCGCCGATGTCGAGCGGGTAGTCGATCGTCAGGTTGTTGACGTTGACCGGCAGGCCGGCATAGCCCTGGACGTCGTTCTCGTCCGGGGAGCCGAGGAACCAGGGATGGACGAGCGAGCCCGGAGTCGAGACGATCACCGCGGCACCGACGTTCACCGCCGGCTCGTCGAGCCGGATCCGGTAGAGGGTCTCGCCGCCGTCCTCGTTGACGGGCGCGCCGGTGTAGTTCGGCGCCGGCCCGAAGGCGGCGGCGGGGTACTTGTACGCGGAGGCGCGCGAGACGCCGCGGCGCGTATCGCCCGTCTGGAGCCGCCGGAGTGGGATGACCGGCGCGGACTCGAGCCCCGGGCGCGTCACGAGCAGCGCGTAGGCGACCTTGCGGGTGACTCCGCCTCGGTGCAGGAGCAGGAAGCCGTACGCCTCTCCGGCGGCCGCGCTCGCCGAGGCGCTGGCGGTGACCGGGATCTGCGCGCTGCCGCCGGGAGCGATCGTGATTGTCCCCGGAACCGAGATCTCGACGCCGCTCGGCTGCCCCTGCGGCTTGACCTCGACCGACCAGGTGCCGGCGCCCTCGCCGGCGTCCGAGAGCGCGAGCAGCAGCGACTTCGAAGCGGCGCCGCGGTTGACGTTCAGATCCGAAAAGGAGAGCGAGACGGGATCCGAGAACAGCTTCGGATCGTTCGCGGCGAGCAGGTCGACCTGGCCCGAACCGGCCGTCAGGACCGGCGCCTCCACCGTCCGGGCCGTGTTGCCCCATGCGGGCGCCGCGGTCGAGACGAGCGCGGACTTGACCTGCAGCGCCGACCAGTTCGGATGCCGCTGGAGGAGCAGTGCGGCGGCGCCGGCGACGTGGGGCGCAGCCATGCTCGTTCCGTCGAAGACGGCGAAGGGGCCGCCCGCGCTGGGTAGCGTCGCGGAGAGGATCTGTCCGCCGGGCGCGCCGACGTCCGGCTTCAACAGATGGCCGAAGGCGGTCAGGCCGGCGGAGGAGAAGCTCGTGACGGTGCCGCCGCGACCGGTGACGAGGTCTTGCGGGCCGGTGCCGATCCGGGCCGTCGTGCGGCCTCCTTGGCCGGCGAGGAACGCGCGCAGCTGCTGGCCGTCGAGGTCGGCGATCATCCCGCCGCGCACGTCGAGCTGGACGGGAATCGGATTCGCCTCGCCGGGCCGGTTGTCGACAATGACGATCCCGACGCCGCCGGCGGCCTTCACGCGGGCGCTCTTGAGAGCGAAGGTGCAGGTGCCGCGGGAGACGAGTGCGATCGAGCCGTTCAGCGAGCCGGCGGGGAGAGGGCTGGAGCCGCCGTCGAGGTTCCCGGGCGGGCCGCAGAGGTCGCGCGGGACCGGCTGGCCGTTCGTGCCGAGGATGGTGCCGACGTCGACGAGCTGCTGATCGGCCGATGCCCACGCCGCCGGCGTCGCCGGCCCGGCCGTGCGCACGAAGGGGATCCGCGTCAGCGGCTCGGGCGTGCCGGGCGCGGTCACCGACAGAGCCGGCGCATACACGTGCGAGTTCGAGAGCGCCGCGACCGAGATCGCGTCGGGGGCGCTGCCGGGCGAGCCGGCGGAGCCGACGCCGTAGTCGTCGCGGTCGTTGCCCGCCGAGATCACCGGGACGACGCCTGCAGCCGCGACGTTCCGGACGGCCTCGATCAGGGCGTCGCTGAGCGGGTCCGTCTGCGGGCCGCCGCCGGAGAAGTTGATCACGTCCATTCCGTCCTTGACCGCGGCCTCGAAGGCGGCGACGATCTCGGGCGTGTTGCCGACGTGGCCGACCGGCGTCGGGACGTTGAAGACGCGGTAGTTGCCGACGTACGCGCGCGGCGCGACGCCCGAGAGCCCGCTCGTCTGCGGATGGTCGGAGCCCGCCGGCGCCGTCGTGCCGGCGTTGCCCGCGGCGATCCCGGCCACGTGCGTGCCGTGGAAGGAGGCCTGCGGGTCGACGGCCAGGCGCGTGCGGTCGTCCGCCCCCGCCCCGACGAACGAGCGCGCGACGATCACCTTCGGCGACGTCCACTTGGTGCCGCCCTTCGGGAAGCCGGCCGGATAGCTGTAGCCCTGCGGATTGAAGAAGGCGTTCTTCTGATCGATGCCGTCGTCGATGACCGCGATCTTCATCCCCTCGCCGCTGCCGCCGCCCGCGGCTGCGAGCGCGCCGGCGCCGATCAGGCCGGGGCTGCGGTTGAGCGCGAGCGTGTAGCGGTAGCTCGGATAGAGCTTGCGGGCGAACGGCAGCTTGGCCGCTCTCGCCAGCTCCGTCGCCGGTAGCTCGACGGCGATTCCGTTCAGCAACAGGGTGTAGTTGCGCGTGACGGTCGCCGCGGGAATCGCCCGCTTCAGCGAGGCGGCGGCGAGCCGCTGCGCCCGCTGGAGCTTCGCCACGTAGGCCTTCGCGCCGCGGCTCTGGACGTTCAGCCGGCGCGTGCCGCTGCTGCCGGCGAGGGTGCGGGAATAGGCGGCGAGCGGCGGTTCGGCGAGCGTCAGGATCACGGTGATGCGGCCCTTGCGATGAGCCGCCGGAACCGTGATCGTGCCGGCGCGGACGCGCGGGATCTCCAGCTCGCCGTGACGCCGCTCGATCGGCTGGAAGGCGGCGGCAGCAGCCGACGTTGCGACGAGCGCGACGCCGAGTGCGAGAGATCCGACGAGGCGGCGCACGGACGGCAGAGTAGCCGTAGGATCGCGATGTGTCACGGTTCGCCGGGAAGCGCGCCCTGATCATGGGGGTCGCCAACAAGCGCTCGATCGCCTGGGCGATTGCGAGGCGCCTGGCGGACGAGGGGGCGGAGCTCGCGTTCACCTTTCAGGGCGAGCGAATCGAGGGCAACGTGCGCGAGCTTGCCTCGTCGGTCGGCTCGGAGCTCGTGACGCCCTGCGACGTCCGCGCCGACGAGGACGTCGACCGCGTCTTCGGCGAGGTCGCAGCGGCGTGGGACGGCAAGCTCGACCTGCTCGTCCACTCGGTCGCGTTCGCCGCCGCCGAGGATCTCGAAGGGCGGTTCACGGACACGCCCCGCGACCGCTTCTGGCTGGCGGTCGACATCAGCGCCTACTCCCTCGTCGCAGCATCGCGCGCCGCAGAGCCGCTGATGGCCGCGGCGGGCGGCGGCTCGATCGTGACGATGACCTATCTCGGCGGCGAGCGAGCCGTGCCGCACTACAACGTCATGGGGGTCGCGAAGGCGACCCTGGACGCGTCGGTGAAGTACCTCGCCTGGGATCTCGGCGAGCAGGAGATCCGCGTCAACGCCGTCTCGGCGGGGCCGGTGCGCACGCTGGCCGCGCGCTCGATCGCGGGTTTCACCGAGATGGAGTCGATGTTCGTCGAGCGTGCGCCGCTACGCCGCCACATCGACGCCGACGACGTCGCCGCCGCGTCGGCGTACCTGCTCTCGGACGATGCGAAGAACGTGACCGGCACGACGCTCTACGTCGACGCCGGCTATCACTCGATGGGTATGTAGGCGTGATCCTTGCGAGCAGGCCATAATCGCCCGCAGGGGGTAACACGATCACCGAGACGCTCGACTCCGCGCTGAAGGAACGGCTCCGCGCCGTCGTCCTGGACGAGCCCGTGACCGAGGGGGAGTTGCGGAAGCTCGCCGAGGAGGGTCGGGCATGCGAGCTGATCCTCGGCGGCCAGCTCCAGCGTTCGGAGCAGCGGCTCGAGGCGCTCGCCTCCGACCCGGCGAGCTCGCTGGTCGAGATCGCGGACGCGTTGCGCGACGTGAACGAGCTCCGTCCCGATCTCGACGAGCTCGAAGCGCTCCTCGGGGAGCTGGAGGGACGTGCCCGCAGGTTCAGGGCACGGTGGGCAGCCGCACCGGACGCGCGGCACTAGTCGCGACGTGCTCGATCACGGGAGGCTCGATCACGGGAGGATCGTCGCCATGGAGGGGACGCCGTCCCGGTACTGGACCACGACACGGATCCCGAGCCTGTTCAACATACCCACGTCGCGGAGGAGCATGCGGGCGGTGCGGAATGCCGCCGGCGGCGCCGAGGTCGAGTAGCCGAGCGGCCGCTCACGCGGAGCCTGCATCGAGTAGTAGAGGTAGACGCTGCCGGCGTACGCGTCGGGCGGCAGTGCCGGCACCTCGAGCAGCCGTCCGGCCGGTGCCCCCGCGACCTGCTCGTAGACGGGGTTGTCCTCGTCGGCGACGAGCGGGTCGTAGAGCGGCACCCAGAGGTCGGCGGCGACCAGCGCCACCGCTACCGCGCCGACGAGCCGCAAGCGTGAGCGCGAGCGCGAGAGACTTTGTGTTTCTGAAACACAAGCGATCGCGACGGCCGCGAGCGCCGCCAGGCAGAGGCAGGCGATCGGCATCAGCCGCTCCGGGACGCGGGTCGCGTGCAGGGGCGTGTTCCGCCAGAGCAGGCCGTATCCGGGCATGTTCTCGCCCAGTGCCAGCAGCATCGGAGCGACGGTCCCGAGCGCGAACACGACGGCGAAGCGGCGCGAGCTGGAGATTGTGTTTCTGAAACATAAGCACCCCAGGCCCGCGATCGCGATCACCGGTAGCAGCCAGCCGAGGTAGACGAAGCGCTCG
>DATMEO010000118.1:0-3005 GCA_035556515.1 Gaiellaceae bacterium
CGATCCTCGCGACGAGCGCCCCGACCTCCTCCGGCGCGAGATGGTCGACCGCCACGGCGATCCCGGTGCCGCCGGCGGCGGTCACGAGCTCGGCGGTCTCCTCGATCGTCTCCGGGCGGTCGTACTCCGAGCGCCGCTCGCAGGTGGTGCGGCCCGTGCAGTACACGGTCGCGCCCGCCTCTCCGAGGGCCACGGCGGTGCCGCGGCCGGCGCCGCGGGTCGCGCCCGTGACGAGCGCGACCTTGCCGTCGAGCGTCTTCATGCTGTCTCCCTTCTCTTGTGGGACGTCGCCCGGACGGCGAGCACGGCCGAGAGGACGAGCGCTCCGCCGGCGAGCTGCCCGGGACTGAGAGATTCGCCGAAAGTGACGAACGCCAGAGCGACGGTGACGACGGGCTCGAGCGTCGAGAGGATCGACGCGGCCGTCGGGCCCACGCGCCGCAGCCCGGCGAAGAACAGGGCGATCGCTCCGACCGTCGACACGACGGCGAGAGCGCCGAGCCAGAGGTAGCCGGACGCGCTGACGCGTGCCGGCGCCAGATCTCCGGCGGCGAGGCCGACGAGCGTCAGCGTCGTTGCCGCGCCGGTACATAGCAGCGTGCTCAGCAGCAGAGGCCCGAGCCGGGACGCGACGCCCTCGGAGCCGAGGATGTACGCGCTGTAGATGACCGCCGCCCCGAGCGCGAGCAGCGTCCCGAGCGGATCCAGGGATCCGGCGGCGGCCCCCGCCAGGACGAGGACGAGGCCGGACGAGGCGAGCAGCAGCGCGAAAGCGGTTCGCGTCCGGACCGGCTCTCGCCCGAGCGCGACGGCGGCAACGGTCACGAGCACGGGGAACGTGTAGAGGAGCAGGGAGAACAACGAGGCGTCGAGCCGCTCGAGCGCGGCGAAGGCGCATCCGGCCTGGGCTCCGTACACGACGGCGCCGAGCCCGACGGCGAAGCCGAGATCGCGACGGGAGAGCCCGCGCAGGTCGCCGATGCGGCCCGCGCAGACCATGAACAGCCAGAAGACGGCCGCGGCGAGGACGAAGCGCGTCGCGAGGAGCGTCCCCACGGTCGCGCCCTCCTCGTAGGCGAGCTTGCCGAGAACCCCCATGACGCCGAACGCGGCTGCGGAGGCGAGGCAGAAGAGCATGCGTCCATCCTGCGCGCACGCTTTCGTTAGGAGCAACGGGGATTCCTGATGAGAACTCGGTAGAGTTGCTTTTGAATGCTCGACCTCCACCGCCTGCGCCTGTTGCACGAGCTGCACGCGCGCGGGACGATCGCCGCGGTCGCCGAAGCCCTGCGCTTCACGCCGTCGGCCGTCTCGCAGCAGCTCGCGGTCCTCGAGCGCGAGGCGGGAGTACGCCTACTCGAGCGCGCGGGCCGGGGGGTGCGGCTGACGGACGCGGCGCTCGTCCTCGTCGGGCACGCCGAGGCGCTGCTCGACCGGGCCGAGCGGGCGCAGGCGGAGCTCGCCGCGGCCACGGGCAGGGTCGCCGGCCGAGGGCGGATCGCGTCCTTCCAGTCCGCGGCGTTCCACCTCGCCGTCCCCGCGCTGCAAGCCCTCGCGAAGGAGGCGCCCGAGCTTCGCTGCGAGCTCGTCGAGGCGGAGCCCGAGCAGTCGCTGCCGGCGCTCGCGCTCGGCGACGTCGATCTCGTGCTCGCCGACGAGTGGCAGCACCAGCCGCTCGCGCGCCCGGCCGGCGTCGAGCGCGAAGACCTATGGCGCGACCCGGTGCGCGTCGTGCTCCCCGAGGAGCATCCGACCGCGCGCCGGCACCGCCGGGCGGTGCCGCTCGCCGAGCTCGCCGGCGAGCCATGGTCGACCGGTCATCGCGAGACGGCCTGGGCGGAGATGACCACCCGGACCTGCCGCGAGCTCGGCGGCTTCGACGCCGACATCCGCCATCGCACGAACGACAGCGTCACCACGCTGGCGCTCGTCGCCGGCGGGCAGGCCGTGACGCTGCTGCCGGAGCTCGTGGACCCGGACCCCGCGAAGCACGCGGGCATCGCCGTGCGAGCCATCGCAGACGGCGACGTGCACCGAATGATCTTCGCCGCGACGCGCTCGGCGGATACGGAGCGCCCGTCGGTGCGGGCGCTGCTGACAGCGGTCCGCGCCGCCGCGGCAGAACTCGCACGCTAGACGGCGCCCGGCTCGGAAAGCCGGGCGCCGTAAGCGGCTACGTCAGTTCCTCTCCGGATACGGGTCCTTGCTGCTGTCCCCGCCCGTGATCGCTTCCCACCCGTACGGGCCGTCGCACTTCGGGCACGGGGGCAGGGAGGTGACGGACTGCACGCCGAGCTCGTGGCCGCAGTTCGTGCAGCGATAGGTTCCGGCTTGCACGTCGCTTCCGACTGGCGCGATGGTCGCCATTGCTTGCCTCCTTCGCTGGTCGTGAAATCGCCACGTTCCCCGCCGCCTCCAGCGCGAAACCCCCGCTACCGATCGTGGTGCGTGACCTCCAGGAGGTAGGCGACCATCACGTCCTCGTCGCCGACGGCGATGTGGTAGGCGTCCGAGAGCTGCTCGACGCGCTCGATCTGGTCGCGGCTCCCCTCGAACAGCGGGCCGAAGGGGAAGAAGCTGAACTCGACGACGCGCACGTCGAGACCCGCCGCCTCGAGCAGCCGCTGCGTGGCGCGCTGGCCGATGATGGAGAGCTGCATCACGTACGCCTTGCCGCCCGGCGCGAGCAGCTTCGGGAGCAGGCGGAGAAAGTGGTCGAGGAGGGTCCGGCCCCAGTAGTCGAGCGGGCGGTGACCGGTCGGCTCCCGGAATGGGTCGACCGGAAGCTGGTAAAGGCTCGCGACGACCACGTCGAAGCTCCGATCCGGCTCCCAGTCGAAGAGGTCGGCCGTATCGCCGGTGAACCGATCGGAGACGCCGTTGCGGAATGCGTTCGCGAGCGTGTTCGCAACGGCGTTTCGGTCGATGTCGATGGCATGCACGCTCGCGGCGCCGTTGAGCGCGAGCTGGACGGCGAGGATCCCGCAGCCGCAACCGACGTCGAG
>DATMEO010000119.1:0-5366 GCA_035556515.1 Gaiellaceae bacterium
GGCTCGGTGCGGAGCTTCTCCTCGAGCCGGCCGAGTGCGGTCGTCTCGAGCTGGCGGATCCGCTCGCGCGTGAGGCCGAGCTTCTTGCCGATCTGCTCGAGGCTCGCGCCCTCCTCGCCCTGCACGAAGCCGAAGCGCAGCTCGAGCACGAGCCGCTCGCGCTCCGGCAGGTCGGCGAGCGCATCGCGCACCCGCTGCTGCTCGAGCGAAAGGTCGGCCGACTCGATTGGATCCTCGGCCGTGCGGTCGGCGAAGAGATCGCCGAGCTCGCCGTCACCGTCACCGATCGTCTGGTTCAGCGAGACCGACGCCTCGACGGCGTCGAGCGCCTCCTGGACGTGGTGCTCCTTCAGCTCCGTCGCCTTCGCCAGCTCCTCGATCGTCGGCGCGCGGCCGTGAACGACCTCGAGCTGCTGCTTGGCGCGGCGCAGCTTCAGGCGGCGCTCCTGCACGTGCACCGGGATCCGGATCGTGTCGGACTGGTTCGCGACCGCGCGCTGACAGGCCTGGCGGATCCACCACGTCGCGTAGGTCGAGAACTTGAAGCCCTTCCGGTAGTCGAACTTCTCGACCGCGCGGTTGAGGCCGATCGTGCCGTCCTGGATCAGGTCGAGCAGCGGCAGGCCGTGGCCCTGGTAGCGCTTGGCGATCGAGACGACGAGGCGCAGGTTCGCGTTCGTCATCCGCTCCTTCGCGATCTGATCGCCGCGCTCGATCCGCTTCGCGAGCGCGACCTCCTCGGCGGCGGTCAGGAGCTCGTGGCGGCCGATCTCGTTCAGGAAGAGCTGCAGGCTGTCGGTCGTGCCCGTCGGCGCGGAGGGGCGTAGGTCGAGACCCAGCTCCGGATCGTCCGCGCTCTCCTCGATCTCGACGTCGGCCGCCCCCAGGGCAGCCCGGAGCGCCTCGACGGCGTCCTCGTCGAGATCGTGCTCGACCTGCAGCGCCTCGAGCTCGGCGGTGGCCACGTGGCCGCGCTCCTCTGCGTCGTGCAAGAAGGCGGTGATGGCCGAGTTCAGTTCAAGGGCGTCAGTGCCCAAAGCTTCATCCGTGCGCAATTGTTCCTCCAAGGTGTTCGGGTGCTAGCCGACACAGTCGTCGCGGCAGCCTCACGGGCGGCCGGGTGCGTCGCTGCTTAGTAGAACGCCGGCAAGCGCCCTTTCATTTCACTGAATCGTCGATCTCTACACATTCTTAACGTCTACGCAGCAATTCGTTCGGTCTCGGGAATCGGTTCAGGGGCAGGCCGTGGCGCGGGTTGCGGCACCGGGCGGAGCTTCGGGCGGCGGCGCAGCTGCAGGATCACGACCGCCGACACGACGAGCGCCGCGCCGAGCAGCTGGAGGACGCCGAGGCGCTCGCCGAAGACGAGCGCGGACAGCGCAATCGTCACGGGCGGCTCGATCGTGCCGAGAATCGTCGCGCGCGAAGGCCCGATCCGGTGCACGCCGCCGAGGAACGCCGCGATCGGCAGCACGGTCGCCACGAGCGCGATCGCGCCGACGACGAGCAGGGTCGACGGGCGCACGGCCTCGAGCGACCCGGTCGCCGCGCCGCCGAGCGCGAACGCCGTCGCCGCGCCGGCGCAGAGCATCGTCGCCAGCACGAGCGGCTCGGTCGTGCCGAGCAGGCGGTCGGAAACGAGCACGTAGGCCGCGTAGGCGATTGCAGCCGCGAGCGCGAGGCCGATCCCGAGCGGGTCGATCGCCCCGCCGACGCCGCCGGCAAGGACGAGCGCAACTCCGCCCAGCGCGACGACGAGCGCGACGGCGCGGCGGCGGGAAAGACGCTCCCGCCGCAGCAGCACGGCTCCCGCAACGACGAGCGCGGGATAGCTGCACATCAGCAACGACGCAAGCGAGACGTCGATCCGTTCGAGCGATGCAAAGAAGAGGCCGGTCTCGAGCCCGTAGATCGTCAGCCCGAGCACGAAGGGCGGCAGGAGCGTCCGCACCGGTGCGGCGCCGAGCGCCCTGCGCGCCAGCAGCGCAAAGACGGCGGCGGCGAGCACGAAGCGGACCGTCCCGACCGTCGCCACGCCGGCGCCGCCGTCGAAGGCGACCTTGACGAGCACAGGCTGGAGCGCGAACGACGCGCCCGCGACGAGGCAGAACAGGACGCCGACGTGCTCGGCTGACCGGGAACGGAACATGCGACTCACCGTAGGCACGGCCGAGCAGAAGGGCTAGTCTGACCTCTCTTGAACTTCCATAGGGAACGCCTATGACTCTGCAGCAGCTCACCTACTTCCTCGCCACGGCCGAGCACGGCTCGTTCAGCCGCGCCGCCCGCGAGCTCTACCTCGCGCAGCCGTCCCTCTCGGAGCAGGTTCGCTCGCTCGAGGCCGAGCTCGGTGTCGAGCTGTTCGTGCGCGTCGGACGCGGCGTCGTCCTCACCGAGGCCGGACGCGCCTTCCGTCCCGAGGCCGAGCGCGTGCTCGCGGCGCTCGCGGGTGCGCGCGAGGCGGTCACGGAGGTGCGCGAGCTGGCCGGCGGCACGCTCAGCATCGGCATGTTCGGCACCGCCTCCGGCTTCCTCCTCTCCCGGCTCGTCGCCGATTTCCGCTTCCGGCATCCGAACGTGCGGCTGCGACTCGTCGGCCAGAATTCGTCCGAGGTCGCCGAGGACGTGCGCCGGGGCAGGCTCGAGGCCGGTCTCGTCGTGCTCCCGGTCGACGACGAGGCGCTCGAGATCCGCCCGGCCAGGCGTGAGGAGGTCGTCTACGTCAGCCGCGAGCCCGAGCGCGTGCGCGAGCCGGTCACGATCGAGCGGCTCGCCGAGGCGCCGCTGATCCTCTACGACGCCCACTACGGCTGGAGCGACCCGACCCGCCGCCAACTGCTGGAACGGGCGCAACGCGCGGGTGTCCAGCTCGAGCCCGTGATCGAGATCGAGGACATGGACGCCGCGCTCGAGCTGACGACGAGCGGGCTCGGCGACACGATCGCCCCGAAGGCGGCGCTCGAGCACCGGCCGTCCTTCCGCAGGCTCGGCACGACGTCGTTCGCCGAGCCGCTCTACGACGACTTCGCGTTCATCACCCGCCGCGGCGCACCCGTCTCGCCGGCCGCACGCGCCTTCCTGGAGCTGGCCGAGCGTCGGCTCGCCGAGTTCGGCGAGGGCGTCCTCTACGCCGGCGTCGCCGCCGAAGGCGCGTGATCAGGCGTCGATGATCGTCGCCTCGACCGGCGGGTGGAGGCCGCGCCACGCCGCGAGGTAGAGGTCGAGATCACGGCGGGCACGGGCGCCGTCGGCGACGCTCGGCAACGCGACCTCCACGACCGATCCGTGCACCGACTCGGTCGTGCACAGCGCCCGCCCGAGAAACTCGACCAGATCGGGCACGAGCGCCGGCTGGCTGACCCGAATCCTCATGTGCAAACCCCCCTCGCCGCAGAGACAACCGTGGGCCCATGATGATCCGGGAAGGCCGACGCGGTAATGACCGAAAGTGCAGATTCGTACGAGCGCGCACGGACCGACGGCCGCCCCCCGACCAAGAAGGGGCGGCCGCCCGCGCGACAAGAAGTCGCTCGTCGCATCGTGGAAGTCGGGAACGCGACGGACGACCCCCAAACGGGTGACGAAGGTGCTCAGGCTTGGTCCCCCGAGCACCCTCGATCACCGCGGCGGCCCAGGCCGAGAAGGCCCGACAGCCGCAACGACGAGGGGCGGCGGCCCACCCGTCGTCGTCATGGCGAACGTACCGCACTCCAGGGCCTCCACACTGCTGGACAAACGGATGGGGTCAAGAGGGGTTTTGCGCCACGGCACGTCCGATTTGGACGGATAGGCTGCGGGCGTGCTGAGCCCTTCTGTGGACAACCTCGTCGCGCAGCTGACGCGTCTGCCGGGGATCGGCTCGCGCACCGCCCAGCGGCTCGCGTTTCACGTCCT
Organism: Gaiellaceae bacterium; assembly: GCA_035556515.1. GTDB lineage: Bacteria > Actinomycetota > Thermoleophilia > Gaiellales > Gaiellaceae > Gaiellasilicea. The sequence continues at coordinate 3,895 of DATMEO010000119.1, forward strand.
CTCGACGCCGAAGGACGAGGCACTCGCGCTGGCGACGGCGATCGAGGAGGTGAAGGAGCGCGTGCGCTTCTGCCGCGAGTGCGGCAACCTGACCGAGGAGGAGCTGTGCGCGATCTGCCTCGACGCCCGCCGCGACCGCACGGTCGTCTGCGTCGTCGAGCAGCCCGTCGACGTGATCTCACTCGAGCGCACCCACGAGTACCGCGGTCTCTACCACGTGCTCGGCGGCTCACTCTCGCCGCTCGACGGCGTCGAGCCGGAGCACTTGCGGATCGACGAGCTGCTGCAGCGCGTCGCCCGGGGCGAGATCCGCGAGGTGGTGCTCGCGACGAACCCGAACATGACCGGCGAGGCGACGGCCGCGTACCTCGCCGACCGGCTTCGCGACCGAGCGACGGTGACCCGGCTCGCCAGCGGCCTCCCCGTCGGCGGCGATCTCGAGTACGCCGACGAGGTCACGCTCGGCCGAGCACTGGCCGGCCGGCGCGAGATCTAGCGCGCGCGAGGCGATTTCTCCGCAAAGAGCGGACTTTTGCCCTGCGCCCGCTTGACGCCGCCCGGGTGCATCCGTAGATTCTCCCCATCTGAACCGACGGGCCTTCGGGTTCGTCGGTTCAGTGTTTTTAAGGGCCGTTTCCGTGTCGTTTCCGGGGCCTCATCTACACTCGCCGGCAGTGGCAACGACCGAGTACGAAGCCGTTCCGACGGTCGATGCGGACGCCGAGGCGCCGCCCCGCGGCACCCTCGTGCTGAAGTTCGGCGGCACCTCCGTCGGCGACCCCGAGAAGCTGAAGCGCGTCGCAGCACGGCTTGTCGCCGCGCGCGAGGAGGGACATCGCGTCGTCGGCGTGCTCTCCGCGATGGGGCGCACGACCGACGAGCTGCTCGAGCTCGCTCAACAGGTCTCGCCCACGCCGCACCCGCGCGAGCTCGACATGCTCGTCTCGGTCGGCGAGCGGATCTCCTGTGCGCTCGCAGCGATGGTGATCCACGATCTCGGTCACGAGGCGATCTCGCTGACCGGCTCGCAGGCCGGGATCGTCACCGACACCGTCCACGGCAAGGCGAAGATCGTCGAGGTGCGCGCCCGCCGGATCCACGAGGCGCTCGACGAGGGCACGATCGTGCTCGTCGCCGGCTTCCAGGGCGTCTCGACCGCCTTCGAGGTGACGACGCTCGGCCGCGGCGGCTCCGACACGACCGCTGTCGCGCTCGCGGCCGCGCTCGGCGCGGACTTCTGCGAGATCTACACCGACGTCAGAGGCGTCTACTCGGCAGACCCGAGGCTCGTCCCGAACGCGCGCCAGCTGACCCGCGTCAGCTTCGACGAGATGCTCGAAATGGCGTCGTCGGGAGCCGGCGTCCTCGCCACCCGCTCGATCGAGGTCGCCCGCAGTCACAATGTGCGGCTCCACGTCCGCTCGACCTTCGAGGAAGGAGAAGGGACGTGGATCCAGGAGGAGGAGCCCGAG
>DATMEO010000120.1:0-5688 GCA_035556515.1 Gaiellaceae bacterium
AGGTGCTCGATGTAGTCCTCGTCCTTGAGGTCCATCCCCATCACGCCGACGCCGCCGCGGCGCTGCTCGCGGTAGGAGGTGACGGGCAGGCGCTTGATGTAGCCGGAGCGGGTGATCGCGATCACCATGTCCTCCTCGGCGATCATGTCCTCGAGCGAGAACTCGCCCTCGGCCGCGATGATCTCCGTGCGCCGGTCGTCGGACTTGCCGTAGAGCGCCTTCAGCTCGAGCAGCTCCTCGCGGATCAGGCCGTCGACGCGGGCCGGGTCACCGAGGATCGTGCGCAGCTCGGCGATCCGCTCCTGCAGGTCGGCGTACTCCTCTTCGACGCGCTTGCGCTCGAGCCCGGTGAGGGCGCGCAGGCGCAGGTCGAGGATCGCGGTCGCCTGGATCTCGGAGAGCGAGAACTGCGCCATCAGCTGCTCGCGAGCCGCGTCGGTGTCGGCGGCGCCGCGGATGACACGGATCACCTCGTCGAGGTTGTCGAGCGCGATCAGGTAGCCGGAGAGGACGTGCGCGCGGTCCTCTGCCTTGCGCAGCTCGTACTTGGAGCGGCGGGTGACGATCTCGCGCTGGTAGTCGAGGTAGTGCGTGACGAGCTCGAGCAGCGAGAGCGTCTTCGGCACGTTGTCGACGAGCGCGACGGCGTTGTAGCCGAACGTCGCCTGCAGCGAGGTGTGCTTGTAGAGCTTGTTCAGGACGACCTGCGGGATCGCCTCTCGCTTCAGCTCGATCTGGATCCGCATCCCGGTGCGGTCGGAGTGGTCGGCGAGGTCGGAAACCTCGGTGATCACCTTCTCGCCGACGAGATCGGCGATCTTCTTGATCACGCCGGAGTCGCCGCCCTTCTTCACGCCGTAGGGCAGCTCGGTGACGATGATCGCGGTCTTGCCGCCGCGCAGCTCCTCGATATGGGCGCGCGCGCGCATCACGATCCGGCCGCGGCCGGTGCGGTAGGCATCGCGGATCCCCTGCCGGCCGACGACGATCGAGCCGGTCGGGAAGTCGGGGCCCTTCACATGCGCCATCAGGTCCTCGACATTCGCGTCTGACTTGTCGATCAGCTGCACGATCGCGTCGACGATCTCGCCGAGCCGGTGCGGCGGCATGTTCGTCGCCATCCCGACCGCGATCCCAGCGGAGCCGTTGACGAGCAGGTTGGGGAAGCGTGACGGCAGCACCGACGGTTGCTTGCGCGACTCGTCGTAGTTCGGCTCGAAGTCGACGGTGTCGGCGTCGATGTCGCGCAGCATCTCGGTGGCGATCCGGGAGAGGCGCGCTTCGGTGTAGCGCATCGCGGCCGGTGGATCGTCGTCGATCGAGCCGAAGTTGCCCTGGCCGTCGACGAGCGGGTAGCGCAGCGAGAAGGGCTGCGCCATCCGGGTCAGCGTGTCGTAGATCGACGCGTCGCCGTGCGGGTGGTACTTGCCCATCACGTCGCCGACGGTGGCGGCGGACTTCTTGTAGGGCCGGTTCGGCTGCAGGCCGGCCTCGTGCATCCCGTAGAGGACACGCCGGTGCACCGGCTTGAGGCCGTCGCGGACGTCGGGCAGCGCCCGCCCGACGATCACGCTCATCGCGTAGTCGAGGTAGCTCGAGCGCATCTCCTGCTCGAGCTCGCGCGACTCGATCCGGCCACCGCCGAGTGGTTCGTTCGTCAGATCAGACATCGAGGAAGCGGACGTCCCGCGCGTTCTCTTCGATGAAGGCTCGCCGCGGCTCGACCTGGTCGCCCATCAAGGTCGAGAAGATCCGGTCTGCTGCCGAGGCATCCTCGACGTCGACGCGGATCAGCAGCCGCTTCGCCGGATCCATCGTCGTCTCCCAGAGCTGCTCCTCGTTCATTTCGCCGAGGCCCTTGAAGCGCGAAAGCTGCAGACCTTCCTTGGCGAGGTCGAGCGCCTCGTGGCGGAGCGCCGCGAACGTCTCCGCCTCGCGCCGCTTCTTGCCGGTTGCGAGCGCGAAGGGCGGCGGGCCGACGATCTCGATCAGCCTCGCGTATGCCTTGCGCAGGTTCGCGTAGATCGGCGAGGCGAAGAGGGCGGCCGGGACGGTGATGTGCGTCGCCGAGCTCGTCTCCGTCTCCACCACCTTCACCTCGATCGTCCCGTCGCCACTGCCGAGGATGCTGAGCGCGTAGCCGTTGTCGACGGACGCCACGATCGCCTTGTCGAGATCGGCGAGCGAGGCGGCGTCGCCCTCGACGATCCGGTGCGTGATCACGAAGTCGGCGGCCGCAGCGCCGTAATCGACCCGCAGGCGCGCGAGCCAGCCCTCGAACTCGGCCAGCGAGCGGACGAATCGGCCCCAGCGGGCCTCGGTCAGCTTCAGCGTCTCGCCGGTGCGGGAGGTGATCTCGAGCTCACCGACCCGCTCGCGGACGAGCAGCTCCTCGAGCTGGGAGTCCTTCTCGAAGTAGTACTCCTGGTTGCCGAGCTTGACCTTGTAGAGCGGCGGCACGGCGATGTAGACGTGGCCGCGCTCGATCAGCTCCGGCATCTGGCGGTAGAGGAACGTCAGGATCAGCGTCCGGATGTGGGAGCCGTCGACGTCGGCGTCGGTCATCACGATGATCCGGTGATAGCGGAGCTTGGCGATGTCGAACTCCTCGCCGAGACTCGTCCCGATCGCGGTGATCATCGCCTGGATCTCGTTGTTGGAGAGGACCTTGTTGATCCGGTTCTTCTCCGAGTTGATGATCTTTCCGCGCAGAGGCAGGATCGCCTGGTAGGTGCGGTCGCGGCCCATCTTCGCCGAGCCGCCGGCGGAGTCGCCCTCGACGATGAACAGCTCGGCCGACTCGGGATCCTTGATCGAGCAGTCGGCGAGCTTGCCCGGCAGCGACATGCTCTCGAGCGCGCTCTTGCGCCGCGTCAGCTCGCGCGCCTTGCGGGCGGCTTGGCGCGCGCGGGCGGCGGAGATCGTCTTCGTGATGATCTGGCGCGCGTCCTGCGGGTTCTCCTCGAGGAACTCGGCGAGCTTCTGGTTGACCACCTGCTTGACGAGGCTCTCGATCGGCGGGTTGCCGAGCTTCGTCTTCGTCTGTCCTTCGAACTGCGGGTTGCGCAACTTGACCGAGATCACGGCCGCCAGGCCCTCGCGGACGTCCTCGCCCTCGAGGTTGTCCTCCTTCTCCTTCAGCAGGCCCTTCTCGCGCGCATACCGGTTGATCGTCCCGGTCAGCGCCGCGCGGAAACCGGAGAGGTGCGTGCCGCCCTCGTGCGTGTTGATGTTGTTCGCGAAGGAGAACACAGATTCGACATACGAGGTGTTCCACTGCATCGCCACCTCGACCGCGCCGTCGTCGTTCTCGCCCTCGAAGAAGACGATGTGCTTGTGGACGGGATCCTTCGCGTCGTTGACGTAGGCGACGAAATCTCGGATTCCACCCTCGGCGTAGAACTCGTGCCGCTCCTCGCCCTCGCGCTCGTCGGTGAGGACGATCCGGAGGCCGCGCGTCAAGAAGGCCGTCTCGCGCAGGCGCTGGACCAGGGTCGAGATCGAGAAGTCGACCTCCTCGAAGATCTCGCCGTCGGGAAGGAAGTGGATCGTCGTCCCGGTGTCGCCCTTGTCGGCCTTGCCGACGATCTCGACGTCGGCCAGCGGCGCTCCGCGCTCGAACTCCTGCCGGTGCACCTTGCCGTCGCGACGGACCTCGGCGACGAGTCGCTCCGAGAGCGCGTTGACGACGGAGACGCCGACACCGTGGAGGCCGCCGGAGACCTTGTAGCCGTCCCCGCCGAACTTGCCGCCGGCGTGCAGCTTCGTCAGAACGACCGTCAGCGCGGAAAGACCCTGCTCCTCGATCAGGTCGACGGGGATGCCGCGGCCGCGGTCAGCGACGGTGACCGAGTTGTCGGGATGGAGCGTCACCTCGACGTAGTCGTTGCGGCCCGCGAGGGCCTCATCGACGGCGTTGTCGACGACCTCGTAGACGAGGTGGTGGAGGCCGCGCGGGCCAGTCGAGCCGATGTACATGCCCGGCCGCAGCCGGACGGGCTCGAGGCCCTCCAGAACGGTTATGTCCTTTGCGGTGTAAGCGGTTTCGGTCATGAAAAAAGCCCTGCAAATAGCCTCTTTGCGGGCGAAGATCAGTCTATCAGAAACGGCGGTCGTCAGGGGGTGAAACGGGGCGCGGGTCAGCGGCCCTCGAGAGGCTCGCCGCGGCCGCTCTGGCGACCAGCCGGCGCAGCTCCTCGTCCTCGATTCCGGCGGCGAGTTCGGCGGCCTCGGCGCGGTGCTCGGGGCTGCTCTCGACGGTGTCTGCCACCTGCCGCCGCGCGGCCTCTGCCGGCGCCTCCGGTAATGGTCCGGCAGCGAACTTCAGCGCCCGCGGCGTCGCCTTCCCGAGCTCCTCGCGAAGCTGGCCGAGAATCGTCTCACCGAGGCGGCCGAGCTCGAACGCCCAGGTCGACGAGCTCGTGTTGACGAGCAGGGTGCCGTCGCGCGAGAGCCTCGCGGGCCAGGCGTTCCGGGCCACCGTCTCTCCCACGGCGCCCGGCCAGGCGCGCACGATCGCAGCCGTGTCACCTTCGATCGGCCCAAACCGGCCGAGCTCGCGCCGCACTTCGGTGTCGAGCCGCTCCATCACCGCGGACTCACGACCCCGGGCGCGACCTCGAGCAGCTGCGCCGGCTCGAGCGGCAGCGCGTCGGCGCCGGTGGCGGTGACGACGGCCTGGCCGACGCGGCCGATCCGCTCGGCGAGGATCCGCCGCCGCGACGCGTCGAGCTCGGAGAGGACGTCGTCGAGCAGCACCAGCGGCGGCGTTCTGCGCTGCGCGGCGATCACCTCGGCCTCGGCGAGCAGGAGCGAGAGCACGGCCAGCCGTTGCTCCCCCTGCGAGCCGAAGCTACGTAGGTCGCGCTCGCCCGAGCGGACGGTGATGTCGTCCAGGTGCGGCCCGAGGCCGGTGACGCCACGCTCGAGGTCGCGCTCGAGGCGAGCGTCGAGCGCTTCCACCGTCGGCGGCTCGCCCGTGTAGTCGAGAGCAGCGTCCGGCAGGCCGAGCTCACCCGCTCGCTCCGCGAAGGCCGGCGACAGGACCGCCAGTGCCTCCCGCCTGTACTCGACCAGCTGTGTCCCTAGCGTCGCGACCTGTTCGGTCCAGGGCGCCACTGCCTCGCGTGTGGACGCGCCGATCTGGACGCGCCGCAGAGCCGCGTTCCGCTGTCCCACTGCGGCCGCATACTCGACCGGCAGCGAGGCGCGGCTCGGCTGCAGCCGGCCAAGGGTTCGGTCGAAATAGGCGCGGCGGGCAGCGGGGCCTCCCTTGACGACGGCGAGCCGGTCGGGTGTGAAGACCAGCGTCGCGACCTCGGCGCGCAACTGCTCGGCCGAGCGCAGGGCGGCGCCGTTCAGCTTCGCGCGCTTTCCCGACTGCTGCAGCGTCACCTCGAGCTGGAGCGGGCGCCCGTCGCGGTCGCCGGCCAGCGCGATCCGGGCTCCGTCGGCCCCGAGCCGGACGAGCTGCTGGTCGGCGCGCGTCCGCGGCGAGAAGCCCTGCGTGCCGACGTGCAGCGACTCGAGCAGGTTCGTCTTGCCGGCCCCGTTCGCGCCCGTCACGAGCACGAGCCCCGGCTCGAGCGCGAGCTCCAGTCGCTCGTAGGAACGGAAGTTGCGGAGCGTGACGTTCCGGACGATCAGGCTCGGGTTTCTCTGACCATCTACCCCGCCAGCCTGATCGGC
>DATMEO010000121.1:0-2782 GCA_035556515.1 Gaiellaceae bacterium
GCCGGCATGCGGGTCATGCCGCCGACGAGGATCACGTGCTCGATGTCTGCGGCGCCGAGGCCGGCATCCTTGATCGCCTGCTTCGTCGGCTCGACCGTCCGCTCGAGCAGATCGTGCGCGAGCTCGTTCAGCTTCGCGCGCGTGAGCTGGAGGTCGAGGTGCTTCGGGCCCTCGGGCGTCGCGGTGATGAACGGCAGGTTGATCTGCGTCGTCATCGTCGAGGAGAGCTCGATCTTCGCCTTCTCGCCCGCCTCGTACAGGCGCTGGAGCGCCATCGGGTCGGCGCCGAGGTCGATGCCCTGGTCGCGCTTGAACTCCGCGATCATCCAGTCGACGACCGCCTTGTCGAAGTTGTCGCCGCCGAGGTGGTTGTCGCCGTTCGTCGCCTTGACGTGGTACACGCCCTCGCCGAGCTCGAGCACGGACACGTCGAACGTGCCGCCGCCGAGGTCGAACACGAGGATCGTGTGCTCGGCGCCTTCCTTGTCGAGCCCGTACGCGAGCGCCGCCGCGGTCGGCTCGTTGATGATCCGGAGGACGTTGAGCCCGGCGATCTTGCCGGCGTCCTTCGTCGCCTCGCGCTGCGCGTTGTTGAAGTACGCCGGGACGGTGACGACGGCGTCCGTGACGGTCTCGCCGAGATACGCCTCGGCGTCCGCCTTCAGCTTCTGGAGGATCATCGCGGAGATCTCCGGCGGCGCGTACTCCTTGCCCTCCGCCTTGACCCGCACGTCGCCGTTCGGGCCTTCGACGACCTCGTAGGGGACGATCTTCATCTCCTCCGAGACCTCGTCGAACTTGCGGCCCATGAAGCGCTTGATCGAAAAGATCGTGTTGGTCGGGTTCGTGACCTGCTGACGCTTCGCCGGAGAGCCGACGAGCCGCTGCCCGTCACGCCCGAAGGCGACGACGGACGGGGTCGTGCGTCCGCCCTCGGCGTTCGGGATGACGGTGGGCTCGGAGCCTTCCAGCACGGCCATGCAGGAGTTCGTCGTGCCGAGGTCGATGCCAATGGTCTTGGCCATGAATGGGTGTCTCCTTCCGTCTTGAGTCTCTGTTGTGGAAAAAAACTGAGTCCAACCGTAGCAGATTATCGCTCGCCTCGGACGCGGAGGAAACGCCTGCGCACACGGCGAATCAGCGCTGGATGGGGCTGCTCAGCGACCGGCGGATCGAGAAGATGAACAAGGCCGTCATCTCGGGGCGGATCCTCCCCTACCTCGCACTCTCGATCATCGCCATCACGGCCGTCGCCGGATTCGCGGCGTGGGTCCTCTCTCCCCGCGGCTTCGACGGCCTCGGGGAGGCGATGTGGTGGGCAGCGCAGACCGTCACGACCGTCGGTTACGGCGACGTCGTCCCCGAGTCGAACGGCGGAAAGGTGATCGGCATCCTGATCATGGCGTTCGGTGTCTCCGCCGTGTCCTTCATCACGGCGGTGGTCACATCCGCCTTCCTCGCCTGGCACCAGGCCCGGCTCGCCGACGAGCGCGCGGCGGGGGGGCTCACTCCGCACGAGCAGGCCACGCACGAGCTCCTGCAGCGCATCGACCAGCGCCTCGAGTCACTCGAGCGGCGCCTGTCGAGCTAGCGGAACGACCCGATCAGGACTCCGCCGGAGACGACGAGCAGCGCGCCGGCGACGAGGCGCACGCCGACGCGCTCCGACCGGCCGAGCACGACCGCCGAGAGCACGACGCCCCAGAGCGACTCGGTCGCGACCAGTGGCGAGACGACGGTGACGAGCCCGCGGTAGTACGCCTCGAACAGGCAGATGTAACTCAGCCCGAAGAGCGCGCCGGCTGGCAGGAAGGCGCGCGCGTCGCTGCGCCGGAGCGGGATCCGGCTCCCGAGCACGTAGACCGCGATCAGCGCCGCACCCGCCGCGAGCGTCGCGGCCGCTGCGACTCCGGGAGCGACGTCGGTGTCGATCGCGAGCCGGCGTAGGAGCGTGTCGCGGACCGCGAACACGACCGTCGCGCCGAGCGCGAGCACCAGGCCGATCACGCGCACGTGGCCCGGACGACCGCGCTCGCCCACGAGCAGCAGGCCTCCCGCGACGATCAGCACCGCACCCGCTACGAGCCCGGCCTCGAGCGGCTCGTCGAGGAATGCGACGGCCAGCGCGACGGTGAAGAGCGGAGCCGTGCCCACGACGACGGACGTCCGCGACGGGCCGGCCTCGCGCACGGCGAGCGTGAACAGGACCTGCGAGAGCCCCGGGCCGAGCAGCCCGGCGAGCAGGAACGGCCAGGCCCCCCCGAGCTCCCCTCCCTGGAACGCAGCGAACGGCGCCGCGAAAGCGAGCGCCGCGAGGACGGTGAAGAGCGCGCCGGCCTCCGCGCCGGCGCCTTTCCCGAGCGCAACGCGGATCGCAACCGTCATCGCGCCGAAGAGGAACGCCGACGTCGCGGCGAGAACGACCGCGTCCACGCTACTCCCCGCTCCGCGGAGAGGCGCTGTGGATCGATCGGCGCGCCCTTGTTACCTCGACCGCGCCCCGAATGGACATGACCTGGGTCTGACCCTGGTTCATCGGCTCTTCGGCAGGAAGCGGCGCAGGGCGGCGGCGGCCGCGGGCTCGGCGAGCAGTATCCCGGTCATCGTCACCGCGCACCCGAGCCAGCCCGCCCAGCCGAGCACCTCGTCCGCGAGCAGGACGCCGAAGAGCGCCGCGAACGGCGCCTCGAGCGTGAACAGGAGCGCCGCCCGCGCCGCGGTCGTCCGCCCCTGCACCCAGGTCGCGACGAGGAAGCCGAGCGCCCGGCGAAGAGCCCCGTCA
>DATMEO010000122.1:0-47606 GCA_035556515.1 Gaiellaceae bacterium
AGCCGGCCGCGAACGTGGCCTGCTCGAGCGCGCTCACGAGCGGGGCTCCAGCTCGAGCGCGCAGGAGTTGATGCAGTAGCGCTGGCCCGTCGGGCCGGGTCCGTCCGGGAAGACGTGGCCGAGGTGCCCGCCGCACGCGGCGCACATGACCTCGGTGCGGGTCATCCCGTGGCTCGTGTCCGTCTCGGTGAGGACGCTCTCGAGACTCGCCGGCTCGACGAAGCTCGGCCAGCCGGAGCCGGAGTCGAACTTGGCGTCGGAGCGGAAGAGCTCGGCCCCGCAGCCGACGCAGCGGTACACGCCGGGATCCTTGGTGTCGTTGTACTCGCCGGTGAAGGCGCGCTCGGTGCCCTTGCGGCGGAGCACCTCGTACTGCTCCGGGCTCAGCTCGGCGCGCCAATCGGCATCGCTCTTGTGTGTCTTCATGTTCATACCGTCACCGTAGCGATCGGGTCGTTGCACGCCGATTAAGCCTGTGGCAGCACGAATGCCGCGATCGCCACGAAGTGCACGGCCGCCGCCCCGATCACGAGCAGATGGAAGATCTCGTGATAGCCGAACGTCGCCGGGGCGGGGTTGGGGCGGCGCAACGCGTACGCGAGCGCGCCGAGCGTGTAGAGGCCGCCGCCGACGAAGACGAGCACGGCCGGCGCGATCCCCAGGTCGAACATCTCCGGCACCGCAGCGACGCCGACCCAGCCGAGCGCAATGAAGACGATCGCGGTCAGCCACTTCGGCGCGTCGACCCAGGCGAGGTTGAGCACGAGGCCCGCGGCCGCGCCGGCCCAGACGACGATCAGGATCGCGTCGCCGAGCCTGCCGTCGAAAGCGAGCAGCGCGAAGGGTGTGTACGTGCCCGCGATCAGCAGCAGGATCGTCGAGTGATCGAGCCGCCGCATCCACGTGCGTACGCGCGTCGACTTCCAGTCGACCCGGTGGTAAAGGGCGCTGACGCCGAACATCGCCGCGAGCGCGACGGCGTAGATCCAGGTCGCGAGCAGCTCGCGACCCGAGTCGGAGACCGCCACCAGCACGACCCCGGCCACGACCGCGACGTAGAACGCGTACTGGTGGAACACACCCCGCAGACGCGGCTTCGGGAGGACGTCCACGCGCCAATTGTGCCCTACGCTCGCCGCAGGCGCGGGCGCCGGGAGAACAGTCCGACAAGCGCTTTCAGCACATCCAGATCGCCTGGGCGAGGCCGGATCAGCGCGCCGAGGGCGAACGACGCCCGCGTCCGGTACAGGATCAGAGCTGTCGCCCCTCCTGCGAGCAGTGCGGCGCTCGCCGCGATTGCCGCCCCTTCGGCTCCGAACGACGGAATCAGGATGACGTCCAGGGCGACCCCGAGCCCGAGCGAGACCAGCGGTCCAAGCGAGGAGAGGCCCGGGGACGAGGAACCGACCAGGGCACTCGAGAAGATGCTGAGCGCGACGTAGCCGAGCGTACCCGGAAGCAGCCAGAGGAACGGGCCGATCGACGCCTCGAACGGTGCCCCGAAAACGAGCACGAGCAGCAGCGGGCCGGCGGCCGCCGCGACGGCAAGCCCCGACACGGTGACGATTGCGACCGATCGGAATGCCTTCAGCACCTGCTCCACCCGGAGGGTCCGATTTGCGCGAGCCACGGAGGGCAGGACGGCGGTCGCTGCCGCGCCGGGCAGGTAGAGCAGGATCTCCCAGGCGTTGACGGCGACCGCGTAGACCCCGAGCGTGGCCTCGGTTGCGATGAAAGCGATCAAGATCTGGTCGATCCGGTCGTTGAGCGCATCCGACAGGCTCCCGACCCACGCGCGGATGCCAAAGCCGATCGACTCGCGGAGCAGTCCCCGATCGGGACGGCCGACACCGCTCGCGCGCGCGGACGCCCACAGCAGCACCAACGCCTTGACGCCCTGAATCGCAACCCAGATCAGGGCGACCCGGGCAACGGTGAGATCCATGGTCACCCAGACGACCGCGACCGCGAGCGCGTAGAGCCAGCCCGCTGCGACTGTGATCACGGCGTGGAGCTCGAAGCGGCTGCACCCGAGGACGAACGAATAGCCGGCGTCGACGAGCGCGGACGCGAGTATTCCCACCGCCAGAATGGCGAGCTCGGCATCGCCGATGCCGCTCGGCCGCCAGGACGGCACGGCGAGCAGGACCGCAGAGACGACGCCCGCAGCCAGCACCGCCGCCGCGGTGACCGAGAGCACCAGGTTGGTGAGCAGGGACGGGCGGAGGTGGGGCCGCTGCGCTGCGAACACGATTGCCGCATCGCTCACCCCCAACCGCGTCACCCGGGCGGACAAGATCGCCGCGACGGCGATGAACGCGATCGTTCCGCGGCCGGCCGGGCCGAGGCCTCGCGCGATGACGACCAGCGCCACGAAGAGTCCTGCGTTGCCGAGGAGCTGCGCCCAGAAGAGCACGGCCGGGCCGCGGGCGAACGCGTCGGCCACGCGGATGCCGTCCTGAACCCCGCCGACCGGTCCCGGCGCCGCCGCCGCGCCGGTCACGGCGTTCTCGCCTGCAAGGCCGTCTCGTCGATCAGGCGCGCCAGCACGGACGGCGCCTTCGCGTGCTGTGCCGTCAGGAGCTCTCCGTTCCGGCCGAAGTCCTCCCGGTAGCTCGGATACGAGGAGCACAGCTCGAGGATCGCGCCCGCGATCGAGTCGGGCTCCCCGGCGGCAACGCAGAAGCGGCCCAGCGCGTCGGTCAGGTAGTAGTGGAACGCGTCTCCGACGCGGGTCGAGACCACCGGAATGCCCCGCGAGAGCGCCTCGAGCACGGCGACCTGGACGTTGTCCGCGGCCGATGTCGAGAGACAGAGGTGGGCTGCCGCCTGGACCTCCTGGATCTCGTCCCAGCCCCGGGACCCGTGGAGCCTCAGCCACGGGCGCGAGCGGGCGAGCCCGGCAAGCTGCGATTCGAGGATCCCGCGGCCGTAGACGTCGAGCGTCGCGCGCTGCTCGTCCCGCAATCGCTCGACGGCGCGCACGGCCAGCACCGGATCCTTCTCGGGGAAGAGCCGGCCGACCCAGACCACTCGCAAGGGCTCGTCGGTGGTCAGCTGCGGTGTGGCTGCGACGGGTGGAAGCACCCGGAGGGGATACGGCAGATAGCCGGCCTCGACGCCGTAGAGCCGCCGGATCGACGCGACACCTGCGCGAGAGACCGAGAGGGGCCGCGAGATCCGTACGGCACGCCGTGCGAGCGTCCGCTGGAACGTGGCGCGTACGAACCGGTACACGCGCGACCCTGTTTGCGGACCCTCGCCGGAGCCGTGGACGACGAAGATCGCTCCCCTTCTCTGCAGGCGTGCGACGAGAACCGCGAGGACGGGCAGCGGATGGCGTGCGTTGTTGGCGACCACGACGTCCGCCTGCTGCACCCCGCGCCAGACCGTCCGCCAGCCGCCGACGGGCAGCGGCCAGCTCGAGCGGCCGAGGAAACGGGTCGGGACGGTGTCGTCCGCCGCCGCGTCGTCGCCTGCACGTCGGCAGGCGAGGACGCGGACGTCGCAGCCGCGATCCAGCAGGATTGTGCGCGCCGTCTCGACGAACTGCTCGACGCCGCCCGCGTGAGGGAGCACGAAGCTGGAGACGAGGAGGACTCGCGCGCGCTGCGGATCGGTTCTATCGTCAATGACATGCCCGAGTACGTCGATTCGCTCGGGAGAGGATCCCGGGGCTCCGACGACGGCGATCAGCCGGTCGACGTCGGGCGCTATCTGGGTGCGCTGCGCCGCGGCGGCTGGCTGATCGCGCTCATCGTCGTGCCCTTGACGCTGACGGTCCTCGTCGTGTCGCTCGCCCTCCCCAAGACCTACCGTGCTCAGGCGAAGATCGTGAAGGCGGACGCCGGAGGCGTCTTCGGGTCGGGGGACGTCGAGACGGTGAAGCGGCGCCTCGCCACGCTTCAGACGCTCCTCGTCACCCCTGAAGTCCTCGACCTGGCCGCGAAACGACTTCCCGGCGAGTCCGCCGACACGCTGGAGGACAAGGTTCAGTCCTCGGTGGATCGCGACGCGAACATCCTCAACGTCGTCGGGAGCGACGGCGACGCCAGCGGCGCGGCCTCGGTCGCGAACGCGGTCGCGAATGCCTTCCTCTCGATCCAGCGAAGCGACGAGCAGCGACAGGTCGACGTGAGGCGCAGCCAGCTGCGGGAGGCGCTCAGCCGAGCACGTGGCCGGCCCGACTCGGCAGCCGAGGTTCGCGCGATTCAACAGCGTCTCAGCGAGCTGACCGTGAGCGCGGCGTCTGCCGGCCAGGAGTTGCAGCTCGCGCAGGCGGCGCGGCCGCCGGCCGCTGCAAGCTCGCCGCGACCCGTGCAGAACACGATCTTCGCTCTCTTTGCGGCGACATTCCTGGCGATCCTCGCCGCCCTCGCGCGGGATCAGCTCGCGCCGCGCGTCGGCGGGACCCGCGAGCTGAGCAAGCTGACGGGACTGCCGGCCCTGGCCGCGGTGCCGCCTCCACACCGTTCTCAGAGCGGCGCGCCGAAGGTGCCCGCCGGCGAAGCGGATGACGAGGCGTACGACGGACTGCGCGTCGCGCTCGAGTTCCGGCTGCCCGCCGGCTCGCAGCACGTCCTGCTCGTGACGAGCGCGTTGCCGGGCGAAGGGAAGTCCACGGTGACGGCCGGCCTCGGCCGTGCCCTGGCGCAGGCCGGACACCGGACGTTGCTCGTGTCCGCGAACCTGCGCCGGCCGACTCTCGACGAGCTCTTCGGCTTCGGCGGCGTTCCGGGACTCGCCAACGTGCTGAACTCCTTCCACCAGAACGGTCAGGTCAGTGCCGGCGCGTTGATCGAACGCGCGGTGAGGGCCGTTCCAGAAGCACTCGGGCCGGAAGAGCTGCAGGTCATGCCGAGCGGAAGCGCGAGCGCCAGTCCGGTTCGGCTCCTCTCCACCGGGGCGCTGGTCACGTTCTTCGACCAGCTCGGCCGGAGCGACTACGACTACATCCTCGTCGACGGCCCGCCGTTGCTCGACCTGATCGACGGCCAGCTGCTCGCGCAGTGGGTGGACGGGATGCTCGTCGTCTCCAGCCTCGATCGTCTGACGCCTCAGGCAGCGGTCGAGCTCCACGAGCTGCTCGAGCAAGTTGAAGCCAAGGCGCTGGGGATAGTCGTGGTCGGAAGCCGGGGGCAGCGTTCGTACACGTCCCGCCCCGCGTCGGTCAGTGCCGACAGGTAGGCCGGTTCTCCTCACGCCGGCCTCGTCCGACCGGCTGTCCGCCGTCGCATCGACCCGGCCCAGATCAGCGCCGCGACGAGCCAGAGGTGGCGCCAGTGCAGAGTGTCGACGAAGAAGCTGTTGGCGAGGATTCCGCACCAGGCGCCGAGCAGGGCCGCCGAGCCGATGCCGTACGTATCGCGGCCGAGCAGCGCATTTCGTACGGCTGCGCCGAGCGTGAAGATCAGCAGGGCCGCGAGCGTGACGAGCCCGGCGAGACCCTGCTCCGCGAGAACCCGGACGTACGTGCTGTGCGCCGAGATCGGGGCGATCTGCTCGAACTGACCGGGGCCGGCGCCGAGCGGATACTTCTCGGCCGCGTCGAGCCCCGCGGCCTGGGCCCCGAAGCGCTCCGCGTCGTAGCTCTGTGGGCGCGCTCGCTCAACGAGGAGACCGGACGATCCACTCACCGCCACGGCTCCGCCGACGAGCGCCGCGACGCAGAGCCCGACTCCGAGGAACGCCAGTGCCCGCCGCGCTCCGCCGCGGCGGAGCGACAGCACCACGAACACCACGACTACGCCCAGCGCGAGGTTCAGCCAGGCACCTCGCGAGAATGAGAAGAGCACACCGAGGGTGACTGCGACCAGGCCGATCGCCTTCATGAATCGGCTCGCGCGGAGCACGCGCGGGGCGAGCAGCTCCTCGACCAGGATCAGCGCCGCAGGGACGAGAAACGGCCCAAAGACATTCGGGTCCTGGAAGAACGCGCGCGCGCGGCCGTCTTCGATGAGGAGCGAGGCGCCGGGAAACGCCAGGAGCAGTGCCAGCGAGCCGAGCAGGGCCGATGTCACCGCCGCGAAGACGTATCCTCGCGCGATCACGCGGGCCCGGCGCGGCGAGACGACATAGCCCGTCAGCCACAGCGCGAGCACCGCGAGGTAGAGGGTGATCGAGAAGAAGCCGGCGGCGCGGGCGGGATCGATCACCTCGACCGACGAGACCAGGTTCAGGGCGGCGAAGACGACTACCGCCACGATCACGGTCTTCGGCACGCGGTCGAGATCGAACCGCCCGCTTGCCGCTGCGACGGCGATCACGACGACGAAGACGAGGTCGGCGGGCGCGGGGTCGACGACGACGACTCCGAGCAGGGCGACGCCGAGTCCTACGGCCGCGTCGTAGTGCGCAAGCGCGAGCGCGAGTGTGCCCACGAGCGCCGCTCCGGCGAGGAAGACCAGGCCGAGCGGGAGGGGATGCTGGGCGAGTGCGACGGAGAGGACGAGCGCGAGCCCGAAGGCGGCCAGAGCGCTCGCCACGCCGAGGAGTACATCTCGAGGCGCCAGGACGAGTCGGCGACGACCGAGGGCCTCGCCGTTCATGGCCGCCCCTCTCGTCCGGCGCAGGCGGCGGCAAGTCCGAAGACGGGCCGGCAGTCGACCGGACGGCGGCCGAACGGCGAAGGCACCGCCTGCCGGTCGAGCCGGTCGACGAGCGAGGACGGAACCGGCTCGTTTCGGCGGGCGAGGGCCAGGAGCGCGCGAGTGTTCGGCTCGAGCGGATTCAGGCGGCGCGCGTGCTCCAGGTGCACGAGCGCAGCCGTCCGCTGCCCGGCTTCCAGATCGAGGACCGCGAGCTCGACGTGGGGATACCAGTCGTTTGGAGCGCGATCGAGCGCCCTGCGAAAGGCCTCGCTCGCCCGCTCGCGATCACCGAGACGCCGCGCCAGGACCCCTGCGATGACGTCGGGCTCGCCGCTGAGGACGTTGAGCCGGCGGGCGCGCTCGAGCCGGTCGAGTGAGACCGCAGGATCCTGGCTCCAGGTGCGGACGGCAGCCTCGACGTCCCGGGCCGCGAGCAGGGGAAGTGAGTACGAGATCGAAGCTGCGACGAGACATGCGGCCGCGAGGGCGAGGATTGCCCGCGGGGGCCGTCGCGCGCGCCCCGCCATCGCACCAGGCGGTGACAGACCTCCCGCGAGCCCAAGCAAGGCAAGGGCAGGGGCAGCCAGAGCCGGGATCTCCCAGAACCAGTCGATCGATCCATGGGCGAACCAGTACGTGAACGAAACGAGGCCCACGGAGGCGAGCGCCGCGCGCGTCGCATCGATTCTGCGGCTCCGCAGCGCGGCCGCCACGGCGAAGGCGAGGAACCCGACGAAGAGCCCCGTCCCCATGAGCCCGGTCTGGGCGAGGAGCCTCAACTCGATGCTGTGGGGATAGAGCGGTTCCTCGCGACCATGCCGCTCGCGGGCGTAGCCGACCGCGAAGTTGTCGGCTCCCACTCCCTGGATCGGCTGGCGCGCAAACTCGAGCGCGGCGACGCGCCACAGGTCATAGCGGCCGGTCGCAAGCCCGCCCCCGAGGCGAGACGTGGGGCCGCTCGAGGCGATCGTGACGACGGCCGCCAACGTGATGAGGAGGAGGCCGCCCAGCACGAGGCGGCGAGTCCGAGCCGGCCGCACCCGAAGATGTCCTCGACGCTGCTCCAGCAGCCCGATCGCAATGCCGACTGCGGCGAGGGAAACTGCCGTGAGGACGAGCGCCGTCTGCGCAGCGGCAAGAGCCTGCTCGAGCTCCTCGCCGGGATCGGCGCGGTACACCTCGAGCAGCCATCCGAGCGAGAGCAGCGTCGCCGCTCCCACCGGAAGCAACGTCAGCAGCGATCGCGCCCGATCCGGCACGAAAGCGATGTAGACGACGAGCGCAACTGCGAAGGCGGGCAGCGAGCCGCGACTCTGGGCGAGCACTCCGAATTGGAGCAGCAGCCCGGCGACCGCGAGGAGCACGCCGCGCGCCGGCCACGGCGTCTCCCGCCGCGAGGCGAGTACGGCGGCCGGCCAGAAGGCGGCGAGGAAGAGTGCGGCGTTCGCATTCGCGTAGCCGGCGGGATCGGTGAAACGCCCTTCGCTGAGGCCAGACTCGGCCCCCGCAAGGAAGACCCAGCTGCCGACTGCTGCCGTCCCGGTCGCGAGCACGCCGAGGAGCAGCGCAGCCTGCCGCGGCCGCCAGGGAGTGACGGCAAACAGCGTGTAGACGGTGAAGAAGAGCAGCGTCCGGTTGGCCCCGTCCCAGGCCTCGCCCTTCGCGTCGGCCCATGTGATCGAGAGGAAGCTCCAGAGGGTGAAGGCGCCGAAGAGCGTCACCGCCCGGGAGAGAGGACGCGGCAAGCTGCCGCTGCGCAGCCTCGAAACGACGGCGGCGAGGACGAGGAAGACGAACGCGCCCGGATACCAGGCGGTCGGCGCATAACCCCCCTCGACGCGCGCCCAGGCGAGAAAGACGACGACCGCGATGAGCCCGGCTGCCGTAGGGTTAACCCCTCGAGGAGAACCGTGCGAGAGCGCCCCCGGGTCTTGATCGTCGTCACGCTCGCCGAGACCGGCGGAGCTCAGACCTACGTGGCCTCGTTGCTCCCCGCGCTCGTCGAAGAGTTCGACGTCGTCGTCGCGGCGCACGGGCCCGGACCGCTGTGGGAGACGGCGCGCCGAGCCGGGGCGCGGGCGGTCCCGCTCGAGCACGTCCGACGGCCACTGAGCCCCTGGCGCGATCTCCGCGGCCTGCTCGAGCTTGTCGCCCTCCTCCGCCGCGAGCGGCCGGACATCATCCACGCGAATAGCTCCAAGGCCGGCGTGCTCGGGCGAGTCGCCGCCGCGCTGTCGGGCGTGCCGATCCGGATCTTCACCGTGCACGGCTGGGCGTTCTCTGCTCACACCGGCATCGCCTCGGCGCTGTACAAGCGCGCGGAGCGGATGATGCGGCCGTTGACGACGGTCACGATCTGCGTGGCCGAAAGCGAGCGCGTCGCCGGACTCGCAAACCGCGCCTGCGACCCGGAGAGAACGATCGTGATCAGGAACGGTGTCGACGTCGACGTGGCCGTCCCTACCCGCGGCGACGGCGCCGAACCGACGGTCGTCGCCGTCGGCCGCCTCCAGCGTCCCAAGGACTCGATCACGCTCGCGCGCGCGCTCGGCCGCGTTCGGGCGAGTTTCTCGGCCGTGATCGTCGGTGAGGGACCCGACCGGCCGCGACTTGAGGCGGAGATCCGCCGGCTCGGCCTGGAGCAGGCGGTCGTGCTGGCCGGCGACCGCAGCGACGTGGCCGACCTGCTCACCCGCGCCGACGTCTTCGCGCTCTCGAGCACCTCGGAAGGGCTGCCGCTCTCGATCCTCGAGGCAATGGCCGCCGCGCTGCCGGTGGTCGCGTCGTCCGTCGGCGGCGTGCCGGAGGCGGTCGAGGACGGTGAGACGGGCTTGCTCGTGCCGCCGCGGGATCCCGTTCGACTCGCTGCCGCGCTCGAACGCCTCCTCGTCGAGCCGGCGCTTCGGCGCAGGCTGGGAGCGAACGGCCGCGAGCGCGTTCGCGAGCACTTCGGCCTGGAGGCGTTTCGGCAGGCGCACGTCGACGTCTACCGCCGCGAGCTCGTCCGCCGGGGAAGGGCCGCACCCTCGCCGTAGCGGAGGCGCCGGTAGGTGCCGCGCAACGGCAGCGGCGTGTCGTGGCCGCCTCCGAGCTTGGCACGGAAGTCGAGCAGGCCGTCTCGCGCGTCGATCTGGCGGCGGCGAAGCGCAAGCCGATCAGTGTCCGGGTAGTTGACGCCCGGCTCGCACGAGACGGCGGTGCCGTAACCGGCATCGGCGACGAGCCGGCGTTCACGCTCCCCGAACAGGCCGGCCGGATACGAGAAGGCAGTGACTCGCCGTCCGAGCCGGTCTTCGAGCTCGGCCTTCGAGCCCTCGATCTCCGCCCGCGCCTGGTCGTCGTCGACGAGCAGCAGATTGGGGTGCGAGATCGAGTGCGCCTCGAATTCCAACGTGCCTTCCCGGTCGAGCTCGACGATCTGGTCCCAGCTCAGCAGGCGCGGGCTGCCACTGCACCAGGCGAAGTTGAACCTTCCGTCCGTGACCCCGGTCGAGACGAACACCGTCGCCCGGAAGCCTCGGTCTGCGAGCACGCCGAGGGCGTTCTCGGCGACGTCGAGGAAGCCGTCGTCGAAGTTGAGACCAACGGTGCGAGGTGGGATCGTCCCGCCGCGAAGGAGGCGGACCGCCTCGGAAATGTTCACGACGCGGTATCCCTCGGCGGCCAGGTAGTCCATCTGCTCGCGGAAGCGGCGAGGCGTCACTGCGAGCTCGTCTCGGTCGTCGGAGACGCGGTGGTAGAAGAGGATCCGTAGAGCGCTCGGCTCGAGGCGTCCGCGCGTCCGCGCGAGCCAGGCAGCCGACCGAACGCGCGTCACCGCCGCCTTCACCGGGTACGGAAGCGACGGTCCCACGCCCGGTGTCGCCCGGCGGCCAGGTTTATACACTGGAGGCGATTCGGCTGGAGGGGAGCCCGAGTGCCCGAGCAACTCGACGTCGCGATCGTCGGTGCCGGACCGTACGGCCTCTCGGTGGCCGCGCACCTGCCCGAAGGACGCGTCCGGGTCTTCGGCGAGCCGATGCACACCTGGCGAACGCGGATGCCGCCGGACATGCTGCTCCGCTCGGACTGGGAGGAGACGTCGCTCTCGGCTCCGAACGACGCCGGCACGATCGACGTCTGGGCGCGCGACGCGGGTGAGCACCGTCAGAACCCGATCCCGCTCCAGACGTTCCTCCGCTACGCCGACTGGTTCCGAAGCACGTTCGTGCGCGAGAACGATCCGAGCAACGTGGCCGAGCTCGATCGCGCAGGGGGCGTCTTTCGGCTGTCGACCGCCGCGGGGGAGGAGTACGACGCCCGCAAGGTCGTGCTCGCCGTCGGGGTCACCGCCTTCTCGTACGCGCCCCCGCCGTTTGGCGAGGCGTTGGGCGACGGGGTCAGCTTCGCGATCGATCCGCAGGATCACGGAGCCCGTCGCGGCCGACGAGTGATCGTGGTCGGCGGCGGCCAGGGAGGGCTGGAGAGCGCCGCGCTCGCCGCCCGCTCGGGGGCCGAGGTCGAGCTGATCCTCCGGTCGCGGCTGCACTGGTTCGCGGAGCGGGAGCCGTACACGCCTCGCGGGCCCGTGCGCCAGCGTCTGTATCGGCTCGCCTATCCGGTCGTGGGCTACGGCCCGCCTCCCCTCAACCGGCTCGCCTTGCATCCGGAGCTGTTTGCGTTCGTGCCGAAGCGGCTGCGGCGGCGACTGGCGCGCCGCATCCTTCGCGCCGGCGGGTCCCCCTGGCTGCGCGCTCAGGTCGACGGCAAGGTTCAGATCACGGAAGAGCGAACCGTCACGACGCTGACCCGGAACGGCGGCGACCTGCTGCTCGGGCTGAGCGACGGGTCCGCGAGGGAGGCGGATGCGGTGATCCTCTCGACAGGATTCCGCTTCTCGCTCGACCGTCTGTCCTTCCTGTCGCCGGCAATCCGCGACGGGATCGCGGTCCGCGACGGCTGGCCCGTCCTCGACCGTTCGTTCCGCTCGAGCGATCCAGGACTGTTCTTCGTCGGCTACGCGGCTGAGGACCGGTTCGGCCCGATCTCCCGCTTCGTGCCTGGCACCAGGTTCACCGCGAACCGGGTCCGTGAAGGGCTCGCGTCGTAGACCCTCGCTCACGGCTTGAGAGCGTTTCTGGAGCGGGTGGCGAGCAGACGGATGGGTGCGAATCGGTCGAAGTAGAGCCGGCGCAGCCGCGGCGAGCGCTTGAGCCGCATCCGCAGCCGGATGACGCCGAGCTCGGCCTGGAGCAACGTGTGCCCGCGAATACCGGAAGCGAGGCCGAGGGCCTGGTAGAGGGGCTCGAACCGATCTGCCAGCTCGCGCTTGTAGCGCTCCGCCCCTCCGAGGAACTCGACCCGGGTCAGTCCCTCGTCCGAGGCGACCTGGATCGTGTCCAGCGTGTTGACGAGCCCCGGGGAGTAGCGCGAGAGCGCAGGGTCGAACGCGAGCCGGTGGACGTACATGCACCCTTCGAAGGCGAAGAAGTAGTGGAAGGCGATTGCCCTTCCGTCGAGCGTCAGCGTCACGATGCGCGGGACGTCCAGCTCGGCCAGTCTGTGGATGACTGCCCGGTGAAACCGCATGCCCGTCGGCGTTACGAAGCCGGACCCGTCCGGCCGGCCGGCCCAACGGAGCGCGTGCAGGCGGAAGGCCTCCTCC
The DNA here is from genome assembly GCA_035556515.1 of Gaiellaceae bacterium. Classification (GTDB taxonomy): domain Bacteria; phylum Actinomycetota; class Thermoleophilia; order Gaiellales; family Gaiellaceae; genus Gaiellasilicea. The sequence goes on from DATMEO010000122.1 coordinate 12,235, forward strand.
AACGCCGCCTCCAGCTCAGCGGGGGTCCGCGCGACCGACACCTCGAGTCGTCCCAGGGCGGCAAGCTGACGTCGCCTGCGCCTGTGCAGGCTTCGCGTCTTCGCCGACGCCTTGGCCTCGTAGACGGCCTCCCAGCTCGGGCGAAGGTCGAGGACGGGAGCCTCGATTCGCGCGATCACGTGCAGGTGGCTCCGCCCAAGCGCGGTCACGATCCGGCTCCCAACGGGAATGCCGTACAGGTCGACGAGGTGGTGATCGGACGCGGCCAGCTGCCCGGCCAACAGTGCAGCCACCGAATCGTCGGCCTCGGACGCGAGCAGGAGATCCGCCAGCGCCGATTGCCGGCCGCCCATGAAGCGCACGACCCGCGCTCCTGACTTGACGCCGACCATCAGCGGGAGCGCGCCGAGCAGCCTCCCGTCCTGCCGGACGACGTGCACCCCAAGCTCCCCACTGTCGCCGTAGTGGCGCCACCACTCGCTGAGCCAGGCGTGGAGGAGGAACGGACTGGGTCGCGGCATCCCGCAGACGAGGTCGTCCCACTCCTCGACGAGTCCCTCGAAGGCAGCGGCACTCGACACGGTCTCGACAACCGGCGTTCGGCTCAGGACGGTCATGGCCTCGGCCTTTCCGTCCCGCCCAAGCGCCCGTGCGAAATCGCCGCTGCTCCGGGCCTGATGCGCCGGTAGTCGTTCTCGTAGTAGGCGTTCCCGATTCCGCGGTGATCGCCGATCGCCGCCCAGCGCTGGTTGGCGAAGGTGCTCCGACGCACTGTCGTCCGGGTCGTGCCCGCGTCGAGGAAGACGCCCGCGAGCCAGCTCTCGAAGCGGCTGTCCTCGATGATGTTGTCGACGCTCGCGGGCTGACCGCTCCAGGCCGGGTCGGCCCACTCGGCGACGATGCCGGTTCTCACGCTCGGCCTGACGCGAAGGCGCCGGAAGACGCTGTTGCGCGTGTAGTGCTCGAGGTAGATCCCGGTCGGCGTTCGCGCGACGTCGATGTCCTCGAACCTTGACCTGCGCGTGGCGGTACCCGTCCAGAGCCCCGTCCAGGCGCACCCCTCCGCACGTACCCGCCGGACGCTGCCGCTGTTACCGATCCAGACGCACGCCTCGGCCCTTCCCTCCGACGAGCCGGGAACGCGCCGTGAGACGTCGGCCACGTCGAGGTCGGAGATCCAGAACCTTCCCACCGGCGGCCTGGGGTTCAGCTCGTTGGCGTCGACGACGACGCCGTAGTGCGAGAACCCGCGCGCAACGACGCGCCGCACGATCAGCCCTGAGGGCTGACGAGCGACGATCCCGGCGGAGACGACCCGATGCCCGTTCAGCGTCGAGTCGAGCACACTCGAGTTCCGTCCGGTTCCCCAGACGGCGACGATCGCTCCGGCGACGGTCCTCGAGCGGCTGTCGACGTCGAAGACGATCCCGCGGACGAGACCGCCGCCGCGTCCGTGGTTTCCGCCGAGGCTCAGCCCCGCCTTGAGCACCACCGCGCCGAGCTTCGCCGCGTAGAGACGATGGCCGTAGGGGTTGAGGAAGGGTCGTCGGCTGCGATAAGTACCCGCAGCCAGCACGATCCGCTGCGCCTTGTGGCGGGCAAGGGCTGCGCGAAGCTGCGCCGAGGTGGACACCCGGACTGCGCCCGCCGGCACGCGATAGGTGGCGGGCGGCCGCGGCGGCGTGACGAACGGTCGCGGGACGGGCGGTTGGGCCGGCGAGAGTGCCGACTTCGCTCCGGCGGGGGTCGGTGCTGCCGGTCGATCCACCCCCAGGCCGGTGAGGCAGAGCACGAGTGCAGCGCCGACGCTCGGCGTGGCGAGAGTCCGGCGCTTCGCTCGCCCGGCCGGAGCGTCACTCGTCGGCTCCACGCGTGGCTCTTGCCGCCTCAGGCCGAGGACGATGAAGAACGTCTTGGCGCACACCGCCAGGTCGATGACCAGGTTCCGGTGCCGCAGGTACCAGAGATCGTAGGACAGCTTGACCGCCGTGCTCTCGCAATCGGCGGCATAACCAGAGCGAACCTGGGCCCAGCCGGTGATGCCGGGCTTAACCAGCAGCCGCCTGCTCCAGGAGGGGACGACGGCGTCGAGCAGTTCGATGAACTCCGGCCGCTCAGGGCGGGGCCCGACGATGGACATGTCTCCGCGAAGAACGTTGACCAACTGCGGAAGCTCGTCCAGGTGCGTCCGCCGGAGCATCCAGCCGATGCGCGTCGCGCGCGGGTCGCCGGCACTGGCCCACACCGGGCCGCCGACGCTCTCGGCGTCGTCGCTCATCGTCCGGAACTTGTAGATCGTGAAGAGCCGCCCGCGCTCGCCGATCCGTGTCTGCCTGAAGACGATGGGCCCCCGCGTCGTCGCAACGAGCAGCGCAACGAGGATCAACACCGGCGCCAGGACGACCAAGGCGAACGAGGCCAGCGCGATGTCGAACGTTCGCTTCGACCAGCGCGCGTACACCCGCTGGCGAAGATGAATCAGGCTCATGAACCACGCGGGAGTCAGATAGGGCACGGGTACCCGCCCGAAGGCCCACTCGTAGAAGCTCGATAGCCCGATCACCCTGAACCGGCGGCGCGGGATCTCGAGCAGGCGTTCGACGGCGTCGTCACACGCGGGGCCGTCGGCGAGCACGATCAGCTCCGGGTGACCGGCCTCGACGATCCCCGGTAAGTCCGCGACTGCTCCCAGGAACGGAATCCCCAGCGCGCTGGGCTCGACCGGGTCCCCGACCGTGCCGACGACCTCAAACGGCACGCGGGTTCGCCGCACTTCCTCGACGAGAGAGTCGGCGATGCCCGGCGAGCCGACGACGAGCACGCGCCACCACGTCACACCGGTACGGCGGACGAGCCACTCCCAGACGGCGACGAGACCGAAGATCAGGGCCGCTGTCGCGAGGAGCCTCGGTGCTGTCAGTCCCACCCCGGGGACCCACTCGTTCAAAGCCGAAGCGAAGACCAGGCCCGTAACGGCTCCGATCGCAACCGTGATCGTCGAGTCAACGGTGTAGTGCCCAGCAGCGAAGGCGCTGTGAAACGCGGCAGCCCAGACCGCGGCCAGAAGCGAGACGGCGAGGAAGCCATTCGGCGTACGCTCGCCGGCGGATCCCGCGTAGACCGCGAGCCAGACGAGAGCGATGCGGCCACACCCGGCAAACGCCCTCCCGACCGCGCGGTCGTTCGGCCACCTGCGTGCATCAGCTGTGAGCCGGACAGACAGGGAGGCGGTCACCGGCGAGTCCGCGCGCTCATGCCCTCCTCCGCCTCAGGCTCGTCGCGGAGAACCATCCCGCCAAGCACATCAGGTAGAGGAACGCCGCCAGCACTCCTAGCTGGAGGAGCAGACGGTTGTCTCTCACAGGCTCCTGCTCCGGCGCCGCGGGCAGCACCTGCGCCGCGTCGTACGAATCCGGCCGAGGCCACGCCCGCGCGGGACGCTTCCCAGCGGCTGCACCGACGCCGGCCTTGGCGTCGTCGCAGCACTCCGGCCGCGCTTTGGGTGCGACCCGCCGGGCGCTCGTGCGTCTTGGAACCTGCGTCGCCGCGAGCAAGCGCCTCGAGCGACCGACGTGTGGAGCGCGGATCGTCCGGGCAGGCACCGCGGGCACCGCGTCCGCCGCCGCCCGTGTCGGTCGGGGACGGGTCTCAGGCGCCACCGCCCGTGGTGCCCGGGTCTTCGCAGATGCCGGAGGGGCGACCTCATTCGCTTCGCCGCTGCAACAGTCGCTGGGGGTGTCGTTCTGCGTCGTCTGCTGCGGTGGCGCGACGACCGCCTCGGTGGTCGAGGAAGTGTGCTCACTCGACGCCGACACCGAGACGTCCACGCTCGCTGTCGACACGGAGATGTCGACAGTCCCCGCCTGCACGTGCACCGAGACCGCCGGGACGCTGACGCTCACCTGAACCGCGATCGTCGGGATCGTCGGTACTACAGGCGGCTGGGGAGCGTCCTCCGCTCGGGCTGTCGCGACGTGCACCACGAGCGCCAGGAAACAGACGGCCGACAGCGTGGTGAGGCGGCGCGTCGCAGCCGAATCTCGCGCGTTACGACCCGACGGCGTGCAGGTACATCCGATCCACTCTCCGCCGCAGCAACGTCTTCCAGACACGGCCAAAACTTCGCCCCCGTTGCTTGTATCGAACGTTGCAGAGACCGGACGCGAAGTCAATGCGATTCGGAAAAACCTACCCGCCGACCCTGTACTCCCGACGCTCTGATCGCAAAATCGATGGCTGGCAGAGCAACGCAGCAGACGTCCGGCTCTACCATGGTTGGTCTGGGGCCGTTAGCTCAGTTGGTAGAGCAGGGGACTTTTAATCACAAGGTCGCTGGTTCGATCCCAGCACGGCCCATGCGAGTGAATCATCTTCGACCGTTCTGACTTCCCAACCACCACGGAGGCATGCCATGCCCGTCCACGGCACGCTCGATGACATGCCCGCAGCAACGGTTGCCCATACCGACGCGCGCTGGCATCCAATTCGCAACTACTTCGGGATCACCGCATTCGGCATCAACGGCTACACCGCGGCACGAGCCGGTGATCGCCTCATCGGCGAGCACGACCACGCAGATCCTGAGGACGAGCAGCACCAGGAGCTGTACTTCGTCCACTCCGGCCGAGCACGATTCATTGTCGACGGCGCCACTATCGAGGCTCCCGCCGGCACGTTCGTGAGCGCATGCGACATGACCACACGACGTTCGGCGACCGCAGAGGAAGACAACACGGTCGTGCTCGTCATCGGCGCCGAGTCGGGGGCGGCGTTTGCGATTACACCGGCCGAACGCGCCGAACTCGCTGAGGCCGAGCTGCCGGTGCACCCAGCGTAATCGGTGCCCGCGAGGTCACTGCTCCATCAAGCGGCCCTCGCCGATCGTCCGCGCCATCTCCTTCGACTCTTCCCGGTACCAGCCGCCGTCCTCCAGCTCGATTGCCGGGTAGAGCGGTTGGCCGGTGCCCGCGATCACGGCGACCCGGTTCTTGGGTCGCCACGGCCCCGCCACCACCTCGTAGGGGATGCCCTGGTCGTCGAGCGCCTTCTGCACCCTCCAGCAGGGGCCGAACTTCCATGGAGTTCCGCAGCGGTGCAGCTTCAGCGCCATGCCGGCCGAACCTTCCTGACGCCGATTCCGGGGATCTACCCCACCTCAGCGGCGGGAAGGGAGGGCGGCTTGGGCTCGACACGTGACGGTTCGACACGGAGGATCCGCGCGGCCCACTCCGGGAGCCACCAGTTCCAGCGGCCGAAGAGGGCGACCGCAGCGGGCGCGAGGACGCCGCGGATGATCGTCGCGTCGATCAGGATTCCGCCGCCGAGCGCGGTGGCGAAGATCTTTGCCTCAGTGCCCGGCTGGAGTGCGAAGGCGACGAACGCGAGGCCGAGGATCAGCGCCGCGCTCGTGACGAGGCGCCCCGTGCGACCGATGCCCTCGATGACGGAGGCCTCGGTCGAGCCGGTGCGGTCGTATGCCTCCCGCATCCGGCTGATGATGAAGACCTGGTAGTCCATCGAGATGCCGAAGAGGAAGGCGAAGACGACGACCGGCAGCTCGACGTTGATCGCCTGCGTCGCCTCGATGCCCCAGATCGCCTCCGAGCCGTAGCCCTTCTGGTAGACGAGCACGATCAGCCCCCAGGCGGCCGCAACGGAGAGCAGGTTCAGGAGGACGGCCTTGAGCGGCAGGATCAGCGAGCGGAACGCCCGCGCGAGCAGGATGAACGTGAGGATCGAGATCAGCGCGACCATCAGCGGGAAGTTGCCGTAGACGGCCCCGAGGAAGTCGGCGCCCTGCGCCGCCTCGCCACCGATCGTCACTTCTGTCGGCAGCGCCCGCGCACCGACGCGCAGGCGGTCGAGCGTCTCTCGGCCCGCCGGCGAGTTCCCATCCTCGGTCGGGACGACGACGACGATCGCCGTCCCCTCACGGCGCCAGTCGGCAGGTGCCGCCGCGCTGTGGACACCATCGACTTGCGCGAGCACCTGCGCGACGTCGCCGGGGTCGCCTGAGCGAACGAGCGCGTCGAACGGTGAGAGCGGGCCGGTGCCGATGCCCGAGTCCTCCAGGTTCTCGAGGCCGGAGCGTGCAGGCCCTTCCTTTGCGAGCGAAGCGGCGAGCGGGTTCCCGAGCTGGATGTTCGCGGCCGCCACCACCAGGGCGAGCAGCACGGCCGTCGACGCCACGGCGGCGGGCCAGCGATGGCGCACGATCATGCGCGCCCAGGCCGACCAGCCACGACTGGCCTGCGCGTCGCGTCGGTTCCGCGGCCAGTCGAACCTCGGCCCGATCGTCGCCAGCACGACCGGCAGCAACGTGACGGCCACGGCGACGCTGACCAGCGCGATCATCAGCCCGGCGACGCCGATGCTGCGCATGAAGGGCACGGGCAGAGCCAGCAGCGCGAGCAACGAGATCGCCACGGTGGTGCCGCTGAAGACGACGGCTGTACCGGCGTGCTGCATCGCGTTCCGGACCGCCGCGTCGTTCGTCACCCCCGGCCGCTGGCGTTCCTCACGCCAGCGAACGACGACAAGGAGCGCGTAGTCGATCGCGATCCCGAGCCCGATCAGCGCAACGAGGAACTGGACGATCACCGAGACGTCGGTCACGCTCGCGAGCGGCCAGACGAGCAGGAAGGTCGTCGGGATCGCGACGAGTGCCATCAAGAGCGGCACCAGGGCCATGAACGAGCGGAAGACGAAGGCGAGGACGAGCAGCGCGCCCAGCGCCGCCACGAGCGTCCCCAGCACGACGCCGGCGCCGTCGCCCTCGCTGTCCCCCGCGGACGCACGGAGTGCGTCGAGCCCAGTCACTTCGACCGCGGATCCGCCGACGGTGACACCCGCCAGAGCGACCTGCGCCGCGCGGGCCTCCTCCTGGCCGGGATCGACTCCACCCTTGGCCGGGATATAGACGAGCGCAAACGTGGTTCGTCCGTCGTCGGAGACGAACGCCCGGTCGCCGGTCGAGGCAAAGGAGGCGCTCATCGACTCCGGCAGCGCGGCCTCGACTCTCGCCAGCGCCGCGTCGAGTTCCTCGCGAACGCCGGGCGAATCGACGGTCTTCCCCTGGGGGAGTGTCACCACGGGCACGATCGGCGCGACGTCGCCGCCGGCGCCGTACGTCTCGCTGAGCTGCTTGTTCGTCTCGAAGCCCTCGCGGCCCGGAATGTTGAACTGCTGCGAGAGAGCGCTGCCCGCCGGCCCGAGCGCGGCGAGGGAGGCGATCCAGACCACCGCCCAGAGTCCGAGGACGAGCCGCTTGTGGTCGAGGACCCAGCCGGTCAGCGCGGCCATCGAGCCGCTCCCCGAGTCTCGAGTACCCGACGGCAACGGCACCTCTGTGCGAGTGCTCGAACCTTCCATGACGACCCCTTTCCACAACGGTTCCTCGTATTCAGCCACCTTAGTGCCTGTAACCCGAGCCGCAAAATCCCCCAAGGCCTGTCCGCCGCCGACGAGCGCACGCAGTCGGAGCGCGTTGCTGCTCTTACGTCAGGCCGAAGCAGCTCCAACGCCGGCTCTGCGACCGCAGTTCTCGCCCGTCTCGCGGTCGAAGTAGTGGAAGCCGGCGGGATCGACCGCGAGCCGCAGCGGCGCACCCGGACGGGCTGCCGTCGCCTGATCGACGCGCGCGGTGAACTTGGCGCCGTCGCGGGCGATCAGGGTCTCCTCGTCCTGATCCTGCCGCAGCTCCTCGGTGTGCACCGGGGTCGCGTCGAGGTGGAAGACGACGAGCGCGTCCGAGCCCAGGTCCTCGAGCACGGTCACATCGACGTCGAGGTGCGGCAGCGAGGGATCCGCGAAGCTCGCGTCCTCGAACGACTCGGGCCGGATCCCGAGCACGATCCGGCCGTTCGACGTCCCGGGCAGGTGCTCGGCCGGAAGGGGGATCCGGTGACCGCCGAACTCGAGCGTGTCGCCGTCGAGCCTCGCCTCGACGAGGTTCATCGCGGGCGAGCCCATGAAGGACGCGACGAACAGGCTCGCCGGGTGCATGTAGAGCGTCTTCGGCGCATCGACCTGCTGGATCCGCCCGTCTCGCATCACGGCCACGCGCTGTCCCAGCGTCATCGCCTCGACCTGGTCGTGGGTGACGTAGACGGTGGTCGCGCCGAGGCGCGCGTGCAGGCTCGCGAGCTCGGCCCGCATCCCGACACGAAGCTTGGCGTCGAGATTCGAGAGCGGCTCGTCCATCAGGAAGGCCTTCGGCTCGCGCACGATCGCGCGACCCATCGCCACGCGCTGCCGCTGCCCGCCCGAGAGCGCCGCCGGCCGCCGGTCGAGCAGCTCGTCGAGCCGCAGCAGCCGAGCGACCCGCTCGACTCGCTCCTCGGTCTCCTGCTTGCCGAGCCGGCGCACCTTGAGGCCGTAGCCGAGGTTCTGGCGGACGCTCATGTGCGGGTAGAGCGCATAGCTCTGGAACACCATCGCGATGTCGCGGTCGCGGGGCTGCAGGTCGGTGACGTCGCGCCCGCCGATGAAGACGGCGCCTGCGTCGACGTCCTCGAGCCCGGCGATCAGCCGCAGCAGCGTCGACTTGCCGCAGCCGGAGGGGCCGACCAGGACCATGAACTCGCCGTCGTCGATCCGAAGCGAGACGTCGTCGACCGCGGCCACGCCGCCGGCGAAGACCTTCGAGATCCGCTCGAGGACGATCTCAGCCATCGGCGCCGCCCCGGCTCACGCCGCCACCGGCTCCAGCCCGGCGCGAAGCACCATCCGGATCTCCAGCCGGTCGTCGAGCACGACGACGTCGGCGTCGCCGCCCGGCCGAAGCACGCCGAGCCCGGGCCTCCGGGCGGCGCGTGCGGGCACGGAGGTCGCCGCCGCGACCGCGTCGACGAGCGGGGCTCCCAGCGCGTGCAGGTTCCTGACCGCCTGGATCATCGTCACGACGCTGCCGGCGATGACACCGTCGGCGCGACGGGCGACACCGTCGCGGATCTCGACCTCGACGCCGCTCAGACGGGAGTTGCCGTCGCCCGTGCCGGCGGCTGCGATCGCGTCCGTGACCAGCGCGACGCGGCCCGACGCCGCCCGCCAGACGACCTGGGCCGTCTCCGGAGCGAGATGGTGCCCGTCGAGAATCACCTGGACGACCACCTCGTCGCGGGCGAGCGCGGCGCCCGCGATCCCCGGGTCGCGGTGGCCGAGCGGCCGCATCGCGTTGAAGAGGTGCGTGACGGTGCCGACACCCCGGTCGAAGGCCGCGCCGGCCTGGGCGGCGGTCGCGTCGGAGTGGCCACACGAGACGACGACACCGCGCTCTTGGAGCAGGTCGACGAGCTCGAGCGCGCCCGGAAGCTCGGGCGCGAGCGTGACGTAGGCGACGGGGCCCGCGGCGAGCAGGCGTTCGAGCAGGGCGCGGTCGGGATCGCGCCGCGACGCTTCCGGATGTGCTCCAAGCCGGTGCGGCGAGAGGAAGGGGCCCTCGAGGTGGACGCCGAGGATCCGCGGGCCGGCCTGCTCGACCGCAGGCACCTCCCGGAGCGCCGCGATCAGATCCTGCTCGGGCGCCGTGATCAGCGTCGGCTGATACGCGGTGACACCCCCCTCGAGCAGCGCCTCGCCGGCAGTCCTGTACCCGGCCGCGTCCGCGGCGGCGAAGTCGACGCCGCCGTAGCCGTTCACCTGCAGGTCGACGAAGCCGGGCGCCGCGATGCCGCCGCCGCTCTTTGGCGCGAGACCGACCGAGACGATCCTCCCGTCTGCGACCTCAACGTCGCCGCGCAGCAGTTCGCCCTCGACGATCGCTGACTCGACGCCCAGTCTCATTGAGCGGGATCCTGCACGAGTGCCCGGCGGACGACGCCGCCCGCGGCTGCGAGCCTCGCCCGCGCGCTCGCCGCGTCCAGGCCGGAGAGCAGCGAGACGATCGCAACCTTCGCGTCGCCCTCCGACGACTCGAGCGCGGCGTCGACCTCGGCCTCGGCGGCGCCGGTCGCGATCACGACGGCGCTGCGGGCGCGGTTCCGGAGCTTTGCGTTGCTGGCGACGACGTCGACCATCAGGTTGCCGTAGGTCTTGCCGAGTCGGATCATGGTCACGGTCGAGATCGTGTTCAGGAGCAGCTTCTGGGCCGTGCCGGCCTTCATCCTCGTCGAGCCCGCGATCACCTCGGGGCCGACGACGACGGCGACCTCGTGGTCGGCGAGCCGCCCCAGCTCGGACTCGTCGGCGCAGACGAGGGCGACCGTCAGCGCACCGGCCGCACGGGCCGCGTGCGCGGCGCCGGCGACGTACGGCGTGCCACCGCTCGCCGAGAGCAGGACGACGGCGTCATGTTCCTGAACCCCCGCGGCTTCGACGTCGCGTGCGCCCGCCACGTCGTCGTCCTCAGCTGCCTCCTGCGCGACCGCGAGCGCCGCGACGCCGCCCGCCACCAGCACGACCACCTGCTCGGGCGGCACGCCGAACGTGGGTCCGCACTCGGCCGCGTCGACCGCGGCCAGCCTGCCGGACGAGCCGGCGCCGACGTAGATCAGCCGGCCGCCCCTCGCGAGACGCTCGGCGATCGCGTCGATCGCCGCAGCGAGCGGCCCGGCGGCGTTGCGCACGGCCGCCGGTACGCCCGCATCCTCCTCGTTGATCAGCTCGACGAGCTCGAGGGTCGAGCGCAGATCGAGGTCGGAGCGGCCGGAGACGTGATCCTCGGTGACGGGCTGACCGTTACGCATCGTGCCGGAGTGTAGTACCGGTCCTGTCCACATTTCAACAGAGTGGTATTGACCACTTGCGGTCCACGGGGGTAGGATGCGGCTTCGCGATGACCACGCCACAGCGGATCACGAAGCAGAGCCAGACGCGGGAGCGCGTGATCGACCTGATGGAGCGCTTCGGCGTCGGCAACGCAATCCCCTCGGAACGCCAGCTCAGCGTCGACCTCGGCGTCTCCCGGCTGACGGTGCGCGCCGCGCTCGACGACCTCGTGCGCGAGGGCTACCTCGTCCGCCGGCGCGGCAGCGGCACCTTCGTCCGCGAGCCGAAGATCGCCCAGGAGCTGACGATGACGTCGTTCAGCGAGGACATGGTGCAGCGCGGGATGCGACCGGGGAGCAAGACCCTCTCGCTGACCGTGACGACGGCGGGCGCGTATCTCGGCCGCTGCCTGCACGTGTCGCCGTCGGAGCGGATCGTGATCGTGAAGCGGCTGCGGCTCGCGGACGGCGAGACGATGGCGATCGAGACCCTGCACGTGCGCGAATCGCTCGTGCCCGGACTCACCCCCACCGACCTCGAGGAGCACTCGTTCTACGAGCTGCTTGCCACTCGCTACGGCATCGTGACGGTGGGCGGCACCCAGACGATCGAGCCGACCGTGACCAACGAGGAGGAGTCGGCGGCGCTCGGCGTGCCGCTGCACTCGCCCGCCTTCCTCTTCGAGCGGACGACGCGCGCTGAGAACGACGAGATCGTCGAGTTCGTCCATTCGATCTACCGCGGCGACAGGTATCGCCTCGTCACCGAGCTGAACCGGCGCGACCGCGCCGGTGCGACGCCGGTGTTCGTCTTGCGCGACGCCGGATGACCGCTCTTCCGGCCGAGGAGCTCGCGCCGGGCGCACTGCTCCTGAGTGAGATCCGGGAGCAGCCCGCCGCGCTCGAACGGCTGCTCGAGCACTCCGACGAGTACTCGGCCGTGGCCGCGGTCGCCCGCGACCGCGGGCTGAGCCTGGTGCGGATGGTCGGGCACGGGTCGTCGGACAACGCCGCCTCCTACGGCGTCTACGCCTTCGGCCTGCTGCCGCGCTGGACCGCCGTTCGGGACTCGATCTCGCTGTCCGTCTACTACGGGGCCGAGATCGACCTGCGCGGCTCGTGCATCGTCGCGCTCTCGCAGTCCGGCGAGACGCCCGACGTCCTCGCCTACGTCGAGCGGGCGCGCTTGCGGGGCGCCCTCACGATCGCGATCACGAACGATCCGCAGTCGGCGCTGGGCGAGGCGGCCGAGCTCGTGCTGCCGCTCGCGGCCGGCCCGGAGCACTCGATCGCTGCGACGAAGACCTACACCGCCCAGGTGGCGGCGCTCGCGCTCCTGGCAGGTCACGCCGCCGGGCAGGGGGCGATGATCGGCGAGGGGATCCGCGCCGTCGCCGCCCAGCTCGACGACGCGATGCCGGGGCTCGAGCGGCGGCTCGCCGAGGTCGCCGTCGCGTTCGCGTTCGTCGGCCGCATGTTCGTGATCGGCCGCGGCCCCGAGTTCGCGACCGCGCGCGAGATCTCGTTGAAGCTGCTCGAGACGTGCCGTGTCGCCGCCGAGCCGCTGACGGCCACGGACCTCATGCACGGCCCCCTCGCCGCGCTCGACGGGCTCTTCCCGGTCTGGACGATCGGCTCGGACGACGAGAGCCTGCCGGCGGTTCGCGACGCCGCAGCGCGTGCCCTCGCTGCGGGGGCAACGCTGGTCGCGAGCGGACCGGCTGCGCGTGAGATCGCCGGCGCCGCGTTCTCGGTGCCCGTTCCGACACCGGCGGTGACGCTGCTCTCGCCGCTGCTCTCGGTCGTTCCGGGACAGCTGCTCGCCTGGGCGCTCGCACAGGCCAAGGGGCTCGATCCCGACCGCCCGAACGGCCTCAGCAAGATCACGCACGCGCTCTAGGGCACCTGGTCAGTACCAGTCCTAGGCGGATCGGTGAGTTCGCCGACCAGCTCGTGCCTTGAACCGCCCTTTCAAGCTGTTAGCGGCAGCGCGGCGGGCACAGGACATACCCCTTGACAGGACCGATTCGATGTGCGAGCCTCCGGCTGATCGTGAATTGGTCAATACCATTTCGGTGGCAGCGTTCCTCAGACAGCGCTCCTGCCGACGCGAGGAGGAGGTCTCGAATGAGACTACGTTTGTTCGCAACGGCCGTGCTCGTCGTCGCAATCGCGATCGCAGCGGCCTCAGCGACCGGCGCGTCGCAGGCGTCGCCGGCGAAGGCGCAGGCCGACGCGCTCACGGTCTGGCTGATGGGCGATGCCCAGGCCAACTGGCCCGAAGCGGTAGCCGCCGCCAACCAGGCGTTCAGGAGCCAGCACCCCGGCGTCGACGTGAACGTCCAGTACCAGAGCTGGGGCGACTACAAGACGAAGTTCGAAGCGACACTCTCGGCCGGCAGCGGCCCCGACGTGATCGAGTTCGGCAACACCGACGTGCCGAAGTACAGCTCGGCCGGAGCCCTCTCGGCGCTCACCCGGTCCGAGTTTCCGAACTCCGGCACCTGGCTCTCGGGCCTGACGAAGGCGGGTAGCTACAACGGCAAGCTCTACGCCGTCCCGTACTACGCGGGCGCGCGTGGCGTCATCTACCGCACGGATCAGTACAAGGCGGCTGGGATCGCGAAGACCCCGAAGACCCTCGCCGAGTTCAACGTCGCGAACGCGAAGCTGATGAAGCAGTTCGGCGGCTCCAAGAACCCGACCTACTCGGCCGTCTATTTCCCGGGCCGCTACTGGTACGCCGCGATGTCGTTCGTCTACGACTACGGCGGACAGATCGCGAAGACGAGAAACGGCAAGTGGATCGGCACGCTGCACGAGCCGAAGGCTCTCTCCGGCCTGACCGCGTGGCGCAACGTCGCCAGGAGCTACTCGCGGGCGAACAAGACCGGTGACGAGGCTCATCCGCAGCAGGCGCTCGTGTTCGCGAAGGGCGCGGTCGGCTCGTTCGTCGGCAACGGCTGGGAATGGCCGTATGCCCTCGATCCGAAGCTCGGCAACCCGGCGCTCACGGGCAAGATCGGCGCCTACCCGATGCCAAGCCACACGCCCGGCAAGTACATGCCGACGTTCCTCGGCGGCTCCAACCTCGCCGTGCCGGTCACGAGCAAGCAGAAGGCGCTCGCCTCCGACTGGATCGCCGCGTTCACGAACACGCAGAACATGACGCGGATGGCGACGGGCGGCGGCGTGATCCCGAACACGACGAGCCTCGCCCGGATCAACGCGGCGAAGCCGACGCTGGCCCCGTTCGCCGAGGCCGCGAAGTACAGCTGGTTCGTCCCCTCGACGCCGAACTGGGCGAACGTCGAGAGCGCGAACGTGCTGCAGAGCATGCTCAGCGGAATCCTCCGCAATCCGTCGAAGACGAAGGAGCTCGCGACCGCCGCCAGCGAGCGGATCACGGAGATCCTGAACGAAAGCTGACCCCCCGCCAGTGAAAGACCACTCAGCCGTTCCCCTTGCTGTCGAGCCGGCCCTCGTGCCGGCTCGACGGCGTCGGCGGGCCAAGCCCGGCCGGGTCGTCAGCCCCTATCTCCTCCTGCTGCCGGCGCTCGCCGTCATCGGGGCGGTGCTCGGCTATCCGCTCTACCGCCTCGTCACGCTCTCGTTCCAGGAGTACGGGCTCCCCGAGCTGATCGCACACGAGGGCCACTGGATCGGGTTCGACAACTACACGGAGATCCTCGGCGACCGCTGGTTCTGGACGGTGCTCGGCCGGACGGTTGCGTTCACCGCCGTCACGGTCGGGCTGACGATGCTCTTCGGGACGCTGATCGCGCTCCTGCTCCAGCGCCTGGGGACGTTCATGCGCCTGCTGATCACGACCGGGCTCGTGCTCGTGTGGTCGATGCCGCCCGTCGTCGCGGTGACCATCTGGAGCTGGATGGTCGACTTCGAGTTCGGCGTCCTCAACTGGACGCTGGCGCAGCTGGGCTTCGAGTCCTACGCCCACCACGACTGGTTCGTCAACCCGATCCAGGGCTGGGCGATCATCACCGCGATCATCGTCTGGGGCGCGATCCCCTTTGTCGCGATCACGATCTTCGCCGGCCTGACCCAGGTCTCGGGGGAGATGGTCGAGGCGGCGTCGATCGACGGCGCGGGCGCGTTCCGGGTCTTCCGCGACATCACGCTTCCGATCCTGAAGCCGATCTTCGTCATCCTCGCGAGCCTGTCGGTGATCTGGAACTTCCAGGTCTTCAGCCAGATCTGGATCATCCGTAACGCCCGGCCCGAGGACGACTACTTCGTGCTCAGCATCTACTCCTTCGTCGAGTCGTTCAACACGAGCCAGTACGGGCTCGGCTCGGCGATCGCGCTCGTGATGGTGCTGGCGATGCTCGTGGTCACCTTCGTCTACATCCGCCAGATGGTGCGGATCGGGGAGGTCGATTGAGCGCGCACGCGGAGCCGGCTCCTCCCCCGCGCCGGCGCCGCAGGCGCAAGCGGACGCTGCAGCGCATCGGCCTGAACGCACTCGGGCTCTTCGTCTTCGTCGTCATGACCTTTCCCGTCTACTGGATGGTCTCGACGTCGTTCAAGCAGGGCGGCGAGATCCTCTCCTTCACGCCCCAGTTCATCCCGACGAACCCCACGCTCGACAACTTCCGCGACGCGATCAACCGCGACCTCTTCTGGTCGGGCGTGCGCAACAGCCTGATTGTCGTCCTCGCCGTCGTCGTCGTCTCGGTTGTGCTGGCGTTCCTGGCCGCGCTGGCGCTGGCCAAGTTCCGGTTCCACGGCCGCACCGCCTTCGTCGTGGTCGTCTTCGGCGTCCAGATGGTGCCGCTCGCGGCGCTGGTGATCCCGCTCTACATCACCTTCAGCGCCGTCCACCAGGTCGACAAGCTCTCCGGCGTCGTGATCGCGTACGTCGCGGTCGTCCTGCCCTTCTGCGTCTGGACGTTGCGCGGCTTCATCGGCGGAATCCCGAAGGAGCTCGAGGAGGCGGCGATGGTCGACGGCTCGACGCGGCTCGGCGCTTTCGTGCGCATCCTGCTGCCGCTCGTCGGCCCCGGTCTCGTCGCGACGTCGATCTTCGCCTTCATCCAGGCCTGGAACGAGTACATCATCGCCTACGTCATGCTCTCGAGCGCGGACAAGCAGACGATCACGATCTGGCTCGCGAACTTCATAACGGGTACGACCCGCGGGGTCGACTGGGGGACGCTGATGGCCGCTTCGACGCTCACCGCCCTGCCGGTCGTCATCTTCTTCGTGCTCGTGCACAGGCGGATCGCCTTCGGCCTCACCGCAGGCGCCGTCAAGCAGTGACCGAGCTCGACCGCCTGGCCGCTGCCTGCCTCCAGCCGAGCTTCCCCGGCCACGTCACCCCGGATTGGGTCGCGCGCTGGCTCGAGCGCGGGCTCGGCGGGATCACGCTCTTCGCCTACAACGTGCGCGATCCCGAGCAGCTTGCGCAGCTGACCGGCTCCCTGCGCGCGGAACGGCCCGAGCTTCTGATCTCGATCGACGAGGAGGGCGGTGACGTGACGCGGCTCGAGGCCGAGCACGGCAGCTCGTACCCCGGCAACCTCGCGCTCGGCGCCGTCGACGACGTAGCGCTGACCGAGTCCGTGGCGGGGGCGATCGGAGGTGAGCTGGCCTCCGTCGGCGTCAACCTGAACCTCGCGCCAGTCGCCGACGCGAACACCAACCCCCGGAATCCCGTCATCGGCGTGCGCAGCTTCGGCTCCGATCCCGAGCTCGTTGCGCGCCACGTCGCTGCGTTCGTCGCCGGTACGCAGCGCCAGGGCGTGGCGGCCTGCGCGAAGCACTTCCCGGGTCACGGCGACACCGCTGCCGACTCGCATCGTGAGCTCCCCGTGGTCGCCGGCGACCTCGAGGGAGCGCTGGTCCCGTTCCGCGCGGCGGTCGACGCGGGTGTTCGGGCGATGATGGCCGGTCATCTGCTCGTGCCCGATCTCGACGACGTGCCCGCAACGCTCAGCCACCCGATTCTCTCCGGGCTGCTCCGCGGCGAGCTCGGCTTCGACGGCTTGCTCGTCACGGACGCGCTCGAGATGGCGGCGGTCAGCGAGACGTTCGGGCTGGAGGAAGCGGCCGTACGCACGCTGATAGCCGGTTCGGACTCACTCGGGCTCGGCCACGACCTGCACGAGGAAGCGGTCGAGCAGGTCCATGCCGCGATCGTCGGCGCCGTCCGCTCCGGCCGTCTCACGGAAGAGCGCCTCGCCGAGGCGGCGGAGCGCGTCGCCGCTCTCTGCCACTGGGCCTCGCCGACCAGCGACAGCGCCGCCGGCCGCAGCGCCGGCGCCGAAGCCGCACGTCGCGCGCTTCAGGTCTCCGGCGACCTCGCCGCCGCCGGCCCGATCCTCGTCCTCGAGCTCCGTCCCGAGGCGAACATCGCCGCGGGCGAGGCCACGCACGGGCTCGGGGACGTCCTGCCCGACGCCGTGTCGATCCAGCTCCGCGAGGCCCCGCGCGACCTGGCTGCGCTGCTCGCGCAGCACGACGGGCGCCGCCTCGTCGTCGTGGCCCGCGACGCCGGCAGGCATGCGTGGCAGGAGCAGACGGTGGCGGCAGCCGCCGAGCTTCGACCCGAGCTCGTCGTGGTCGAGACCGGGCTTCCCGCCGGTCGGCCCGCAGCCGGGCCGTTCATCCTCACGTTCGGTGCAGGGCGCGCGAACCTCGAGGCGGCGGCGTCGGCTCTCAACCAGTCGTAGGGGCGGCGCCCGGCCGAGGCCGAGCGCCGCCCTTCCATCTAGCCGTTCGCGCCCTCGGCGTCGAACCTCGCGAGGAAGACGTCACCGAGGCCGAGCTGAGACTGGCCCTCGACGTCGCCGAGCGTCAGCCCGGAGACGTAGATCGAGCCGCCGTGAGTGGCCAGGTAGAGGTTCGCCTCTGCGAACGCGTCGGCACCGTCGTCCTCGGCGGTCCCGAACTGCCGCACCCACTCGCGCGTCGTGTCGGGCGCATACTTGACGAGAACGGCGTCGAACTTGCCGACGTTCGTGCCGATGCTCCCGTCGCTGAAGCCGGCGACGTAGAGGTTGCCGGCGCCGTCCAGGCCGACGGCCGCGCTCTTGTCGTTCAGGTCGGTGCCGAGCTGGTCGGCCCAGGTCATCGTCCCGGCCGGGTCGAACCGCGCCGCGACGAGGTCCTTGTCGCCCGCGAGCGGGCCATCGAAGTCACCTGCCGAGTACGCGGCGACATAGGTGTTCCCCGCCGCGTCGGCCGTCAGTCCCCACACCTCCTCGTTCGCGGCCGTGCCGAACTGCTGCAGCCAGGCACGGTTGCCGGCGGCGTCATAGCGGGCGACCCAGCCATCGAGAGCGCCGGCGGGCGTGCCGAGCGCACCGGAGGTCATGCCTCCCAGCCTGATCCCGTCGCCGGTCGCGGCGACACCCCACGCCTTGTCCTCGCCGGCGCTGCCGAACTGCTGCAGCCACAGCTGCGTGCCGTTCGGGTCGAGCTTGGCGATGTAGATGTCCTTGTCGCCGACGTTCGTCGCGCCGAGGTTGCCGCGCGTGTAGCCCGTGACGTAGATGTTCCCGGCGGTGTCGGTCGCGAGCGCGTAGCCGCGGTCGGCCACGGCCGCGACGCCGAACTGGCGCAGCCACGTCCGGTTCCCGTTCGGGTCGAACTTGACGACGAAGACGTCGTCCGTCGTGTTGCCGGCATGGGCGCCGTCGAGATCGCCCGTGGTGTAGCCGGTCACGACAACGTTGCCGGCCGGATCGATCGCGACTCCGTACGCCCGCTCGAGACGCGTCGTCCCGAGCTCGCGGGTCCAGAGCCGCGTTCCCGTGGGTGAGTCCTTGACGAGCACGAGGTCCTTGTCGCCGACGTACGGCTGGCCCGCGACGGAGCCGCCGGCTGCCAGCGCCTGGTAGACGTTGCCGGCCGCGTCGGTCGCGACGCCGCCGGCGCGCTCCTCCTGAGCGGTGCCGGTCAGCGTGGCCTTCATCGGGGTTACTGGCGCCTGGTTGAGGAACTGGAAGATGTACTTCGCGCCCTCGACGAACGTTGGCCCCCAGACGTCCCAGTCGTGGCCTCCGTCGACGACGCGGAGCTCGGCGGTCAGGTTCGGGACGCGCACCGCCTGGTTGAAGAGGACGTGGGCCTCGAAGTCGAGATCGTGGATCGCGTCCTTCGGGTTCGGGTTCTTGAACTCGTCGTCGCCGACGGCGATGAACATCGGCAGCGGCAACCCGGTCGCCGCGAACGACTGGAACAGAGCCGGGTAGTTGAGCTTCTTGTAGACCGACTCGACGAAGAGGCTCTTCCCCAGCCCGAACGCGCCGAACTCGCGCGTGCTCGAGTCGCTCGGCGGGATCGGGACGTAGACCGCGGGGCTGAGCACGATCGACGCACCGAAGAGATCGGGGTGCGCGAGCGAGTAGCGGAGCGCGCCGTAGCCGCCCATCGAGTAGCCGGCGACGCCACGGCCTGTGCGGTCCGCCACGGTGCGATAGGTGGCGTCGACATGCGCGATCAGGTCCTTCGTGAACGCGGTCTCCACCTTGCGTCCCGGGTCGGCCCCGGTGTAGCCCGAGTCGACGTAGTAGCTCGCGCGGCTGCTCCAGGGAGCGTCGGGCATGATCGCGATCGTCGGCTGGATCTCGCCCGAGGAGATCAGCGCGTCGAGCGCGCCCTTCATCTGGGTCCAGGCGCTCTTCGAGTCGCCGCGTCCGTGCAGGAGGTACAGCACGGGATACCGGTCGCTGGAGCCCGCGTATCCCGCGGGGAGATAGACGTTGTACGAGATCGCCTCGTTCAGAGTGGCCGACTGGAAGCTGGCCTCGGTCAGGCTGCCTTCCGCCGCTGCCGCGCCGGCGCCGACTGCCGACGGCGCGAGCAGGACGAGCAGCACGGCGGCGCCGGCCGCGAGTACGAGTGTGAGTCGGCTGGTGAGCCGGTTCTTCATGAGTCCCTCCCCTGTTGTGGTCGTGTCGCTGTTCCGTACGCGGCGGCGAGAGCCACGATCTGCCGAGCGGCGCCGAGCATGGCCGCGTCGACGAACTCGCCCCCTCCGAGCGTCCCGGCACCCGCCGCGTCCAGCCGCTCGACGGTCGCCTGGGCGCGCGCGACCTCCTCGTCGGTCGGTAGGTACGCCTGCTCGATCACCGGTAGCTGATCGGGATGAATCGCAGAGCGGCCGAGGTGGCCGAGCTCGCGCCCGCGGGCGCACGAGCGGGCCAGCCCCTCCTCGTCGCGGACGTGCGGGTAGACCGACTGCGGCGGCCGCGGCAGACCGGCGGCGACGGCCGCGTTGACAATCCTGCCGCGCGCCCAGTCGAGCCCCGCCTCGAGCGCGCCCGTTTCCGAGCGGAGGTCAGACTCGCCGAGCGAGATCCCTGCGACGCCGCGCGTCGAGGCGATCGCGTACGCGGCTTCGAGTCCGGCGGCCGACTCGATCAGGCAGTTGACCGGGTGCGGCGTCGCCGGCACGTCCTCCGGCCGCGCAACCTTGGGCACGACGATCCCGCTCAGCTGCAGCACCGAGACGGCCTCCAGATCGGCGGCACTGCCCGAGTTGACGCGGACGTAGACCGGCTTCCGGCGCGGCTCCGAGAACAGCTCAGCGAGGCCGGCGCGCGCGGCCGCCTTCGCGCCGGCCGCGACACCGTCCTCGAGGTCGACGATGACCGCGTGGGCGCGGGAGGCGATCGCCTTCTCGACCCGGTCCGGCCGATCGCCCGGGACATAGAGCCAGGTCAGCGGCGGCACGGTCATACGACTCGGTCGGCGCGGAGCATCGCGAGCTCCTCTGCCTTGACGCCCAGCTCGGCGAAGACGGCAGCCGTGTCGGCGCCGTGCCGCCCGCCCGAGTGGCGGATCCGTCCGGGCGTCTCGGAGAGACGGCTGATCATGTTCGGCATCCGCAGCGGGCCGAGCTGAGGGTCCTCGACGGTGCTGATCGAGCCGAGCACCTCGAGCTGTGGGTCGGCGAGCACGTCGCGGGCGTCGTAGACGGGCGCGATTGCGGCGCCGGCGGCCTCGAACGCCGCCAGGACGTCGTCGCGGTTGCGCTCGCCGATCCAGGCCGCCACCGCGTCGTCGATCTCGTCCACGTGCTCGACCCTGCCGGAGCCGGTCGCGAACCACGGCTCTGCCGCCAGGTCTGCCCGCCCGACCAGCTCGAGCACGCGGGCGGCGATCGAGGTCGCGCTCGACGAGACGGCGACCCAGGAGCCGTCGGCGGTGCGGTAGAGGTTGCGTGGCGCGTTGTGGCTCGAACGGTTGCCCGTGCGGGGCTGCAGCTCGCCGAGCAGGTCGAAGGCCGTCAGCTGCGGGCCGAGCAATGTCAGCAGCGGCTCGACTAGCGAGGTGTCGACGACCTGGCCGCGCCCGGTCTGCTCGCGCGCCCGCAACGCGGCGAGGATCGCGAAGGCGGTCGCGAGCGCAGCGACGCCGTCCGCGAGCGCGAGCGGCGGCAGCAGCGGCGTGCCGTCGGGCTCGCCGTTGAGGACGGCGAAGCCGCTCATCGCCTCGGCGAGCGTGCCGAACCCGGCCCGGCCGGCGTAGGGACCTGTCTGGCCGAAGCCGCTCACGCGCGCGAGCACGAGCCGGGGATTCACCGCCGAGAGCTCGTCCCAGCCGACGCCCCAGCGCTCGAGCGTACCGGGGCGGAAGTTCTCGAGCACGACATCGGAGCGCTCGGCCAGCCGCAGGAAGAGATCGGCGCCGGTGGGCTTGGAGAGATCGAGCGTGACGAGCCGCTTGTTCCGCGCGAGCGCCTTGAACCAGAGGCCGACACCGTTCTTGCTCGGCCCGTGTCCGCGCGCGGGATCGACGCGATGCGGGTGCTCGATCTTGATCACGTCGGCGCCGTAGTCGCCGAGGAACATCGCCGCGAGCGGCGCGGCGAAGAGGGTCGCCGCCTCGACGACCTTGATCCCCTCGAGCGGCATCTGCGGCGTCTCGGTCACGGCAGGTCGACCGCCAGCCGAAAGCCGATCCGCGGCGACCGCGCCATCCCGGCGCCGAGCAGCAGCAGCTTGAGTGAGTAGCGGGCGTCCTGTGGGCCGCCATCGACGTACCAGTCCGAGCCTTCCGGCAGCCAGTCGGAGCCGCCCTTGAGGATCGCGAACCGCGTCCGCCCGTCCGAGTGCTCGCTCTCGGTCCAGTTCCAGACGAGCGGCTCGAGCCGCTCGAGCAGACCTGCCTCCGCAGCGAGCTGCCACTCGTCCTCGGTCGGCAGCCGCGCGCCGGCGGCGGCCGCGTGGGCGCGTGCCTCGGCGAGGTCGAGCCCGGTCAAAGGCGCACCGTCGGCACCGGCCACCTCGCGCAGGCCGATCGCGAAGCGGCCGCGCGGCGCCGGGCGTTCGACCTCGACGAAGTCGTGCAGGCGCGGCGGCAGCGGCTTCCACTCCTCGACATACGGCGCCTCGCCGTAGGTGCCGGTCTCGCGGCGCCGGAAGACCGCCTTCGCCGCCCGCGGCTCGACCGCAGCGAATCCGTCCGGGACTGCCTCGACGCGGGCGACCGGCACGGGCGCGCGCACGGCCTCGCGCGCGGGAAACGCCGCGTCACCGCCACCCGCGGCCATCACCTGCTGGGTGCCGATGAACGCCGCAATGCCCAGCGCCGGCAGGTCGACCTCGAGCTCTCCGACCGGGCCTGCGTAGGCAGCGCCGCGGTTCGCGACCGTCCAGAGCGTCGTCTCGCCGTCGGTCCAGCGCGAGGCGACGACACGCGTGTCCTCGCTCGCAGCCGCGAGCGGCGTCCACTCGCCGGTCGCGAGCAGGCCCGCATACTCGCGCTGCACCGGGCGCATCGCCCGCAACAGCGCCTTGTCGCGCTCACTCCAGCCGACCCAGGCGCCGAAGACGTTCTCCCAGACGAGAATGCCGACCCCGTTCAGCCACGCGCTGTGTAGCTCCTCGGTGTGATCCCGGTTCCAGCGGCGGGTGTGATGGAGCATGTGGCGCTGCTCGAACCAGCGCGCGCGCAGCACACCCGGGACGGAGCTGTCCGAGAACCACTGCGCCCAGGAAAGGTGGTGATCGCAGGTGCGCGCGAGCGGCAGCGTCGACTCGCCCTCGAGCGCGATCCCGGGCTTGATCCCGTCTAGCGCTGCCCGCAGCCCCGGCTGCGCCTCCTTCATCGTGTCGAGGAAGACGCCGTCGACCCCTAGCTCGGCGACGAGCTCCGCGATCGCGAGGTCGTCGGCGACCGGCTCCCGCCGCGTGCCGACGTCCCACGGGTTGTAGTTGACGAAGACGCGCAGCCCGCGCGCCTGCAGCTCCACCACGAGCTCGCGGATCCCGGGGACGTCGCGGTAGTAGTCGAACTGGTTGCGGTCGTCGATCCCGATCACGGGATAGGCGTGCCAGAGCACGATCCCGTCGAAGCCGCCGAACTCGCGCTCCGACTCGGTACAGAAGCGCTCCGGTGTGAAGCGGCCCGCATCGTGGTCGAAGAGGAGCTCGTCCCAGAGCCAGGCGAGCGCGACGACGTGGCAGCCCTGAGTCCACCCGTATTCCGGCGCCTCGTAGGCCGAGTCGTCATAGCCGATCCGCGCGGCCGCTTCGGTACGCCACCGGGCGAGCGCGTCCCGCCAGGCGGGCCAGTCCGCCGGATCCTCCGGCGCGATGAAGATCTTCGCGCCGTCGAGCGGCTCGAGGTCGGCGTCCGGCTCGAGCGGAACCGCTGCGGGGAGGTCGAGCGGCCTGGGGACCAGTGGATCGCGCGGCTTCTCGAGGGGAATGCTCACGCTGCCGCGGGAGAGCCGGCGACGGCGATCGTCCGACCGACGAGCTCGTCGAGCGTGATCCCGTCGAAGCCGGGCAGCGAGCTCGTGAAGCGGCCGCCGAGCGGCGCCGACCAGCGCTCGTCGATCCCGGCCACGCCGACCGCCGCGCCGACGATCGAGCCGACGGCGGCCCCGTTCGTGTCCGTGTCCCAGCCGCCCTGGACGACGGCCGAGATCGCACCGGAGAAGTCCTCGTCGAACGCGTACAGCGCCGCGGCGACGAGCGCCGTGTTGTTGATCGCGTGCACCCAGTGGTAGGTGTCGTAGCGGGCGTAGAGCTCGTCGACGGCCTCCTCCCAGTCGAGCCCGGCGAGGTCGCGCGCGACGCGGAGCGCCTCCGCGAGCCTGCTGCCCGCCGGCACCACCGAGAGACCGGCGTCCGCAGATGCCGCCGGCGAGACTCCGGCCACCGACGCGGCGTGCGCCGCGGCCATGAACATCGCCGCGTAGGCGCCGTTCGCGGTGTGGCTGACGCGAGCGTCCTCCCAGGCCATCCGCGCCGCGGCGACCGGATCGCCGGGAGCGGCCCAGCCGTACGCGTCGACGCGCAATCGGGCGCCGATCCACTCGCGGAACGGATTGCGCCGCGTCGCCGTCTCAGGCGGCAGGTAGGCCTCGAGCAGGTTGCGCACCGCGACCCGCTCGGCGGTGAAGATCCGCCCGGCCGGCATGTAGTCGAGCCAGATCTTGGCGACGTCGAGCGCGTCGAAGCCGGTGCCGCAGCGCTCGAGCAGCGCGACGCCGAGCATCGTGAAGTTGAGGTCGTCGTCCTCGGGGATCCCGGCGATGTTCTCGGCCAGGCTCGTCGGCCGGCTGGCGCGATTCCACGGCCAACGCTCTGAGACCTCCTCCGGCAGCCCCTCGGCGGTGAACCAGCCGCGCACCGGCCAGTTCCCCGTCGCCTCGGCGATCGCGCGGATCCCGGCGCGGGGGATGTTCTCGACCGGCTTGCCGAGCACGCAGCCGGCCGCGCGGCCGAGCCACGCACCCGCGATCCGCTCGGGCAGGTCGCGCGCCTCCAGCCGCCCGGCGGGATCAGCCGCCGCGAGGATCTCCTCGAACCCGGCCGGCTCGGCCGCCGCGAGCGGGCGAGGAAGCGCGTCGAGCTCGTCGAGCAGGTCGAGCGCGAGCGTCCGCAGCTCCGGCGCGACCGGCTCCTGGGAAGCGCCCCGCCCCGGCGCGGGCGCTCCGCCGGCGGCGAACCAGCGCTGCTCGACGTCGTCGACGTTCTTCCGCTCCTCGCGCGCCTGCCGGAGCTCGTGCCCCACGAGGTCCTCCGGCTGCACCCATGTCACCCTCAAGCAGGCACCTCGCCGGCCGTGAGGGCGGCGAGCGCCTGCGCTCGCTCCTGATGGCGCTGGGCGTCGCGCGCGAAGATCTCCGCGGCGACGACGGCCATCGTCCGGCCCGCCTCCTCGATGTCGATCTTGCTCGCCGCGGAGACGTCTTCGACCCAGTCGCGGCGAAGCGGGTTGCCGAGCGCCCCCGCGAGGGCGCCGCCCATCGAGGCGATCGAGTCGGAGTCGCGACCGTAGTTGACGCCGCCGAGGACGGTCTCTTCGTAGTCGCCGCCCGTCGCGACGAGGAGCCCGAGCGCGATCGGCAACTCCTCGATCGCGTGCAGCCGGCTCGGAATCCGCGCGTTCAACGCGGGCGTGGCGTAGTGCTCCCCAACCGAGTCGAAGGGCGCGAACGCCCGCCGCAGCTGCATGAGGCCGCCGTCGCGCCAGCCGTCGAGCTTGGCAGCAGCTTCCACCACCGCCTCGATCGCCGTCCGCGTTCCATCCTTGGCGAGCTGCAGGCACGTCTCGACGACGGTGTCCGGCGTCGCCTCGACCCGCATCGCGGCGGCGACTGCGGCAGCGAGCACGCCTGCGGCCTCCCGTCCGTAGCTCGACTGGTGTGCGGCGGTGAGATCGAGTGCCTCGTCGTAGGCGCGCCGCGGATCGCCGGCGTTCGCGATCCCGACCGGGGCGATGTACATCGCGGCGCCGCAGTTGACGATGTTGCCGACGCCCGCGTCGCGCGGGTCGGCGTGGCCGTAGCGGAGCTTGAGCACGAGCCACTTCTCGGCGAGGAAGAGACGGTGGTAGAGCAGGTCCTCGCGGTCGAGCTCCGGAACCCACGTCTTCTCGTCGACGATCGCGGGCACGAGCAACGCCTCGACGTCGTACGCGTCCAGGTGGTCCCGCTTGACGTCGTAGGCGTGCACGAGCACGCGCGTCATCAGCGTGTCGTCGGTGACGTGGCCGTCGCCCTTGTGGAACGGCGAGAACGCCTTCTCGACCTTCTTCGTCCGCCGGATCGACTCGACGATCCCGGTCACCCAGCCGCCGAAGTGAGTTTCGATCTCGTGCGACTCCCACCCCTCGGTGGCGCCGCCGAGCGCGTCGCCGACGGCGGCTCCCGCCAGGCAGCCGACGGCCCGGTCGGTCAGCAGGTCTCCACTCACGTCCTCATCCTCGATTCGCGGTCGTCTTGGTCCCAGCCGGCCGGCCACTGCGGCCGGCCGGCTGGGCTGGGCGATCTATCCCCGGACTCTGTTCCACCCGTCGTCCAGGCTCTTCTCCAGCTCCTGGAGCGAGCTCGACCCACGCAGGTACTGGACGAACGCCGGCTGGGCCACCTCCGCCTTCCAGCGCGGATAGGCGGCGAGCGAGACCCAGTTGCCCTTGCGGAAGTGGACGACCGACTCGGTCGCGATCTTCCAGCTGCCCGCCCGCTTGGTCGACTTGCGAGCCAGCTTGCCGGCCTCGGGGTTTGCCGGGATCAGCCAGTCGCCGAGCGCGAGCTTGGCCAGGTTCTGCTTGTTGACGAGGTAGGCGAGGAAGAACATCGCCGACTGCTTGTTCTTGCTCTGCTCCGAGATCGAGTACGTCTGCGGATTCGCCACCTGCTGCTGCGTCTGGCCCTTCAGCAGCGGGAACATCGCCCAGTTGAAGCCCCTGGGGCCCTGCAGGATCATGCTCTGGGCCGTGAAGTTGCCGGCCACCGTCATCGCGCACTTCCCGCCGAAGAAGGCGGGCAGCACGGCGCTGCCGGAGAGGCCCGTCGCGGCCGGATCGACCGACTTGTCGACGTGGATCATGTCGTGCATCTGCTTGATCACGTTCTGATCCTTCGCCCCGAACTCGAACGTCCACTTGCCGTTCTTGAGGTAGAAGAACTGGCCGCCGTAGTTGAGCGACATCGTCTGCACCACTGCCACCGGCGAGCGCAGGCCCCAGCAGACGCCGTAGCGGTTGGACGTCGTCAGCTTCTTCGCATTGGCGCGGAACTGGGCCCACGTCCACGGCTTCGCGAGCGTCGGCGCCTTGATCCCGGCCGACTTGAGGATCTCCATGTTCGCGAAGATGTTGTAGGTCTGCAGCAGCGAGGGGACGCCGGTGATCTTGCCGCCGAAGTTGGTCGTCGCCCAGAGGTCCTTCGGGATCGACTGCTTCAGCGTCTTCGGGATCAAGGGCGTCAGGTTGGCGAGGTACCCCTGCTGCGTGAAGCCGGCGATGTCGGCGGCCTCGTCGTGGATCACGTCCGCGGCCGTGCCGCCGACGAAGCTCGTCAGCAGCTTGTCGTGGACCGAGTTGACGTCGACCGGGACGATCTCGACCTGGATGCCCGGGTGGGCCTTGTTCCAGCTCTCGACGATCGACTTGTTCGCTGCGACGGTCGTCGGCTGCCACACGTAGGTGGCGAACTTGAGCTTGACGACAGTGGCCTGCTTTCCTGCCTGGGCCCCGGCTACGAGCACGGTGCACAGCAGGGCCAAGGTGCCAAGCACGATGACCTTCCTCATTGTTGACCCGCCTTTCTGCGGTCGAGGCGCCGTCCGATTCGACGCCGGGGTACTTGAAACGGGGTGTGCGGTGTGGTCACTAGCCCTTGACCGCCCCTGAGAGGAGGCCGCCTGTGAGCCAGCGTTGGATGAAGACGAAGAGGAGAAGACTGGGCACGGTCGCGAGCAGAGCGGCCGCCGCCAGGGGGCCGAATCTGACGACTCCCTCGATGCCGACGTACTGCGCCAGCCTCAGCGGCAGCGTCGTCAGATCGGGGCTCTCGAGGATGACGAGTGCGAAGAAGAACTCGTTCCAGGCGGTGATGAACGCGAACAGGGTCGTGACGACGATCCCGGGCAGGAGCAGCGGCGCGATGATCCCGATCAGAATCTGGAACCGCGTCGCGCCGTCGACCGTCGCCGCCTCCTCGAGGTCCGGCGGGATCGCGCGCACATAGGTGTAGAGCATGAAAAGGATGAACGGCAGCGCCCACACGACGTAGACCAGCACGAGCCCGATGTGCGAGTTCGTCAGCTTGAGGTCGCGCAGGAGCAGGAAGAGCGGGATGATGATCAGGATCAGCGGGAACATCTGGCTGATCAGGATCCAGCCGAGCCCGAGCCGCGTGATCACGCCCCTCCGCCGGGCGAGCACGTACGCCGCCGGCAGCCCGATCATCGTCGTCAGCAGCGCGGTCACCACCGCCACTTTGAGGCTGTTGATCCCGTTGCGGACGAGCTGATGATCGTCCTCGGTCAGCGCCGTCCGGTAGTTCTCGAAGGTGAAGTCCTCGGGGATGAAGGAGGGGTAGAGCTCGACGAGCTCGCGCGGCCCCTTGAACGACATCGACAGCATCCAGAGGAGTGGGAAGCCGAGGAAGACGAGATAGCCGAAGAGCACCACGTACTGGAAGCTCTTCGTGCGCTTCGGGCGGGCGGTGACGATCACGTCGTCTCCTTGAGCCGGCCCCAGAGGTAGAAAACGAGCACGACTGCGATCACGACCACCATCGCGCTCCCGAGCGCGGACGCGTAGCCGAACTCGCCGTACTCGAACGCCTGGCTGTAGGCAAACAGCATCGGCAGCTGGGTCTTGCCCGCCGGGCCGCCCTCGGTGAGGACGTAGACGAGCCCGAACGAGTTGAAGTTCCAGATGAAGTCGAGCGTCGTGATCGCGATGATCACCGGGCGCAGTTGCGGCAGGGTGATCGTGCGGAAGCGCTGCCACGTGCTCGCGCCGTCGACCGCAGCCGCCTCGTGCAGCTCGTCCTGGATCGACTGGAGCCCGGCCAGCAGCGCAACCGTGGTCTGGGGCATGCCGGCCCAGACGCCGACGAGGATCACCGCGGGGAGCGCCCAGCTGAAGCTCGAGAGCCAGTCCGTGGTCTCGCCGGGAAGCTGGCCGCGCCGGAGGGTCTCGTTCAGGATCCCCGCCTGCGGCTGGAAGACCAGCTTCCACATGATCCCGACGACGACCGCCGGCATCGCCCAGGGCACGAGGGCGAGCGAGCGGGCGAGCCAGCGTCCACGCAGGTTCTGGGTCAGCAGGAGCGCGAGGCCAAGTGCGAAGACGAACCCGATCGCGGTCACGGACACCGACCAGATCAGGCCGATCTTGAACGAGTTGACGAACAGATCGTCCTCGAGCAGCGCGCGGAAGTTGTCGAGCCCGATGAAGTTCGTCGGGACGCCGAGGCCGGCGCGAGAGTCGGTGAAGCCGAGGTAGATCCCACGCACGAGCGGCAGAACACTGAGGATCACGACCGGCAGCAGCGCCGGAATCAGCAGGAGCATCGCCTCCCGGCCCGAGAGCCCCGACCCGGCTCGGCTGCGGCCGCGGCGCGGGAGCCGAACCTCGGGGACCGTGCTCATCCGATTGCTCCGGAGGAGGCGCGGACGACGAGGCGCGGCTCGACGCCGACGACCTGCACTTCACGGCCGGGCTCGTCGATCCGCGAGAGCAGGAGCTCGGCGGCGATCCGCGCCCGCTCGAACGAGCCGAGGTCGACGGTCGTGAGCGCCGGCCAGGTCAGGCCGGAGAGGTCGGTGTTGTCCATCCCGACGAGCGCGACGTCGCCGGGGACGTCGAGCTGCGCATCGCGGAGTGCGCCGAGGACGCCGACCGCGAGCAGGTCGTTGGCGCAGAGGATCGCGTCGGGCCGGACGCGCGCGAGCAGCAACTCGGCCGCCCGGCGTCCGGGCTCGACCATGAAGTCGGCGGCGACCTCGATCAGCTCGTCGTCGCGCTCGAGGCCGCAGGAGCGGAGCCCGTCCAGATAGCCGCGGCGCCGCGACGAGCCGGAGACCGTGTGCGTCGGCCCGTTGACGAACGCGATCCGTGTCCTGCCGACCGCGTGGAGATGGCGAACGGCGTCGGCCGCGCCCCGGCGCGAGTACGCCCGGACGGTGTCCACGGACGTGCCCACGGTCGGGCGCCCGATCACGACCACCG
The DNA here is from genome assembly GCA_035556515.1 of Gaiellaceae bacterium. Classification (GTDB taxonomy): domain Bacteria; phylum Actinomycetota; class Thermoleophilia; order Gaiellales; family Gaiellaceae; genus Gaiellasilicea. The sequence goes on from DATMEO010000122.1 coordinate 41,892, forward strand.
GCGCGGCCGACACGCTCAGCTGTGCGGCGTGCGCCTCCGTCAGGTGGAGGGAGGCGAGGATCAGTCCGTCGACGTAGCGGTGACGGAGGTCTCGGATGAGCGCGAGCTCGTCGTCCGGATCGGCCCCGGTCGAATGCAGCAGCAACCGGACGCCCGCGACTCGCGCGACCTCCTGGATCGACCCGACCATGGTCGTGTAGACGGGGTTGCCGACGTCCGGCATCGCGAACGCGATCTGGCCCGTCCGGCGCGAGCGCAGCGACCGGGCGGCCGCATTCGGGACGTAGCCGACCGACTCTGCCGCCGCCGTGACCCGCTCGAGCGTGGCCGGGCTCGTCCGGATCCCGTTCAGCACCCGGGACGCGGAGGCGACGGAGACGTTGGCGAGGCGTGCGACGGTGGTGATCGTCGGAACGCCCTCGACCTCGGATGTCGCGAGTGGTTCGTGCAAGTCGCCCTGAGCTGCCTCTCCCTGAAAAGGTTTTCTGAGAACGTTTACAGCAGAGCCACGATGTCATAAGATCGTCGTCGGAGTCAAGCGTCGACCGAAGGAGATCGCACGTGTCCGAGATCAGGCTCGAGCAGGTGGGAAAGGTCTACGACGGCGACGTGCGCGCGGTCGACGACGTCAATCTGACGATCGAGAGCGGCGAGTTCATGGTTCTCGTCGGCCCGTCCGGCTGCGGCAAGTCGACGCTGTTGCGGATGATCGCCGGGCTCGAGGAGGTGACCGAGGGGGAGATCTGGATCGGCGAGCGCGAGGTGGCCCGCCTCGCGCCTCGCGACCGGGACATTGCGATGGTGTTCCAGAACTACGCCCTCTACCCGCACCTGACAGTGGCGAAGAACCTCGGCTACGGGCTGAAGGTGCGCAAGACGCCGAAGGCCGAGATCGCGCGCCGCGTCGAGGAGGTCGCGCACCTGCTCGGGCTGCAGGATTTGCTCCAGCGCCGGCCGGGAGCGCTGTCGGGCGGCCAGCGCCAGCGCGTCGCGATGGGGCGGGCGATCGTGCGCGAGCCGCAGGCGTTCCTGATGGACGAGCCGCTCTCGAACCTGGACGCCAAGCTTCGCGTCGACATGCGCGCCGAGCTGGCGCGGCTGCACGACCGGCTGGGGATCACGACCGTGTACGTCACCCACGACCAGGTCGAGGCGATGACGCTGGGATCCCGCGTCGCGGTGATGCGCGACGGGACCGTGCAGCAGGTCGACACGCCGCAGACGCTCTACCGGGAGCCGATCAACCTCTTCGTCGCCGCGTTCATCGGCTCGCCGTCGATGAACCTCGTCGAGGCCATAGTCGCCGGCGACGCGGTCGAGTTCGCGGGTTTCCGGATCCCGCTCAACGCGGACCGGCGGCCGCGCGGCATCGACTCCGGCCCCGTCATCCTCGGAATCCGACCGCAGGACTTCGAGGATGCGCGCACGGCCGATCCGGCGCGGCCCCGGATCGAGGTCGACGCGATGGTGGTCGAGGAGCTCGGCTCGGCGACGCACGTCCTCTTCACCGTCGAGGCGCCTCCCGTCGACCTGGACTCGGTCCGGGCGGCGAGCGACGACGGCGAGCGGGCGACGCTGATCGCCACCGACCGCCGCGCGCTCTTCACGGCCGAGGTCGCGGAGGAGGCACAGGTGCGGCCGGGGGACCGGATCAGCCTCGCGCTCGATCCGGCGCGGCTCCACTTCTTCGATCCCGAGGCCGGCGCGAGCTTACGTGCGGCCGCCGTGGCTTCCGCGGCGCCGGCGAGCTAGCCGCCGACGGTAAACGGCGAGTCGACGACAGGCGGGCCGAGGTTTCTCGCGGCGCGCGCTCCGAAGCCCGGCCGCACCACCCAGCGGTAGGGGCCTGGCCGGAAGACGACCGTGCCCGGAAGCGTCAGCCGCGGCTCGGTCGGAGACGCCCGGTAGAAGGTCCGACCCGACCAGGTGAAGACGACGTCGTAGTAATCGGCGTTCTGGACCGGCGCCCAGGCCCAGTTGCGCGTCGGCTTGAAGCCCGTCGGGCTCGTCCCCGATGCGGGGCGCGTTGTCGTCGCCGGCGGCGCGGAGACCGTCTGCGGATCGGCCGGTAGCGCCGGGGGCTTGGGCCGCGTCGTCCCGGAGGGGGTCGTCCCGGAGGGAGTCGTCCGGGAGGGAGTCGTTCCGGCGGAGGTCGTCCCGAGCACGTCGGAGGTGGTCGTCGGCACGGTCGGGCTCTTGGCAGGCGGCCGTGAGCTCGTCGTCGCCGGGCGCGTCTCGGTTCGCGCCGTGAGCGGCGGCGGGGTCGTCGGCGTCACCCCGGCCGTGACGGTGGTCGGATTCTCACGCGAGGACACGAGCCGCGCGAGGTCCGGCTCGCCGGAAGCGAGCTGGAGGACCGCGAGCGTGACGACCCCTGCGCCGACGAGCGTCAGCGCCGCGACAATCGGGAGTCGGTCGCGGGTGCTGGGCTCGCGGGTGCTGGGCTCGGAGGGCGCGACGGGCGGTGGCGGAAGGGGCTCTGCCGGCGCCGCCGCGGCGGGCGGGGCTGCGACAGGCGTGGCCGCGGCAGGCGTCTCGATCGCTGTCGGGACGATCCGCACAGGCGACGGGGCGATCGGTTCGCGGCGCCCCGACTCGAGCCGGCTCACCTGGCGCTCGATCCGGCCGAGCCGCGCGTCCAGACCCTGCCAGCCGGTCGTGATCAGGTCGATCAGGACGGCGAGATCGTCGACCCGCTCGCGACGCTCGGCGTCGGTCTCGCGCCGGAGATCGCGCACCGCCTCCGCCAGCTCGCCGAGCACCGAGCTGAGCTGAACCAGCGCGGCATCGGAGCCGGTCGGCGGAAGGAGATCCGGGGTGACTGCCGCAACGGGCAGCGCGAGCTGGCTCGGGTCCGGCGTGGCCGGGTCCTCGACGGCGCTGCCGTCGCCGGCACGCTGCAGGTCGTCGTGCAAGGCGGCGAGCGCGAATCGCTGCACGGCACGCGTCTGCTCGGGCGTCAGGTCGTCCAGCACGTCGAGCACGCGCTCCTTGATCGCCTCGCTCACCGGCTCGCGCGTCAGCACACGCACGACCCCCTCGACCGAGACGTCTGCCTTCTCTGCGATCTCCACCAGAATCGACACACCGAGAGAGTACGAGAAGACGGGCTGCAATTACACGCCCGGTACGGCCAGGTTTTCAGATCCCTCTCCCCGGGCCGGATTGCGCCCCTCGGCAGCAACTGTCCAACTTTCCCGGTTTCAAATCAGGAGAACGCGCACATGCTGATCTCGTGGACGCTGCCACCGGCTTCAGCGTGATCACCCTCACCGGCGAGTCCGATGCCTACGTCGCGCCGCGCGTCCGCTCCGACCTCGCCACGGCCCTCGGCTCGGAGGCTCCACTCGTCGTCGACCTGACGCAGGCCACGTTCATCGACTCGACGATCGTCGGCGTGCTGCTCGAAGGTCTCGCCGACTGCGAGAAGCTCGAGCGGCCGCTGCTGCTGCTCCTGCCGGACAACGCCGCTCCCGAGGTGCACCGGCTCTTCGAGATCACGGGCCTCGCGGCGCTGCTGCCGGTCGTGCGGAGCTGGGACGAGGCGACGAGCCGCATCGCCGCGCCGCGCCTCTAGGCCGGGTCGCCCCCCGGCTGGACGATCCCCGTCTCGTAGGCGAAAACGACCGCCTGGACACGGTCGCGCAGGTCGAGCTTCATCAGGATCCTGGCGACGTGGGTCTTCACCGTCGTTTCGCTGACGAAGAGGTCCTTGGCGATCTCGGCGTTCGAGAGGCCGCGGGCCATGAAGCCGAGCACCTCGAGCTCGCGCGCCGTCAGCTCTGCGACCTTCGGCGACGGCGCGGTGGCGATCGAGCTGGGCGGCCGACGGATGAACTCCTCGATCACGCGCTTGGTGATCGCGGGCGACAGGAGCGCGTCGCCGGACGCGACGACGTGGATCGCGGCGACAAGCTGCTCGGGCGGCGTGTCCTTGAGCATGAAGCCGCTCGCCCCGGCGCGCAGCGCCTCGTACACGTACTCGTCCAGGTCGAACGTCGTCAGCATCAGGATCCGGGGGGCGTCACCCGAGCCGGCGAGGATCCGGCGCGTCGCCTCGAGCCCGTCCAGGTTCGGCATCCGGATGTCCATCAAGGCGACGTCCGGGCGCAGCTCGCGCGCGGCCTCGACCGCCTGGAGCCCGTCCTCCGCCTCGCCGACGATCTCGATCTCCGGCTCCGACTCGAGGATCATCTTGAAGCCCGCCCGCACCAGCGCCTGATCGTCGACGATCAGGACCCGGACGCTCACGCCGCGCCTCCAGCCACCGGCAGTCGGGCCGAGATCTTGAAGCCGCCTCCCGGCCGCGGGCCGGACTCGAGCTCGCCGCCGCAGAGCGCGACGCGCTCGCGCATGCCAACGAGGCCGTGGCCGCCGCTGTCGCCGTCGTGCTGGCTGTTGCCGTCGTTGGCCACCTCGATCTCGACATCCTCTCCGGCGTAGCGGACGGCGACCCACGCGTGCGCCGGGCCGGCGTGCTTGAGCGTGTTCGTCAGCGCCTCCTGGACGATTCGGTACGCGGAGAGGTCGACCCCGGCGGGAAGCTTCACGGGTGTGCCCTCGACCGTCAGCTCGACCGGCAGGCCCGACTGGCGCACCTGCTCCACGAGCTCAGGAAGCGTGCCGATCCCCGGCTGCGGCGCGAGCGCGGGTGGCTCCGCCTCCGTGCGCATGATCCCGAGCAGCCGGCGCATCTCGGCGAGCGCCTGGCGCCCCGTCTCCTCGACCGTCATCAGCGCCTCGCGCTCACGTTCCTGGTCGGGCGTGAGCAGCCGCCGCACGGCGCTCGCCTGCACGGTCATGACGCTGACAGAGTGGGCGAGCACGTCGTGCAGCTCGCGTGTGATCCGGCCGCGTTCGTCGTCGACCGCCCGGCGCGCCTCCGCTTCCGCCTCCAGCACCCGCTGCTCGGCGCGACGCGCCCGCTCCGAGTGGCGTGCGGTCGCAGCGGAGAGGACGGTTGTGCCGACCAGCGGGATGCTCAGCCAGACCAGCTCGGTCCAGGGGACGTCGGGGGCGCGGAGGAAAACTGTCCAGCCCGCGACCAGCAGCGCCGCCAGGGCCACCAGGGCCTGGCGGCCGTCGAGGAGCGAGCCGGCAGCCCAGGCGGCGAGGATCAGGACGAGGAACATCGTGTCCGTCTCGTACGCGGCCGTCGCGTCGAGCAGCGTGAAGGCGACGGCGCCGGACGCAACCGCAAGCGGGACGACGAACGGCGCGCGCCGCCGGAAGAGCAGGGCTCCGGCCGTGAAGAGAGCGATCGCGGCGAGCCGGATGCGGTTGTCGTCGAGATTGGTCCAGACGTCGATCTGGGTGAGCACGACAGCCGCGAGCGCGATGGCCTCGAAGACGTAGTCCCTTGCCAGGACAAGAGCGCGCCGGGTCACGAAGAAACGGTACTTGACACCTGGCGTCTGCACCATCGTCCGGTGTGACGACCTCGGAATCATCCTCGCGGACGATGCCGAATGGCCAGCACGGCCGATGCCGCGGCCGCCTCACGGCCCGCACACTCGAAGTCAGGTTCCGACTCGACCCGACTCGAAGGAGACGTCACACGTCATGGAAGCAGCACTCGCGCTCGCCCACGAGCAGGAGACCCAGCCGGCGGGCGTTGTCGTCGCCCGCGACCTCAGCCGCCGCTATGGCGCCGGCGAGACCGCCGTCGACGCCCTAAGAGGCGTCTCGCTCGCGATTCCGCGCGGCCATCTGACC
>DATMEO010000123.1:0-22448 GCA_035556515.1 Gaiellaceae bacterium
CGGGCTGTGCTCGCGCATCAGCTTCAGGTCCGCGATGGTGGCGCCTGACGAGGCGAACCCGGTCGACGTCTTGACGAAGCCGGCGCCCGCCGCCGCCGTCAGCTCGCAGGCGCGGATCTTCTGCGCGTCGTCGAGGTACGCGTTCTCGAAGATCACCTTCACGAGCCGGCCCTGCGCGGCCTCGACCACCGCGCGGATGTCGCGTTCGACGTACTCGTCCTCGCCCGAGATCAGGCGGCCGATGTTCAGCACCATGTCGATCTCGTCGGCCCCGGCGGCGACCAACTCCTCCGTCTCCGCCGCCTTCGTCGCCGTCGTGTGGCTGCCGTGCGGGAAGCCGACGACCGTGGAGACGAGCACGTCGGAGCCGGCTACCAGCTCGGCCGCCATTGCGACGTCGGCCGGGCGGACGGTGGCCGACGCGACGTCGTAGCGCACGGCAAGCTCGACGCCCGCGCGCACTGTGTCGAGGTCGAGCTCGGGCCGCAGGAGCGAGTGATCGATCGTCTTCGCGACGTCGCGATACTCCAGCGTGTCGATCCCGATCACGATGCGAGGATACGGCAATGACTTCGCTCCGCACGACCGTGATCGGCAGCTACCCCTTTCCCGGCTGGCTCGAGCACGCGGCCGCCAACCTCGCTGACTTTGGCCCCGACGACGTCGCCGAGCTCCAGGAGGACGCGGTCATCGCCGCTGTGCACGACCAGGTTGCGGCCGGGCTCGACGCGATCTCGGACGGGGAGCAGACCCGGCTCGACTTCAACCTCGGCTTCTACGGCTTCCTCGAAGGGATCGAGCAGGGAGAGCCGCCGCGTCGCTTCGGCCCGCCCGCGCACGACCAGCGCGCGAAGCACCGGATCGTCGGCGAGCTCTCGGCGCCGCGCGGCCTCGGCACGGTCGAGGAGTTCGAGCGCCTACGCCGGGTTGCACCGCCCGGGCCGACGCTGAAGGTCGCGGTGCCGGGGCCGTACACGCTCGCGGGGCGCCTCGACGCCGAGCGCTGGGAGACGGCCGAGGCGCTGCTCCCGATCGTGCAGGCGGAGCTCGTCGCGCTCGCCGATGCGGGTTGCCGGGAGATTGCGATCGACGAGCCGTCAATGAGCTGCTATGCACACCGCGAGGATCCCGAGCGGCTCGTCGAGCTCTTCAACCGCACGGTCGCGCCCGTGGCCGGCCGGGCGCGGCTCTCGACCCACCTCTGCTTCGGCAACTACAAGGGCCGCGCGGTGGCGCCGCGGAGCTACCGACCGCTCTTCCCCGCCTTCCTCGGCGTGGCCGTCGACGAGATCCATCTGGAGATGGCGAGCCGCGAGCTGGCGGAGGCGGAGCTCGTGGCCACGATCGCAGAGGTGAAGGACGTCGCCGTGGGCGTGATCGACGTCAAGAGCTACTACGTCGAGACGCCCGAGGACGTGGCCGATCGGGTGCGCGCGTTCACGGCCTTTGCGCCGCCGGAGCGACTCGCCTTCTCGACCGACTGCGGGCTGAGCCAGACGGCGCGCTGGGCGGCGAAGCGGAAGCTCGCAAACCTCGTCGCAGGCGTCCGGCTCGTGCGCGACGAGCTGTGATCGAGCGGTCCACCGCCGGCACCCACATCTGGTGGCTCGGGCAGAGCGGCTTCCTCATCGGTCACGAGGGCCGGCACCTGCTCGTCGATCCCTATCTCTCCGACTCGCTGACCGCGAAGTACGAGGGCACCGAGACGCCGCACGTCCGGATGCACCCGCATGTCGTCGCGCCCGAGCAGCTCGCGTTCGTCGACGTCGTGCTCTCGACGCACGGTCACACCGACCATCTCGACGGGGAGACGCTGCGGGCGATCGGGGCACCGGTCGTCGCGCCGGCCCGCATCGCGGGGCTCGCTCACGAGCGCAGCGGCGCGGAGGTGACCCCGATCTCGGAGGGCGAGACGGTCGAGGTTGGCGGCTTTCGCGTCGAGGCAGTCCCGGCCGAGCACCCGGGCGATCACTGCGTCGGCTACGTGATCGGAACGGGAGCGCGCCGCCTCTATCACTCGGGCGACACGACCTGGGTCGACCCCGGCGTCCGCGGCGTCGACGTCGCGTTCCTCCCGATCAACGGCATGCTCGACAACCTCGACGGTCCTGAAGCGGCACAGCTCGCGCGATCCGTGGAGGCGTCGCTGGCCGTTCCCTGCCACTACGACATGTTCGAGTTCAACACGGCGACGCCCGACGCGTTCGTCGCCGAGTGCCAACGCCTGGGCCAGCGCTATCGCGTGCTGGCGCTGGGCCAGCGGCTCACGCTGGATTGAGGAAGCGGAAGAGCGCCTCGGCCACGCAGGCGGGCTTCTCCTGCCCCTCCAGCTCGATGGTCGCGGCGACGCGGGCCTGCTTGCCGAAGGCGACCTCCTCGACGTCCTCGATCCGAAAGCGGCCGCGGATGCGCGCGCCCGACGGCACCGGTGAGGTGAAGCGGACGCGGTTGAGGCCGTAGTTCAGCGTCATCCCGTAGCCCTCGAGCGGCGGCAGCGCCTCGGCGAACATCGGCACGACGAGCGAGAGAGTCAGGAAGCCGTGCGCGATCGTCGTTCCGAACGGGCCGGCCGCGGCCGCCTCCGGGTCGGTGTGGATCCACTGCGGGTCGTCCGTCGCGCGGGCAAACTCGTCGATCCGCGCCTGCTCGATCGCGCGCCACTCGGAGACGAGCTCCTGTCCGATCAGGTCCTCGATCACGACTTCGTCAGGCGCCGAGCTCGTGCAGGAGCGGCCCGGTGTCGAACGAGGCGTAACCGAGCCGCGCGGCGATCTCCTCGCTCGTCGGCCGCGTCCCCTCGCGCCAGAGCTCGCGCAAGCGCTCGCCGGTTTCGGGCCGGCGCCACCAGTCCTCCCCGACGTCGCGCACCAGCGTGGAGCGCAGCTGTGCGGAACGGATCCAGGCGCGCAGGTAGTCGGCCGAGTAGAAGCCCGAGTCCATGTCCGAGAGGTAGTTCTCGGCCGGGTAGCGGATCCCGGTCGCCTCGGTCAGGCGCTCCGAGTAGCCCTCCGGCGTGCCGCCGTCCTCGGCGTAGCGGCTCCAGAAGTCGAGCTCGAACCGAAGCTTGGCGGCGTAGCGGCGGAAGAGAAGCGCCTCGAGGAAGACCGTCGCCTCGGCGTTCTCGGCGGCCTGCTCGTCGCTGAGCCCAAAGTGCTCCGCATGCCACGCCGGTTCGCGCGAGATCGCCTCGACGATGTACGAGTAGATCTCCGTCAGCGCATGGTCGCGCGAGAGCTTGCGGAACGTGTACGGAAGCCTGGGATCGACGCCGGCATAGTGGAGCGCGTGCCCGGCCTCGTGGAGGAAGGCCTGGTAGTCGTGCAGCCCGCCCTGGGCGCGCGTGATCAAGTGGACGACGTTCGGCGGATCGGAGGCGATCACGCAGGCTCGGGGAGACTTCTGCGGGCGGTCGTCCAGGTCGAGCCGGATCCCCGGCATCTCGTCCATGTTCAGGCCGATCGCGTTCAGCGTCGCCACGCAGACCTCGACCGCACGCTCCTTCGTGTACGTCTGCTCGAGTGGCGAGAGCCGCCGCAGGTAACTCGTGTGGTTCGACGTCGGAACGTCCTCGCGCTCGGGGCCGAGCAGCTTCTCGAACCAGCGCCGACGCAGCCGGTCGTAGGCAGCGGCGGACGCGCGGGCCGCCGTGTCGAGCGCCTCGTCGAGCTCGTGCAGCGAGATCCCCTTCTCCTCGCCGTTGCGCGCGATCGCGTCCGGCTGGCCGGACAGCTCCGCCTCGAGCACCTCACCCGCGGCGAGCAGATCGCGGCGGTCGTCGTTGAAGCCGGCGCTGACAGCGTTCGCGAGCGAGCCCAGCTCGTCCCGGTCCTCGTACGCCGGGAGCACTGCGAGCTTCGCCTGCGCGGTGCGGAGCGGCAACTCCTCGCCGCGCCAGTCGATGCGGGCCGCCAGGATCCGATTCTCGAGCTCGTCCTCGCGCCCGGCCAGCTCGCCTGCGACGATCCCCGCCTCGCACGTCTTGCGGAGCCGGTAGAGGCGCTCGCGCTCGTCGCCGGCCACACGGTCTTCGGCCTCGTGCAGGACGTCGAGCTGCCCGTGCGAGAAGAGGTCGCGGTAGCGCTCGACGATCGCTGCCTGCTCCGAGATCTCCTTCTCGCCGACGCGCACGGCGCGGCCTTCCTCCGAGCGTTCGAAGAGGTAGCGCGCGAGGCGCTCCTCGTACTCGACCGGCGTCCTCACCCCCGTCACGCTCACGTCTGCCGAGCCTACCGGAGCAGGGGGCCGGCGACGGCGGCCGCGAGCCGCGCCAGCTCGAAGGGCTTTCCCAGCACCGAGTCGACCCGCGCCCGTAGCTCCGGGCCAACCTCGCTCGTCCCCGAAAGGAGCACGACGCGCGTCGACAAGTCGAGTGCGGCGATCTCGTCGAGCAGCTCGAGGCCGTCGTCGGCGCCGACGTGGACGTCGAGCAGGATCACATCCGGCGTGGCCCGCTCGAGCTCCCGCCGCGCCTCGGCGACCGTGGCGGCCTCGCGGACGGTGTGGCCGTCCAGCTCGAGGTTGACGCGGCAGAGCAAGCGGAGCGAGCGCTCGTCGTCGACGACGAGTACGTCCTTGACGTGCCGCCCCCCGTGAACGCCCATCAGGCCGCGCACTGTACCTCGGGGGCGTACCGGCCGAGAGCCGAGATTCGTTTACTTATTGAAAATGAGAAATTGCAAGGAATCCGAGGACAAGGCCGCCACGATGAAGCGCAACCGAGTCGACGAGGCTCTCCCCGCCCCCAGTGCCAGCTACCGCCGCCGCGCGTGGATCGAGTTTCAGCGCGCGCTCGACCCGCTCGCGCCGATCAAGCCGCTGCCGCCGCCGCGGCCCTGAGACGGGCGAGCGACTCGTCGCGGCCGAGCAGCTCCAGGCTCTCGTACAGCCCCGGCGAGATCTTCGACCCCGTCACCGCGACGCGGATCGGCTGGAACGCCTGGCGCGGCTTCATGCCGAGGCGTTCCGTCAGCTGCTTGAGCTCGACCTCGAGCTGCGGCGCCTGCCACGGCTCGACCTGCTCGAGCGCGGCGGCCGTCGCCGTGAGCACGTCGCGGTCGAGCAGAACCGGGTCCGGCTCGACCTCGTGGAAGAGGAAGCCTGCGAACTCGGGGAACTCGCCCAGCTTTGCGATCTTCTCCTGCACGAGCGGGGCGGCCACCCGGATCCTTTCCTCCGGCCAGTCGTAGCCCTGCTCGCGGATGAAGGTGACCAACACCTGGGCGTACACCTCGGGTGAGAGCTCGCGGAGATAGACGCCGTTCATCCAGTCGAGCTTCGCGTAGTCGAACGTCGCCGGGCTGGCGCCGACCCGCTCGAGCGAGAACCGTTCGATCAGCTCGTCCTTCGACATGATCGTCGTCTCGCCGTCCGGTGCCCAGCCGAGCAGCGCGAGAAAGTTCATCAGCGCCGGCGCGACGTATCCGGCCTGGCGGAACTCGTCCACAGAGACGGCGCCGTGCCGCTTCGAGAGCTTCTTGCCGTCCTCGCCGAAGACGTTCGGCACGTGCGCGTACGTCGGGATCTCCGAGCCGAGCGCCTGCAGGATCTGGATTTGCTTCGGCGTGTTCGAGACGTGGTCGTCGCCGCGGATCACGTGCGTGATCCCGTCGAGCCAGTCCTCGACCGGCGAGGCGAAGTTGTAGGTCGGCCGCCCGTCGGTGCGGATCAGCACGAGATCCTCGAGCTGCTCGCTCGGGAACTCGATTCGTCCCTTGACCGCGTCGTCCCAGCCGGTCGTGCCCTCGTCGGGCATCCGGAAGCGGATCGCGCCCTCGTCCTCGTACGCCGAGCCCTGCTCGACGAGCCGCCGGGCCTCCTGCTGGCAGCGCTCGATCCGGTCGAGCTGGAAGGTGACGTCACCGTCCCAGTCGATCCCGAGCCACCGTAGCGAGCTCTGGATCTGCTCGACCGACTCGGCCACCTCACGGCTCGTGTCTGTGTTCTCGATCCGGAGCAGGCACTCGCCGCCCTGCCCGCGGGCGAAGAGCCAGTTGAAGAGAAAGGTGCGAACGCCGCCGATGTGGAGGAAGCCGGTCGGGCTCGGAGCCATGCGGACGCGGACGGACACGACGCGGCTAGCCTAGCGTTGTGCTCTTCGGCGCCCACTGTGGAGGAGGGATCAAGGGCGCGCTCGACCGGGCGATCGAGATCGGCGCAGATGCCGTGCAGCTGTTCGCGCAGAGCCCGCGGGCATGGCGCTTCCCCGCGCACGCCGAGGAGGACCTGGCGCGCTTCCGGGAGCGACGTGCGGCGGCGGGGATCGACGCCGTGCTCGTACACGCGCTCTATCTGTGCAACCTGGCCACACCGGACGAAGTGATCTACGGCAAGAGCCTCGAAACGATGCGCGCCACAGTCGACGCGGCCTGCGCGATCGAGGCCGACGGCGTCGTCTTCCACGTCGGGTCGCACCTCGGCACGGGCTTCGAGGCCGGGCTCGAGCGCTGCGTGCCCGCGCTGCGCGAGGTGCTCGAGCACTGCTCCGACACGACCTGGCTCCTACTCGAGGACTCGGCCGGCGCGGGCGGAACGATCGGCCGCTCGATCGACGAGCTGGCCGCGATCGTCGACGCGCTCGATCGGCACGAGCGGCTCGGCATCTGCCTCGACTCCTGCCATCTCTACGTCTCGGGGGTCGACGTCGGCGAGCCGAAGGAGGTGACGGCGGTGCTGAAGCAGGTCGACACGCGGATCGGGCTCGAGCGGCTTCGCGCGCTGCACGTCAACGACGCCGCAGCACCGCTCGGCTCGAATCGCGACCGCCACGCGAACGTGCTCGAAGGGGAGCTCGGCGAGCGGCTGGGCGCATTCCTCGCCCACAAGGCGGTGCAGGGGCTGCCCGCGCTGATGGAGACGCCCGGCCCCGACGGCCACGGCCCCGACGCGGCGGAGGTGCAGAAGCTGCGCGACCTCCATGGCCGGTGGGCGAAGCGGAAGCGCCGGTGACGGATCCGCGCGAGCCTCGAGCGCGCGACGTAACGCCGCGGCGGCTCACGGAGGCTTGTGTCTATCAGACACAAGCCTCTCTTTCGCCCGCGCGAGCTCGAGCGCGTCGAGCGCGATCGGCAGGTCGACGACGCGGGACGAGCCGGCCGCCGAGAGCACGCCCAGGGCCGCTTGGCGCGTCGCTGTCCGGGCACGGCGGCGCAGCTCCTCGGCCCTGACGAGCTCGCGGATCGTGTGGTAGCTCGGACGAGAGATTCCCAGCTCCTCTGCGGCCTCGCCGACCTGTCGCCATGTCTCGGCGGCGGCCGTCCCGTCGCGGTGTAGTCCGACGACGAGCGCGTGGATGCGAGCATCCTCGCGAGCGATCGAGAAGCGCATTTCCCGAGCGTGCCTGCGGCCGTGGGCACGTTCGCCACAGATCCGTCACGGAGGACGAAAGGAAGGCTTGTGTCTGATAGACACAAGCCGTTTCGCCCCGGCGTGCGCTACGCGTTGGGGTTGATCTGCGCGATCACTCGGAAGCTCGGGCGCTCGCGCGGGAGCTCGTGGAACTCGGGATTCCGGCAGCCGAGCTCGTCGCCACGGCTCTCGTAGCAGGGCGACACCTCGACCTTGCACATCGGCAGCGGCGCGCCGGTGGCGCGGATGCCGCCGAAGCCCTCGCGCTTCGCCTCGGCCGCCCGCAGCAGGTCGAGATCGATCTCGACCCCGTAGACCCGCTGCATACAGCCGACGTAGGTGTGGCCCCAGGCCTCGTACGCGTAGACGAACGGGCACGAACGCTCGATGCACGCTCCCGGATAGACGACCTTGTCGCAGTGCACCTCGCACCGTCGGCACTCGACCTCGTCCTGAGGCCGGAGCGGGAGCTCGACGGGGGCCTGTGCAGCCTCGTCCATGCACGGATTGTGGTCACGCTTGTCGCGGCCCGCAAGACTTGACAAGTGCCCGGTTTTCAGGCACGTCCCCGGGCGCGCGGAACCGTCCAGCGAGTGTCCATGCGCCGTTAGGATCGCCGGTTCATGGTCCGGCGCATCCTTTTCACGTCCGTGGCGCTGGCGCCGATCGTCGTCCTCGTCCACTACCTGTTCCACCCGACGGAGACCGTCGACTTCGTGCTCGCGGCCGCCGCCCTGATCCCGCTCGCGTGGCTGATCGGCGAGGCGACCGAGCATGCCGCCGAGCACACGGGGCCGGGAATCGGAGGCTTCCTGAACGCCACGTTCGGGAACGCGCCGGAGCTGATCATCGCGCTCTTCGCGGTCAGCGCGATGGAGTTCGAGGTCGTGCGCGGGTCCCTCACCGGGTCGGTGGTCGGCAACCTGCTGCTCGTCCTCGGCTTCTCGCTGCTCTTCGGAGGGCGCGGAGAGATCGACCGGCCGTCGAGCTTCCTCGCGCTCGGTCTCGTGGCGGGCACGACCCTGCTGCTGCTCATTCCCTCGATTCCGGGCTGGGAAGGCGATCCCGAGCGAGACGAACTGGTGAAGCTCTCGATCCCCGTGTCCGTCGTCCTGCTCGTCGCTTACGTGGTCCTCACGTGGTACTCGCTCCGGCGGCACGCGGCGTTGCACATCGCGAGCGACGCAGAGATCGCCGGGTGGTCGCTCCGCTTCGCGCTGCTCGTGCTCGGGCTCGCCACCGTGGTCACCGCGCTGGTCGCGGAGATCCTTGTCGGGTCGATCGACAAGTTCGCGGAGGAGTCGGGGCTGAGCGAGTTCTTTCTCGCGGCGGTCGTGATCGCGATCGTCGGCAACGCGGCCGAGCACGGCGGCGCCGTCGTCGTCGCCGCGCGCGGGAAGATCAAGCTGGCGGCCGAGATCGCACTCGCCTCCAGCGCCCAGGTTGCCGTCTTCCTGATCCCCGCCGTCGCTCTGCTCGCGCTGCTGATCGAGCCGCTCGCGCTCTCGTTTCGCAAGGTGGAGATCGGCGCACTCGCAGTCTCGGTCGTGGTGACGTCGATCCTGCTGGCCGACGGCCGCTCGAGCCGGCTCAAGGGCGTGATCCTGATCGCCGTCTACGTCGGTATCGCGGTCGCGTTCTACTTGGCCGGCGAGCGACCCGAGGGCTAGAACGTGGACGGCTCGCGGCGCATGGGGTACGTCGCGAAGTAGAGCTTCTCGACCTCGCCCTCCGAGTCGCGGACGACGCGGAGAAGCTCGCCGCGCTCTCGGCCCTCGACGCTGCGGAACCGATCTTCGCCGTCGGCTTCGAGGTACGACGTGTCGCGCCCGGGCACGCCGCCGATGAGCTTCGCCTCGAGCCGGCCCTTCCGCCACGAGAGCACGATCTGATGACCCTCGGTCCACCACGGCCCGAGCAGGGGCTCGATCGCGGCCGGCGCGGGGTCTCCCGCCTGCCAGGGATCTGCCGCCGCCGGCAGCGCGGCGATCGCGGCGACGGCGAGGTCGAGCGCGAGCTTCTCAGGGGATGCGCCCGACCCTGTGTTGGTGAGCACCGCCGCGCCGAGCTTCGTCTTCCGGTCGACGACGAGTCCCGCGAGGTGGCCGGGCATAGCGCCGCCGTGCCCGACGAAGACGCTCTCACCGCGACGATAGAGCTCGAGCCCCGTCCCCCACGCCACCGTCCAGCCGACGTGGTCGACCATCGCCCGGACGTGTGACATCTCCTCGAGCGTTCCGGCCCCGAGGACGCGGTCGTCGCCGGAGACGAGGAAGGCGCCCCAGCGCGCCAGGTCGCCCGTGGTCGACCAAAGCTTGCCGAGGGCGCCGGCGCCGCCGAGATCGAGCTCGGGCTCCTGCCGGACGGCATCCGAGTACGGCTCGACGAAGTAGCCGCGGGCGGCCGGATCGGACTCCTCGGGCGTCGTCCGCGACAACCCGAGCGGGCCGAGGATGCGTTCCTGGAGCGCGTCCTCCCACGTGGCACCGTGCGCGCGGGCGACCACCTCGCCGAGCAGCGCAAACGCGAGGTTCGAGTAGTGCCACCAGGTACCGGCGTCGAGCACCTGCTCCGCGTCGGCCGTGCCGGTGAGGAGATCCTCGCGCGACGGCGCCTTCATCGTCTCCCAGATCTCGCCGGGCGGCTCGCGCTGGAGCCCGGAGGAGTGCGCGAGCATGCGGCCGATCGTCGGCCCGTGCGCGCTCTCGGGCAGGTGCGCGGTCAGCGGATCGTCGAGCGAGAGCTCGCCGGCGTCGCGGAGCTGCAGGATCCCGACGGCCGTGAAGGTCTTCGTGATCGAGCCGATCCGGTACTGCGTCTGCGGCGTCGCCTCCTGCTTCGCCTCGACGTCCGCGTGCCCGAGTGCGCGCTCCCACAGCACCTCCCCGTCGCGAAAGACGGAGGCGCTGACCGACGGCATCCGCTCCTCCGCCTGAGCTGCGGCGAGCCTGCGTTCGAAGTCCTCGCGGAGCAGGTCAGGCGCTGACACGCGCTCCCAGTGCCCGCGGAATCGCGTCGAGGGCGACGTCGATCTCCTCGTCGGAGATGTCGAGGTGCGTGACCGCGCGGAGGACCGAGGGATGGACCGTGGCCGAGAGGCCGACGCCCTGCTCGGCAAGCCGCGCCATCGCCTCCTCCTTCGACAGCGGCGCGACGTCGATCTGGACGAAGTTCGTCTCGACCCGGTCGGGATCGACCGCGAGCCCGGCTTCGGCCAGCCCGCGCGCCAGCCGCTTCGCGCGTGCGTGGTCGTCCGCGAGGCGGTCGATGTTGTTGTCGAGCGCATAGACGCCGGCCGCCGCGACGATCCCGGCCTGGCGCATGGCGCCGCCGAAGAGATGCTTGAGCCGCCGGGCGTTGCCCATCACCTCGGAGTCGCCGGCGAGGACTGCGCCGAGCGGGCAGCCAAGCCCCTTCGAGAGGCAGAGCGTGACGGTGTCGAAGCGCGAACCGATCTCGGCCGCGTCGACGCCGAGGGCCACGGCCGCGTTCAGCAGGCGGGCCCCGTCGAGGTGAAAGCGAAGGTCGAGCTCGAGCGCGAGTGCGTGCAGCTCGCCAATCTCCTCCAGCGGCCAGATCCGCCCGCCGCTCGCGTTGTGCGTGTTCTCGATCCAGAGGAGGCGCGTGCGCGGCGAGTGGATCGCCGGAACGCGGTAGGCAGCGCGAACCTGCTCGGCGCTGTAGCGGCCGGCGGCGCCGGGAAGGCCGCGCGTGACGACGCCGGAGTGGACGGCCGGCCCGCCGAGCTCGGAGATGAAGACGTGACAGTTCTCCTCGGCGATCAACTCGTCACCGAGCTCCGTGTGCAGGCGGATCGCGATCTGGTTCGCCATCGTCGCGGTAGGCAGGAAGATCGCCTCGTCCTGGCCGAGCAGCCGCGCCGCGCGCTCCTCGAGCTCGTTGACCGTCGGGTCCTCGCGCCGCTGCTCGTCGCCCACGGCGGCGGCCGCAATCGCGGCCCGCATTCCCGGCGTCGGCCGCGTGGCGGTGTCGGAGCGAAGGTCGATCACGGGGCACACGCTACCGTGACCGCGTGGATCTGACACTGCTTCAGGAGACGCTCGCCGAGCGCGGCCAACCCGCATTCCGCGCCCGCCAGGTGTGGGAGTGGACGGCGCGCGGCGTGTCCGGCTACGAGGAGATGACGAACCTTCCACGGGCGCTCCGCGAGCAGCTCGCGGAGACGGTTCCGTTCTCGACCCTGACCGTCGAGGACGAGGCCGAGGCACGGGACGGCACGGTCAAGGCGCTCTTCCGCACGGTGGACGGCCATCCGGTCGAAGCGGTGCTGATGCGCTACCGGGACGGGCGCCGATCGGTGTGCGTCTCGTCCCAGTCAGGCTGCCCGCTGACGTGCACCTTCTGCGCCACCGGCGCGATGCGTTTCGGCCGCAACCTGCGCGCGTCCGAGATCCTGGACCAGGTGCTCCACTTTCGCCGGATCGAGCCGGTCAACCACCTTGTCTTCATGGGCATGGGCGAGCCGTTTTTGAACTACGACGAGGTGCTGGCCGCCGCGCTGCGGCTACCGGAGATCGGGATCACGCACCGCCGGACGACGATCTCGACCGTCGGCTGGATGCCCGGCCTGACCCGCTTCGTCGACGAGGTCGAGCAGCCGATCCGGCTCGCGCTCTCGATCCACGCGGCCGACCCGCGGCTGCGCTCCGAGATCATGCCGGTCAACGACCGCTACCCACTCCCGAGCGTCCTCGCCGAGTGCCACCGCTACGTCGCGCTCCGCCGCCGCAAGGTGTTCGTCGAGTACGTGCTGCTCGCGGGCGTCAACGACTCACCCGAGCGCGCGCGGGAACTCGCGGCGCTGCTCGATCCGAAGGTCTTCAAGGTCAACCTGATCCCGTACAACCCGACCGGGATGTACGACGGCTCCTCGCGGGCGGCAATCGCGGCGTTCAAGAGCGTCCTCGACCGCGCGCGCCTCCCTGCCACGGTCCGGCTGACGCGCGGACGCGACATCGCGGCTGCGTGCGGACAGCTGGCGGCGACCAGGTAGACCGGCGAGACCTACCCCGATAGAGGCATTTCGCACCAAACGCCTTGCCGCAACAGGCAACGGTGCCGATAGTGAGAGGGTGGAAGCGGCCCACATCACTTGGCGCCCCCTCGGGCGACTGCTCGTCGAGCAGGGCCTGCTCAGCGGCGACGACCTCGAGCGGGCGCTGGCCGAGCAGCAGACAACGGGACAACGCCTCGGCGAGACGATCGTCAAGCTCGGCTTCGTCTCCGGCCCCGAGCTCGCGAACGCGCTCGCGGCGCAGTACGGGATCGAGCTGACGACCGAGAAGGGCTTCGGTACCGGGCTCCGCTCCGAAATCCAGCGGCGGCACGAGAGCGATCGGAAGCGGATCGTGCAGCTCGTACCCGAGTCTGAAGCCGACGCCGGTCCCGCTCATGAGCTCGAGCCGGACGCCGTGGAGCCGGAGCCGCACGCGGAGCCGGAGCCGGATTCCGCCGAAGCGCCTCTCCTCGCGCAGCTCGAGGAGCAGTGGGCGAAGCTCGCGGCGGCCGAGGAGTCGCTCGCGGAACGCGAGCGCGAGCTCGAGGAGCTGGGGCGCAGCCACGGCCGCGACGTCCAGCAGCTCGAGGAGGTCAACGAGCGCCTGCGCGCGCAGATCGAGGAGCTGCGGCAGCCGCCCGGCGAGATCCCCGAGACTCTTCCCACGGCTCCCGCCAGCCACCTCGTCTTCGTACAGCTCCACGGGCGGTACGAGCTGATCTCTCGCGAAGGGCCTCCCCCCGCTCCGAGCACCCCGCTGTCGCTCCCCGACGTCGACGAGGGCACGTTCGTCGTCGCCGGCCGGCGCAGCTCGCCCCTTCCGGGCGATGCTCGACCGTGCGTGTTCGTCCAGCGCAGCTAACCGCTAGCTGCTGGGCCACGCAGGAGTGTCCGGGCGCAGGTCGTACGCGCCGCCCGGCCGGCACTGCGCGGAGTGGTACTCGCCCTCGGGCGCGCGGGAGTCGTCGGCGGCCACGCGCAGCGCGATCGCGCGCGCGTCGGCCGCCGCGACCCCGAGGCTCCGGGCGACCGCCTCCGTCGTTTGAACGGCGTAGCACTGGGTCCGCGCCTCGTTGACGATCCCGCGCAGGTGCCAGGATTCGTGCGCGAGCGTGACGAGGCCGCTGACAGCGTCGAGCGTCCTCCCGTCGCAGCCACCCGTCAGGAGGCATCCGAACGAGCCTTGCTTCCCTCGCCAGACCCGTTCGAGGCTCCCGCAGGTCGACGCAGAGAGGCTCGTCTCGTCCGACGGCCGGCCGTGCTCGTCGAAGTCGACCCAGCCCGCGTTCGGCGTGATCTCGACCAGACGCGTCCAGAAGCCCGGGCAGCTGACGTCGACGTCCCGCAGCGCAACGGCGCCCGCGACGAGCGCCAGCCGGTTCTCGTTCTCCTCCCGGCGCGTGTACTGCCAGGCGGAGAAGATGAGCAGCGGGACCAGCAGCAGGAGCACGACTCGCATCTGACCGTTATCGGCCGCGTCCGGCTCTGTCCGTAGATTCAGGCGGATGCGCCGACGCCGCAGACAGCCCCGGCGGCACCCGCCTGCGGTCATGCGGGACGGCGAAGCGCGCCTGCGCCGACCGTCCGACCTGCTGCGGCTGCCACGGCGCAGCCCCCTCTATCCCGAGCTCGCCCGCGCGCTCGCGGCCGCAGACGCGCTGCACGTCCTCGACTCCGACCTGGCGCCCGTGCCGGTGACGGCAACCTCGACCACGAGCCAGAGCGGGTGCTACCGGCTGCGTCACGGAGACCCCATCGACCTGCGCGTTTCGCGGCGGCACGGCCGCGTCGCGCTCAGCTTCCTGCACGAGTTGGGGCACTTCGTCGACCACCAGCTCGGCCACGAGCTCGGCCCCATGTGGGCATCCGGGCAGCACGAGGCGTTCTCGCACTGGCGTGAGGCGGCCTCACGGCTGCCGGCACGGTTGCCGGCGACCGTCGGCCGCTCCCGGCGCCGCTACTTCAACTCGGCGAAGGAAGTGTGGGCGCGCAGCTACGCGCAGGCGGTGCTCACGCAGAGCGAGGATCCGTGGCTCCAGGCGCACCTCGCCGGCCTGATCGGGACGGACGACATCTTCGTCTGGCCCGCCGCCGACTTCGAGCCGGTCGCCGACGAGGTCGTACGGACCTTCGAGCGGCTAGGGCTCCTCCGACGTCACGCGGTCGCCGCCGCCGCCTGAGCCGAGCTCGAGCCCGACGGCGAGCCCGGCCTCGAAGACCCTCGTCACGGGCGCGCGCAACTCCTCCCGCTCGGCCTCCGCGACGCCGATCGATTCGACCAGCGCCTCGGAGTAGACGGTCTCGAGGCGGGCGACGCTCGCGAGGTCGCAGTGGTCTGCGATCACGGCATGGCGGCCGCGGACCTGCACGAGATCGACCGCCTCGCCGAGCCGCTCCCGGGCGGGCCGAGGCTCGCGGGCGAGGTGCAGGCCGATCAGAAATCCGGCTGTGAACGCCTCGGCGGCGTACGAGACGACCATTCGCCGCTTCTCGGCCTGCTCTCCGAGCGCCGCCGCCGAGGCATCGAGCGCGAGCCAGCTCAGGTAGTCCCAGTCGATCCCGAGGCGCTCGGCGAGCGCACGCGGCGACCGTTCGGAGCTGACGAGCGCGACGGCGCGGTCGAAGTCGCCCGCTTCGAAGCCGTCGCTCACCGCCCTGCGCTCATGACCCCGTGGCCTTGTCCCACTGCCGCTGCAGCCAGCCGCGGGCGTCGACGCGCTCCATCACCGCCTTGTCGAAGCTCGCCCCGCGTTCGACCAGGACGTCCTTCAGGAGCTCCGCCTCGTCGCCGTTGAGGTCGGCGGCGAGCGCCTTGATCGCAGCCGCGAACGCGTCGCCCGAGTGCAGCTCGGCGAGCTCGTCGACGCGCCGCTCCAGATCGGCGCGGTCCACGGTCAGGCCCCCTTCTGGGCCTCGAGCTGCCGGACCTCCCCCGCCTCCGCCGAGAGATCGGGATGCTCCTCGAAGCCGTACTTGACGACCGCGCGCTTCGCCGCCTTCACCTCGTCCAAGCGGCGCACCGGCCGCGAGGTCGGCGCCTCCTTCAGCAGCTCCGGTGTCTCCGCCGCCTCGCCTGCGATCGCCAGCATCGCCTCGACGAACGCGTCCAGCCTCTCCTTCGGCTCCGTCTCGGTCGGCTCGATCATCAACGCCTCGGGGACGACCAGCGGGAAGTAGATAGTCGGCGGGTGGTAGCCGTAGTCCATCAGCCGCTTGGCGACGTCGAGCGCGGTGATCCCGTGCTCGCGCTTGAGGGTGCGCGCGCTGAGCACGAACTCGTGCATCGCGAGCCGGTCGTACGGCAGGTCGTAGGCGTCGCGCAGCTTTGCGAGCAGGTAGTTCGCGTTCAGCACGGCCGTCTCCGACATCTCGCGCAGGCCGGGGCCATAGGCGCGGATGTACGCGTACGAGCGGACGAAGACCCCGAATGGCCCCGTGAAGCCGCGCACCTTCCCGATCGACTTCGGCCGGTCGTGCTCGAGCCGGAACGCGTCGCCGTCCTTGACGACCGCCGGCACTGGCAGGAACGGCTCGAGCTTCTCGCGGACGACGATCGGGCCGCCGCCGGGGCCGCCGCCGCCGTGCGGCTGCGAGAACGTCTTGTGCAGGTTGATGTGGACGATGTCGAAGCCCATGTCCCCGGGCCGCGAGATCCCGCAGACGGCGTTCAGATTCGCCCCGTCGTAGTAGAGCAGCGAGCCGGCGTCGTGGAAGATCTTCGCGACCTGCTCGATGTTCTCGTCGAAGAGGCCGAGCGTGGACGGGTTCGTCAGCATCAGTCCGGCCGTCCGCTCGTTCACCTTCGCGCGCAGGTCGTCGACGTCGAGGTTGCCGCGCGCGTCGGTGGCGACCTTCTCGAGCTTGTAGCCGGCCATCGTCACGCTCGCCGGGTTCGTGCCGTGAGCCGTGTCCGCAGTGATGATCGTGTCCCGCTGGTCGCCCTGGCCGATGTCCTCGAAGTAGGCGCGCATCAGCATCAGGCCCGTCAGCTCGCCCTGCGATCCCGCGGCGGGCTGCAGCGAGCACGCGTCGAGCCCCGCAACCTCCTTCAGGATCTCCTGCAGCCGCCACATCAGCTCGAGCGCACCCTGCGCGCCCGCCTCCTCCTGGTGCGGGTGGAGATCCTTGAAGCCGGGCAGCATCACGACGCGCTCGTTCACGCGCGGGTTGTGCTTCATCGTGCAGCTTCCGAGCGGATAGAAGCCGGTGTCGATTCCGAAGTTGCGCGTCGAGAGCTCGGTGAAGTGGCGTACGAGCTCGGGCTCGGCGAGCTCCGGCAAGCGCGGCGGCTCGGACCGGCGCAGGTCTGCCGGCACCTCGGCCCCGGGCAGGTCGTAGCTCGGCAGCGTCGACGCGCGGCGGCCGGGCTTCGACTTCTCGTAGAGCAATTCCATCAGGCGCGCACCTCGTGCAGCACCTGCGCGAGCCGGTCGATGTCGGCCGGACTGCGCTTCTCCGTGACCGCGATCAGGAGCACGTCGTCCATGCCCTCGTAGTCGCGGCCGATCGCGTAGCCCGGGTGGACGCCGTGCCTGCGCGACTCGGCGATCACGTCGCGGGCGGGCCGCTTCAGGCGAACCGCGAACTCCTTGAAGGTCGTCCGGTCCGGGAACGCGAGCGGCAGCCCGAGCTGCCCCTTCGCGTAGGCGCCGAGGCTCATGCACGTCTCGCCGACCTCGCGCAGCCCCTGTGGGCCGAGCCAGGAGAGATGGACGAGCCCGGCGAGCGCGAGCAGCGTCTGGTTCGTGGTCATGTTCGAGGTCGCCTTCTCGCGGCGGATGTGCTGCTCGCGCGTCTGCAGCGTCAGCACGTAGCCCCGGTCGCCGTTCAAGTCGGTCGTCTCGCCGATGATCCGGCCGGGCAGCCGTCGCGTGTACTCCGCCTTCGAGGCGAGGAAGCCGTAATGGGGACCCGCGTAGGACTGGTAGTTGCCGGCGCCCTGCCCCTCCCCGATCGCGAGGTCGGCGCCGTAGTTCCCGGGCGCCTCGAGCACGCCGAGGGAGACGGGGTCGACGTGCGCGATCGCCAGCGCGCCGGCGTCCTTGGCGGCCGCGGCCAACTCGGGCGCGTTCTCGAGGATCCCGAAGACGTTTGGCTGCTGGAAGATCACCGCGGCAGCGTCCTCGGCCGCCTCGCGCACGGCTGCGGGGTCGGTCAGGCCGCCCTCGTGCGGCACCTCGACGACCTCGAGCCCGAACCCGACCGCGTACGTCTTCACGACCTGCCGCACCTGCGGGTTCAGCGTCTCTGCGAGCACGACCTTGGCGCGTCCGGTCGCGTGCTTCGCGACGAGGCACGCGTCCGCCGCAACCGTCGTCCCGTCGTAGCCGGACGCGTTCGAGACGTCCATCGCGGTCAGCTCGCAGATCGCCGTCTGGTACTCGAAGATCGCCTGCAGGACGCCCTGGCTCATCTCGGGCTGGTACGGCGTGTAGGCGGTCAGGAACTCGCCCCGCTGCAGCACGGCGTCGACGATCGCCGGGACGTAGTGGTCGTAGATGCCGGCGCCGAGGAACGAGAGCTCCCTCGTCGTGTCGACGTTCTTCGCCGCCAGCTCCTCGAGATGGCGAACGAGCTCCGGCTCGGAGAGCGCCGGCTCGAGGTCGAGCTCGCCCTGGAAGCGAACGCCCGCAGGAATGTCCCGGAAGAGCTCGTCGACCGACGAGACGCCGATCGCCGCGAGCATCTCCTCGCGATCGACGTCGGTGGTGGAGAGCTGGCTCACTGTCCCCGCTCCGGCACCGGCAAAGCCGGCACCTCCGCTCTCTGGATGAGCTCCGTCGAGCCTACGCTCATTGGTCAGCCAGCTGCTGCTTGTAGGCGTCGACGTCGAGCAGGGCGTCGACCTCGGAGGGGTCGGCGAGCCGGATCCGCACGAGCCAGCCCTCACCGTACGGGTCCTCGTTCACGGTCTCGGGCGCGTCGACGACCTTCTGGTTCACCTCGAGGATCTCGCCCGAGAGCGGGGCGATCACGTCCGACACCGCCTTGACCGACTCGACCTCGCCGTAGGAGGCGTCCTTCGTCGTCGAGCCGCCGTCGGCGGGCGCCTCGAAGTGCACGAGCTCGCCGAGCGCGTCCTGCGCGAACCACGTCACGCCGAGGATCGCCTCGTCGCCCTCGATCCGCGCCCAGTCGTGCTCGGCGTGGTACTTGAGCCCCTCCGGATAGTCCTCGGACGCGGCCACCTACGACTCCTCTCGCTTGTAGATCGGTTTCGGGACGACGGTCGCGCGGCGCTCCTTGCCGCGGACGTCGATCTCGAGGGCGGTGCCCGGGGTCGCGGAGCCCGCCGGGACGTAGCCCATGCCGATCCCCTTGTCGAGCATCGGTGAGTGCGTCCCGGAGGTGACACGGCCGCCGCCGGCTATCGGCATCCCGGTCCGCGGCACCGCCTTCTCCTCCATCACGAACGCGACGAGCTTCTGCTCGGGCCCGGCCTCCTTGATCCGCCGCAGCTCGCCGACGCCGCTGAACTCTTTCCCGAGCGCGCACGTCCAGCCGAGCCCAGCGGAAATGGCGTCGGTGTCCTGCGTGATGTCGTTGCCGTGCAGCGGGTAGCAGACCTCGAGCCGGAGCGTGTCGCGCGCGCCGAGACCGGCGGGCACAACGCCGCGGGCGGTGATCGCGTCCCAGAGCCGCTCGGCGTCCTCCGCCGGGCACATCAGCTCGACGCCGAGCTCCCCTGTGTAGCCGGTGCGGTTGACCATCACCTCGACGCCGTCGATCTCCCCCATCGCGTGCGTGAAAGGCTTTGCCTCGGGCAAGCCCAGCCGCTCCAGCGAGCGCGGTCCCTGCACCGCGAGCAGCGCGTACTCGTCGGAGGCGTCGCGGATCTCGGAGCCGCGGATCTCGCGCTCCTTCATCCACGCGTACGCCGCTTCGCGGTTGCCCGCGTTGACGACGACGAGGTAGTGGTGCGCGTCGATCCGGTAGGCGATCAGGTCGTCGACGATGCCGCCGCGCTCGTTCGTCAGCAGCGTGTACTGCGCCTCGCCGTCGCCGATCTTGTCGAGATCGTTCGAGAGCAGCGACTGGAGCAGCTCGTGCGCGCTCGGGCCCTCGACGTGGAACTGGCCCATGTGCGAGACGTCGAAGACGCCCGCGTCGTTGCGGACGGCCCGGTGCTCGGGAATGACGCCCTCGTACTGAACCGGCATCTCCCAGCCGGCGAAGGGAACCATCCGCGCCCCGGCTGCGACGTGGCGGGCGTGGAGCGGCGTGCGGAGGAGCGTCTGCACGCCGCGGACTGTAACGACTCCGGAAAGCACGAGGCCCCGGCGAACCGGGGCCTCGAACCGGGTCTCCTAGACCGACCGGGCAGTCGGCCAAGAGGGCATGCGGGCAGGATTCCACGCCGGCCGAAACTGAAACCTCGCCGGGCCGGATCAGTTGTCGCGCAGGAAAGACGGGATCTCGAGATCCACGTCGGAGCGCTCGGCGGGCTGCTGCTCGCCGCCGTTCGGCGTCGCCGGCTCCGGCACCTCGATCCGGCGCCGCCGGCGCTGGGCGCCGAAGCCGGTGGCGATCACGGTCACGCGCACCTCGTCGCCGAGCGAGTCGTCGATGACGGCGCCGAAGATCACGTTCGCGTTCTGGTCGGCCGCGCCGGTGACGACCTCGGCGGCCTCGTTGACCTCGAAGAGGCCGAGCTCGGTGCCGCCGGTGACGTTGAGCAGGATCCCGGTCGCGCCGTCGACCGACTGCTCGAGGAGCGGCGAAGAGACGGCGGTGCGCGCAGCCTCGGCAGCGCGGTTCTCGCCGGAGGCGACGCCGATTCCCATCAGCGCCGAGCCGGCGTCGCGCATGATCGTGCGCACGTCGGCGAAGTCGAGGTTGACGATCCCGGGCACGGTGATCAGGTCGGTGATCCCCTGCACGCCCTGGCGGAGGATGTCGTCGGCGATCCGAAACGCCTCGGTCACCGGAGTCTTCTTCTCGACCACCTGCAGCAGGCGGTCGTTCTCGATCACGATCAGCGTGTCGACCCGGTCGCGGAGGTTCTGGATCCCGACCTCAGCCTGTTCGGCGCGGCGGCGACCCTCGAACGCGAACGGCTTCGTGACCACCCCGACGGTGAGCGCCTCGAGCTCGCGGCCGAGCTCGGCGACGATCGGCGCCCCGCCGGTGCCGGTGCCGCCGCCCTCGCCGGCGGTGACGAAGATCATGTCCGCGCCCTTCAGCGCCTCCTTCAGCTCGTCGCGGCTCTCCTGCGCGGCAGCTTGTCCCACCGCGGGGTCGGCACCCGCGCCGAGGCCGCGCGTCGCGTGGGAGCCGATGTGGATCTTCACGTCCGCATCTGCCATCAAGAGCGCCTGCGCGTCCGTGTTGACGGCGATGAACTCGACGCCGCCGAGACCTGCGTCGACCATGCGGTTGACCGCGTTCGTACCGCCGCCGCCGACGCCGACGACCTTGATCACCGCGAGATAGTTGCCTGTGGAGTCTCTCATTGAAGGAGTGCCTCGATCAAGTTGTCTCGACTCGGGTCGACCTGAAGCTCGAGTAGAGCATCGGGGTGCTGACGTTCCTTTCCGCGTGCAGGGTACGTTTCCTTGTCGGTTGTGTCAATCGGAAACTCAAGGACTAGTTGAGGCCGCAGTCTCGACCTCAACCTGAGAGTTGAGACTCTCGCCCGCGACCGGCCGCTCCGGGACGCTGACGTCGAGATAGCCGGGCACGTCGCCGAGCTGCGGGAGGATGCGGCGGGCGACCTCGAGCTTGACGGCCAGGTCGGACGTGTCGCCGAGCCGCAGCTCGACCCCGGAGCGGAGCGACAGCGTCAGCTCGTCACGCCCGACGAGGACGGAGTCGACCGCCGACGGGAGCGGACGCTCGACGAGGGGGGCGACCGCCGTGACTGCGCGCTGCTGAAGCCCGCGCAAAGACTCCCCGACGCGAACGTCGACGTCGCGCTTCAGCCAGATCCGCGGCAGACCGGGGCGCGAGCCCTTGTCGAGCTCGGCGACGATCCGGCCGCCGGCCGCGGCGAGCCAGGAGGACGAGCCCTGGCGAAGCACCGCGACCGGCACCTCGGGGACGACGGCAATCTCGAGCGTGTGCGGGAAGCCCCGGTCGAAGGACGCGGCGGCGACCATCGGGACCTGTTCGGCGCGGCGGGTCAGCTCGCTCAGGTCGAGGCCGAGCAGGCTCTCCCCGAGCGCGGGCGCGAGTGCCGTGCGTACCTCGGCCGCGACCTCCGGCGAGACGCCCTCGACCGCGATCCGATCGACCGCGAACGCGGACGTCGAGCGCGCCGCGGCGTAGAGGCCGAGACCCGTGAGCAGGAGGAGGAGGGCGACGAGGAGAGAGCGGCCGGAGGGAGCGAAGCGGAACGGCTCGAGGCGATCACCCGCCGCGCCGCGCGGGAAGGAAGCAACAGCGCTTGCCGCGCGCGCTCGCGGGCGCGAGCGGTTCCGAGATCCTCTCCCTCCGGCCACGTGGCGGGTTTCGCCACCGCGGCGGCCCTTCCTACGTGACCGCTATCGGGCCGAGCAGCTGCACTTCGTGCTCGAGCTCGACGCCGAACTGCTCGCGGGCGCGCCGCCGCGCTTCGGCCATCAGCGCGAGCGCGTCGGCGGTGGTCGCGCCACCCGCGTTCTCGATGAAGTTCGCGTGCATCGGCGAGATCACCGCGCCTCCGATCGCGTGGCCCTTCAGCCCGCACGCCTCCAGCATCCTGCCGGCGCCGAGCTCGTGCTCCGGATTCTTGAAGACGCTGCCGAAGGTGCGCTTGTTCGTCGGCTGGGTCGCCTTGCGCTGCGCGATCAGGTCGGCGACCGTCGCCTTGATCTCGTCTGGCGGCCGCGGGACGAGCCGGTACTCAACCTCGGCGACGACCTGGCCGTGTCGGAGCTCCGAGTGCCGGTAGGAGAGACCCAGCTCCGCCGGCGTCAGCCAGGCATCCCCGTCGGCCGAGACGACCCGGGCGCGAACGAGGATCTCGGACCAGTCGCTGCCGTACGCGCCGGCGTTCATCCAGACACCACCTCCGGCCGTGCCGGGGATCGCGCAGGCGAACTCGAAGCCGCCGAGACCCGCCGCTCGCGCCTGATGGAGGCAGACCGCATTCGTCGCTCCACCTCCG
>DATMEO010000124.1:0-2016 GCA_035556515.1 Gaiellaceae bacterium
ACGCGATCGAAGTCGCGCTCGTAGCCGCGCACCGGCTCCACCAGCAGCCGCCCCGGGAGCTCGTGGCCATCGACGACGGGATGCTCGACGGCGAGTCGCACGACGGTCTTCGCGTCGCCGTTCAGGACCGCCGCTCGCAGCACGCGGCTGCGCACGCGGGTGACCGGCATCAGGGCACGCTCCTCGATCACCGGCGCCAGCCGATCGCGGACCGGCCCCGGCGGGACGGCCGGCAGGGCGACCGCGGGCCCAGCCTCGACGTCCGCCGACCGCGGAGGCATCCCGGGCTCGCGCAGCGTCAGGCGTCGGCGCGACGCTCGTCGCCCCGGCCACTCCGCGCGCAGCCCGGCGTCGCGGAGCCGAGCGTCGAACGTGTCGAGCAGCACGCGATCGGACGTCGTCGCGCGCCCGATCTCGAGCGTAAGGCGCTCGGCCAACGCCGCGAGGACCGCTCGCCCGTCGAGCTCCTCCGGCAAGACGAGTTCAAACGTGCCGGATGACATCGGCCGGGGAGTGTGGCACCAGAGCCGGGATCTTAGGCGGCGAACAGCTCCGCGATCACCGGCCGAGCCTCGGCGGAGCCGGTGATGTCGAGCGCCAGGTGGTCGTCGTGGCGCTGGAGGTCGAAGGTCAGGAACGCGCAGCACGACGACTCGGCCACGATGACGGCCTCGAGCTCGCGCTCGATCTCGTCGCTGCGGGCGAAGGAGAGGCGCTCGCCGTGGTCGGTCGTCTCGCGCGAGCGGAGCGCCCGGTTGGCGAGCGCGGCGAGGTCGGTGGTGCGGTCGCGGTACTGGGCCGCGGTGAGGCTGCAGGCGATCGGCGTGTCCATCGGTCCAGCATGCATGCTCAAGTCGACTTGAGGTCAAGTAAACTTAGATGCGAGATGCGGATCGGAGAAGTGGCGGAGCGGGCGGGCGTGCGCGTGTCGCTGCTGCGCTACTACGAGGACATCGGGCTGCTGCCCGAGGCGCCGCGGATCAGCGGCCAGCGCCGCTATGACGACACCGTCCTGCGGCGCCTGGCGGTGATCGACGTCGCCCAGCGCGCCGGGCTCTCGCTCGATGAGATCCGCGAGCTGCTCGAGCACGGCAACGACCCGATGTCCGAGCGCCTGCGGGAGCTCGCCGAGCGCCGGCTGCCGGAGATCGACGCGTTGATCGAGCGCGCCCGTCGAGTCCGCGCGTGGCTCGACGCGGCGACGACGTGCGACTGCGACCGCATCGACGACTGCACGCTGTTCGACGACGCGCCTCTCCCGTCGGCGACCGGGACGCGCCTGCCGACGGGCGATCCGCATCACCCGGGACGGGTGAAACTCACGCGTTCGTAGGATGGGCGTGATGGGCGACCACCTCATCGTCCCGCACTCCGCGGTGCGGGCTTGTGCGGGCTACAGCCGCCATGACGCTCCCTCGATGCTGATGGACGGCTCGTCGATCGCGCGGGACACGGAGCACGGTCGCGTGGTCACCGCGCAGCTGACGCGCCGCCACGGGACGCTGGAGGAAGCGATCGAGGCGGGCGGCTTCGCGCTCGGGAGCGCGGGGTTGTCCAAGGGCATCCGCCGCCAGGCACGCGCAGCGTGCGAGGACTACTTCTACAACCGGCTCAGCCTGACGCCGAGCCACGAGTTGGGCGGACGGGTAGAGATCACGGAAAGTCTCGAGCTGATGCCCGACGGGATGTACCGGGCACTCGAGGACATCGTCGAGCTCGTCGTCGACGGCGAGTACGAGGAGCTCCGCGACGTGTCCCGCGATCTACTCGAGGTCGAGGACCTGCGCCGTCGCGTCGAGGACGACTGCCCCGAGGCGCTGGTCCTGCCGCCGCGCGAGATCTACCGGGTCGAGGCGATCGCCAAGTCCGACGACGCGGACGCGCCGGGCTGGGCGTACTTCCTCGAGCTGTGGACCGAGACCGGTCCGGCGCGCCTGCACATCGAGGGTGAGCTCGAGGAGTCGGGCGACAGCTTCACCGCGACGCTGGACGACATCCTGCCCTGATCGCCCGTTA
>DATMEO010000125.1:0-4758 GCA_035556515.1 Gaiellaceae bacterium
CGAGAGATGAAGCCGCGCCGCGATCTCCTTGTAGCGGTAGCCGCGGGCGATCAGCTGCAGCACCTCGCGCTCGCGCGCGGTCAGCGTGTCGAGCTCGGGATCGACCGCGGCCTCGCCGGAGCGGAACGCGTCGAGGACGAACCCGGCGAGGCGCGGCGAGAAGACCGCGTCGCCCTCCGCGGTGCGGTTGATCGCGTCGACGAGCTCGCTGCCGGAGATCGTCTTCGTCACATAACCGCGGGCGCCGGCGCGGATCACGTCGATCACGTCCTCGGCCGCGTCGGAGACGGAGAGCGCGAGGAAGCGGACGCCCGGACGCTCTGGAGCGACCTGCGCGATCACGGCATGCCCGCCGCCGTCCGGGAGGTGGACGTCGAGCAGGACGACGTCGGGGTCGAGCTCGCGGATCAGCGGCACGGCCTCGGCGACGGAGCCGGCCTCGCCGACGATCTCGACCGCATCGCCGAGCTCGGCGCGCACGCCCGCACGGAAGAGGTGGTGGTCGTCGACGAGGATGACCCGCCGGCGGCTCACGACTGCCTCCGCAACCGGAGCTCGACCTCGGTGCCGTCCGGTGTGGAGACGAGCGTCGCGGTGCCGCCGACACGCTTCATCCGGCCGCGGATCGACTCGGCGACTCCGTGCGCGTCCGGTGGCAGCGCGCCCGGGTCGAAGCCGGTACCCCGGTCGCGCACGTAGACCGCGATCTCGTCGTCGCCGACGTCGACGAAAGTCGACACTTCGTCGGCGCCGGAGTGCTCGGCGGCGTTCGCCATCGCCTCGCGCGCCGCCAGCACGAGCGCCTCGACCCGGTCGTCGAGCGGCACGTCGCCGGTGCGGACGAGCTCGACCGGGACACCGTGGAGCTCCTCGACCTCGGTGGCCGACGCGTCGATCGCGGACGCGAGGCTCGCTCCCTCCGAGCGGGCGTCGGGGTAGAGCCAGCTGCGCAGCTCGCGCTCCTGCCTGCGCGCGAGTGCGGCGACTCGGCGCGGGTCACCGGACTCGCGCTGGACGAGCGCGAGCGTCTGCAGCACCGAGTCGTGCACGCGGGCGGCCATCTCGGCTCGCTCCTGCGAGCGGATCCGGGCGGTGCGTTCGGAGTCCCGCTCGGCTGCCAGGCGCCACGCCCACGGTCCGAGCACGAGGATCAGCGCGATCGCGACAGCACTCGACTCGAAAGCTGCATCGCGGCCGCTCGAGGTCGCGTTCTGGTCGACGAAGAGGATCACCCCGACCGCGGTGAGCGAGAGCCCGACGACGACCGGTGCGCCGCTGCGGCCGCGGGCGAGGAGGATTCCGGCGCCGCAGAGTGCCGCCGGCCAGATCAGCGAGTCGGAGAAGCCAAAGCCGCGCAGCGCGATCGCACCCGCGATTGCCAGCGCGACGTAGCCGAGCAGCCGTCTGCGGGAAGACGGAGCCGGGCCGTCCTCCGAGGCGAGCGCCAGCCAGGCGCCGGCGTAGGCGGCGATGCCGGCGCCGCCCGCGAACGCGAGCAGCGCGAACGTGAGCCGCACGAGCGTGGCGTCGACACGCAGACTCTTGGCGATCCCTGCGCAGACGCCCGCGAGCGCGCCCTCGCCCTCCGCGCGCCTGAGGCGTGGGAGGGCGAGCGGCAGCCGGTACGGCGTCGAGCTCAACCGCGCCGCACCTCGATGTAGCCGAACCCGATGTCCGCCTCGATCTCGAGCACAGGCGCGTCGGGGGTCGATCCGGGAATCGTGACGGTCCGATCAGCGTCGACGCCCTCGTCGCGCGCGCCGAAGATGTTCACCTCGCCGACTCCCGCGTGCGCATCGACCTCCACGGCGACGTCCTCCGGCACTGTGACCAGGAGCTGTCCGACGCCCACGCTCGCATCGACGGACGTGGTGCCCGGACGGAGGTTGACGGAGCCGAGATCGAGGTCAAGCTCGCCGACGCCCAGCTCGTAGCTCGGCTGGACTGCGCTCACGACGAGAGGTCGCTCGACCTTCTCCCCGATGCCCGACGAGACCGAGACCGGCGTCACCGCGGCGGCCCCGAACGCAGCCAACAGAAGCAGCCCGAGCACGACGAGCCCGCCGACGCGTCGCTGCGTCGCCGCGCCGACGGCGATCGCGACACCAACGATTGCGACACCGGCGGCGAGCGCGGCCGCGAGGTCGACGTCGTAGACGTCGAGCACCGCGAGGAGCCCGAACAGCCCGGCGGCGGCGAGGAGGGCGCCCAGCACGGGCGCGAACAGCGACGGCCGCTTGGGCGGCCGTGGCACCGCGGGCGCACGCCGTGTGGTCTCGGCTGCCGGCGACGCGACGGGTGAAGGCGACTCCGCGCGCTGAGGGCGGTCGCGGTTCGACACGTGCCACCAGACGAGCGCCCCGCCCGCCAGCACTGCTGCGAGCCAGACGTTGCCTGTGCCGGGCCAGAAGCGGGCTTCCGAGAGCGCGAAGAGGGCGCCGAAGGCCAGCAGGCCGACTCCGACGAGCAACCAGGGATGCTCGCGGTGCCCGCGCAACGCCTCGACGGCGATCGACTCCTCGTCGTGCTCCCCCGGGATCACGAGATACGCGGCGAGGTACAGCAACAGGCCGGTGCCGCCGGCCAGCGCGAGCGCCGCGAATGCGATGCGGTAGATGAGTGGGTTGACGTCGAAGTAGCGGCCGAGGCCGGCAGCGACTCCGCCGAGCCAGCGGCCCTCGTCGACGCGGACGAGCCGCCGCGGGGGCGCCTCGTCGATTGGGGTCGTATCGTCGGTGAGTTCGGACATGTGAGCCTCCTTTGATGATCTCCCACCAGCGTGCGTGGAGGAGGGGGCTCTGCGCCATCCGGCACGACCCTGAGTCGACCCTGATCTTCTCCCGGATCAGCCGACCGCCGGAAGATCCACGAAGACCGTCGTCCCGGACTCGGTAGGGAGCAGCCCGATCCTGCCACTCATCCGCTCCGTCAGCTGCCGCGCGATGTAGAGCCCGAGGCCGGTGCCGCCGACGCCGCCTTGCTGGCCCGGGTCGAGGCGGTAGAACTTCTCGAAGATCCGTGAGCGCTCGCCGGCCGGGATCCCCGGCCCCTCGTCGGCGACCGTGAGTCGCACAACGCCCGTGGCGAAGCCGACGCCGATCCGGACCGCGCCGGTCGAGTACTTCAACGCGTTGTCGACGAGACTCGCCAGAACCTGGGCCGCCGTACGGGCGTCGGCCGCGACCTGGAGGCCCACTCCTCCGTCGACGACGACGCGGTCACGCTCGCCTGCCGGCAGCGCCTCCCGGACCGCGGTCGCCATCCCAGTCGCGTCGAAAGTCTCGATCGTGAGCTCGAGCTTGCCCGCGTCGAGCCGGCTCGTGAGCAGGATCTGGTCGACGATGACCGTCAGCCGTTCGCCCTGGTCGACGATCATCTGCAGCAGCTGCCGCCGCAGTGGGTCGTCGAGGTCGTCGTAGCGAGCCAGGAGGGTCTGCGCGGAGCCGTAGACGCCCGTCAGCGGTGTCCGCAGCTCGTGCGAGACGGTCGCGATCATGTCGTTGCGCAGCTGCTCGATCGCGAGCTCGTTGCTGACGTCGCGGAACGTGTAGACCACACCCTCACCCGACTCGACGCCTGCGGCCGCGAGCCAGAGCTCCCGTGCGTCACGGCGGAACGGGATCAGCGCGGGGGAGACCGGTTTGCCGGGCGTGCCCACGGGGATGCGGCCGACGAGGGCGTGCCACTGCGGGATCAGGTCGGCGGCCGGCCGCCCGGCCGCCGCCTCTGCGGAGACGTCGAAGAGCGCCTCGGCGGCGCGGTTGACGACGTCGATGCCGCCGTCGGCGGCGACGAGAAGGACCGCCTCGTTGACGTTCTCAAGGGCGAGCGCCGCGCGGGCGCGCGTCTCCGCGTCTGCCCGCGCTCGCAGCAGTTCCCGCTCGTAGCGCCGCCGGTCGGACGCGTTGAACACCGTTGTGCGGACGACCCGCGGCGCGCCCGCGTCGTCGCGGATCAGCGTCGAGTTGAGCAGCACCGGTAGTCGGCCGCCGTCTGCGCACAGCATCTCGACGGCGATCTCGTGGACGCTTCCCTGCATCTGCAGGAGCGGCGCATAGTGCGTCTCGTAGTAGATGCGTGCGCCGGGCGCGAGCAGATCGTGGAAGCGCAGCCGCCCGACCAACTCCTCGCGGCTGTGACCCGTCCACGAGAGGAGCGTCGCGTTGACCCGGACGATCGAGCCGCCGGGCAGCGACGAGATGTAGCCCGCCGGCGCGTGCTCGTAGAGCTCCTCTGCGTCCTCCTCGAACTGCGCCGCGTCTGCGAAGGTCGCCGCGTCCTCTGAGCCACCCGCCGCCGTCATCGCCGCGGGGCTACAGGAAGTCCCTGATCGCCGCGATCGTCTCCTCCGGCGCGCTCAGATTGGGGCAGTGTCCCGTCGCCTCCATCTGCACGAGGGTGCTGCCGCGGATCTGCCTGTGGACGTAGTCGCCCACGGGCTGCGGCGCGATCACGTCGTCGGAGCACTGGAGGATGAGCGTCGGCGTGGCGACTCGCTCGAGGTCGGCGCGGTTGTCCGACAGGAAGGTCACGCGCGCGAAGTGGCGCGCGATCTCAGGGTCTGTGCGGCAGAAGCTGTTCGTCAGCTCGCCCTGGAGCTCCGGCGACTGCTCGCTTCCCATGATCACGGGCGCGAATGCCTGTGCCCAGCCGAGGTAGTTGCTGTCAAGCGAGTCCAGCAGCCCTTCGATGTCTTCACGCGTGAACCCGCCGGTGTAGCCATCGTCGTCGATGTAGCGCGGCGACGGCCCGATCAGG
>DATMEO010000126.1:0-4964 GCA_035556515.1 Gaiellaceae bacterium
GCGCCCGAGCTGGTCATCGTCGGCGGCGGCTTCGGCATCGCTGCATTCGAGTTCCTCGTCCCGTCGGCCCTCGAGATCGCACGCCGCGAGGTTGTCGAGCCGGACGTGCTGCCGGTGAAGATCGTCCGTGCCGAGCTCGGCTCGGACGCGGGCCTGATCGGCGCCGGCCTGCTCGCGCTTGAGGCACTCGGAGAGACGTAACAGATGCCGCTCGCCGTCTGTGCGACGCCGATCGGCAATCTCGAGGATGTGACGTTGCGGGTGCTGCGCGAGCTGGCCGAGGCCGACGTCGTGCTCTGCGAGGACACGCGCCACACGAAAGGTTTGCTCGAGCGGCACGGGATCCAGGCGAGGTTGCTCAGCTATCACCGGCACAACGAGGCGGCGCGGACGGCTGAGCTGCTGCCGCGGCTGGAGGCGGGCGAGCGGATCGCGCTCGTGTCGGACGCGGGCCTACCCGGCGTCAACGATCCGGGCGCGCGGCTGATCGAGGCGGCGCTCGAGGCCGGCCTGCCCGTGACCGTGCTGCCGGGCGCGTCCGCGGTCGAGACTGCCCTCGTCGCGAGCGGGCTGACCGGCGAGCGCTTCCAGTTCCTCGGCTACCTGCCGCGGGGCGAGAAGGCGCTCGGGTCGCTCTGGGACGAGCTGGCGGCGTCGCCGCATCCCGCCGTCGCGTTCGAGTCGCCGCAGCGGCTGCCGGCGACGCTCCGGTCGCTCGCCGCGGCGCTGCCGGACCGGCCCGTCGCCGTCTGCCGCGAGCTGACGAAGCGCTTCGAGGAGGTCGTGCGAGGGCCGGCCCGCGACGTGGCGTCGCGGTTCGCGGAGCCGCCCAAGGGCGAGGTGACGCTCGTGCTCGGCGGAACGGCGCAGCCCCTCGAGGGCATCGCCGAGAGCGACGCAGTGGCCGCCGTCGGCGAGCTCGTTGCTGCGGGCGTGCCCCGGCGACAGGCCGTCGATGTGGTCGCCCGGCTCTCGCGCATTTCCCGTAACACTTTGTATGCAGAATCGTTGAAAAGCCGCTGAGTCGCGCCGCTAGCGTCAGGGGAGTTGCTCCTCACGACAGTGAAGGTGGTACGCGATGCGCCGACTCTGCTCCGTCGCCGTGGTCCTGACGTTCCTGCTCGCCGTGCCGGCGGCCGCCGCTTGGACCTGGCCGGCCGACGGGCCGGTGCTGCGCCACTACTCGCTCGGTCCGGACACCTACGCGGCCGGACAGCACCGCGGCCTCGACATCGACGCCGGAGTGGGTGCGCAGGTGCTCGCCCCAGCCTCCGGCATCATCTCCTTTGCCGGCTTCGTGCCAGGTGGTGGCCGCGCCGTCACGATCCAGACGCCCGATGGGTACGCGGTGACCCTGCTCCAGCTCGGCGCGGCCGGCGTCACCAAAGGTGACATGGTCGTCGAAGGCGCGCCGGTCGGCGTCGTCGGCGAGAGCGTCGATGCGGTGACGAAGCAGCCGCACGTCCACCTGGGCATCCGGGTCGCGGCCGAGGCAGACGGCTACGTCGACCCGCTCGTCCTGCTGCCCGCCCGGCGGCCCGCGCCGGTGCCGGAGCCTGCGCCGGAGCCCATCCCGGAACCGGTCGCCGAGTCGCCGGCCGAGCGATCGGAGGTCGCGGTGAGCGCGCCGGCGACGAGCGAGCTGCTGCCGCAGGCCCAGCCGGCCGTTGCCGGCGGCGATCCGGCCGGGGTTCTGCCCGAGCCGTCGATCGCGTCGTCGCCGAGTCCGCAGCCGGTCGCCGCCGCGGCCCGGGTGGTCGTCGAGCCCGAGGTCGTGGCCCCACCGAACGTCGTCGCGCCGTCGCCCCCCGCGCTTGCACCCACGGGTACAGCGCGTAGGCAACGCGCCGACGCCGTGCCGGACCCGACCCGGACGGCCGCTGTCGACTCGCCGGCGGAGGTCAGGACCTCGAGTGCTCGCCCACTGGCGCGTCGGTCGGTCGCGCCTGCGCCGACCACCGAGCTGCCGCAGCGCGTCCCGCGGGCAGGGGCGCCGGCTCCTTCGCGAGCGCGCGACTGGCCTGCGGATGTCGACTCGATGCGTGCCGTTCCCGCCGAGCCCGCGGATGCGGAAATCCGCGACCTGAACCGCGTCGCGCGGCCTGCGATGGAGGCGTCGCGCTCCTCGGAGAAGCCCGCCTCACCGTTTGGTTTGCTGACGCTGCTGGCCGTCCTCGCTGCGGCCGCTCTCGGTGCCGCCCGCGCCGTCGGAGGAGTGTGGGAACCGGCTCGTATCATGGTCGCCGATGACCCGGGTGCCCGAGAAGATCCTCGTTGCGGTCGCGTGGCCGTATGCGAACGGCCCGCGGCACATCGGCCACGTGGCGGGCTTCGGCGTCCCGTCGGACATCTTCGCGCGCTACCACCGGCTGCGCGGCAACGACGTGCTGATGGTGAGCGGCACGGACGAGCATGGGACGCCGGTGATGGTGGCCGCCGACGAGGCCGGCGTTTCGCCGCGTGAGCTCGCCGACCGCAACAACGAGATCATCCGCAACGATCTGCGCAACCTCGGCCTGTCGTACGACCTGTTCACGCGAACGACGACCGAGAATCACCATGAGGTCGTGCGCGACGTCTTCCGCACGCTCTGGGAGAACGGCTTCATCTTCGAGCAGACGACCGTCGGCGCATTCTCCGCCGCAACCGGGCGGACGCTCCCCGATCGCTACATCGAGGGGACCTGCCCGATCTGCGGCTTCCCGGACGCGCGCGGCGACCAGTGTGACAACTGCGGCAATCAGCTCGATCCCGCCGATCTGATCAACCCGCGCTCGAAGATCGACGGCACGGCGCCGGTGTTCGAGGAGACGTCGCACCTCTTCCTCGATCTGCCGAAATTCAAGGAGCAGCTGTCCGACTGGATTGGCGAGCAGGAGCACTGGCGCTCGAACGTCCGCCGCTTCTCGCTCGAGCTCGTCAAGCGGTTGAAGCCTCGTGCGGTCACGCGCGATCTCGACTGGGGCGTTCGGGTACCCGTGCCCGGGTACGAGGAGCGCGAGGACAAGCGCATCTACGTCTGGATCGATGCCGTCGTCGGCTACTACTCCGCTGCGATCGAGTGGGCGCGAAACCGCGGCACCCCGGATGCGTGGCGCGAGTGGTGGCAGAACCCGGCTGCGCGCCACTACTACTTCATGGGGAAGGACAACATCGTCTTCCACAGCGTCATCTGGCCGGCGCAGCTGCTCGGGTACGCCGACGGCGGCTCCTTCGGCGCGGGCCGTGGCCGGCTCGAGCTTCCGTACGACATCGTCAGCTCAGAGTTCCTGACGATGGAGGGCCGGCAGTTCAGCACGAGCCGGGGTGTTGTGATCCTCGTCGGCGACTTCCTCAGTCGCTACGACCCGGATCCTCTGCGCTACTTCCTGACCGCCGCCGGTCCGGAGACCCAGGACACCGACTTCACGTGGGCCGAGTTCGTGCGCCGCAACAACGACGAGCTCGTCGCCAACTGGGGCAACCTGGTCAACCGGACGCTGACGAGCGCGCACAAGAACTTCGGCGCGGTACCAATCCCCGGCGCGCTGGCGGCCGGAGACATCGGGGTGATCGAGGCGGTCGAGGACGGCTTCGAGTCCGTTGGTACGTTGATCGAGCAGGCGCGCTTCAAGGCCGCGCTCGCCGAGACGATGAGGCTGGCATCCCTCGTCAACGTCTATGTCAGCGAGGAAGCACCCTGGTCGACGATCAAGGAGGATCGCGACCGCGCGGGCACCGTCCTCTACGTCGTCCTGCGGTGCATCGACAACCTGAAGACGCTCTTCACGCCGTTCTTGCCGTTCACCTCGCAGGTACTGCACGGGCTGCTCGGCTACGACGACGTGATCGCGGGCGAGCTCGAGTTCCGCCTGATCGAGGAGGAGGCTGTGCCCTACAGCGTTCTGACGGGCACCTACGAGGACTGGGCCGGATCCTGGCAGCCGAGCGCGCTCGAGCCGGGGCGCACGCTTCGGGAGCCTCGCCAGCTCTTCCGAAAGCTCGACCCCGATCAGGTCGTCGCCGGCGAGCTCGCGCGGATGGAGCGCGCCGCGGAAGCGTGATCGACACCCATGCGCATCTCGACGCGCTGGCGGAGCCCGAGGCCGCCCTCGCCCGCGCTCGCGGTGCAGGCGTCACGCGCGTGATCACGATCGGCACCGGGATCGACTCCTGCCGCCGCGCGCTCGAGCTGACGAGCGACGACGGCGTCTTCGCCGCTCTCGGGATCGACCCGCACCAGGCGGCAACACCCGAGGCAGCGCGCGTCGACGAGCTCCGCACGCTGCTCGACCATCCGCGCGCGGTCGCGGTCGGCGAGGCCGGGCTCGACTACCACTACGGCGCCGACGCGAAGGACGAGCAGCGCAGCCTCTTCGCGGCTCAGCTGGAGCTTGCCTCCGAGCTCGGCCTCCCAATCGTGGTGCACACACGCGCCGCGAACGCCGACACGGAGGCGCTCCTGCGTGATCACGAGGGCGCCGTCGTCATGCACTGCTTCTCCGAGCCGGAGCTGCTGACAGCGGGTCTCGAGCGCGGCTGGTACTTCTCGTTCGCCGGCAACGTCACTTATCCGAAGGCGGAAGCCCTGCGCGAGTCTGCCGCCGCCGTACCTGCGGAGCGCCTGCTCGCTGAGACCGACAGTCCCTACCTGGCGCCGCAGCCTGTCCGCGGCCGTCCGAACGAGCCCGCGCACGTCGTCCACACGATCGCGGCGCTCGCCGACGCCCGGGGCGAGGATCGCGACGAGCTCGCCGCGCGGATCGACGCCAACGCCGCACGCGCCTTCCGCCTCTCGTGAGCGTCCGCCCGAAGAAGCAGCTCGGCCAGCACTTCCTCGCCGACGAGAACATCCTCGGCGTGATCGAGCGCCTCGCTGAGCTCGACGGCGACGATGTCGTGCTCGAGATCGGGCCTGGACTCGGCGTGCTCACGCGACGCCTCGCCGAGCGCGCCCGTCATGTCCACACCGTCGAGCTCGACCG
>DATMEO010000127.1:0-4999 GCA_035556515.1 Gaiellaceae bacterium
CGTGGCCGACTCACCTAAGAAGTTCGATAAGGAATCCCGCTACACCGAGAGTCGCGGGATTGCAGGCGCATTCGAGGGCGAGACGGTCACCCGCCGCCGCCTCATGGAGGGCACCGCGCTCGCGGCCGGCGGCATCGCCACCATGGCGTTCGCGCTGCCCGGCCTCGGCTTCGCGCTCGGGCCGGTCTTCGAGGACACGAACCCCACGCGCTGGGAGGACTTGGGCCCCGAGGAGGACTTCAACGACGAGACATACGTCCCGCGGGTCATGAACATCGATCCCGAGATCGGGGACGCCGGCAAGACGACGGTCTACGTCCGCAAGTTCAACGAGGCCCGGGACAAGGTCATCGAGGGCGAGGATCCGCAGCCGTACGTGGCGATCTCCACCCGCTGCGCCCATCTGGGCTGCCCGGTCCGCTACATCCAGGCGTCGCAGAAGTTCCTCTGCCCGTGCCACGGCGGCGTGTACGGCTTCCAGGGCGAGGTGCAGGGCGGCCCGCCGGTGCGCCCGCTCGACCGCTTCTACACCCGCGTGTCCCCCGCCGGCCGCGTGGAGGTCGGTGACCGCTTCTCGCTGAACTCGGACCTCCACCGCTTCGCGCCGCGCGACCCGTCGAACCACCTCGACGGCCTCTGGCAGTACCTCTACCCGTCGAGGCCGAGCACATGAATCCGACCGGCATGCTGCCGAAGTTCATGCGCCCGGCGCCCAAGCCGCCGACCGAGCGTCCCGGCGCCAAGCCGAGCGTCGCCGAGACCGCGCAGACCCAGGCCGCCGAGGCGGGCGCCGGCGTCGTCGGCTGGCTCGACGAGCGCACCGGCGCCAGCCCGTTCCTGCGCGGCTTCCTCTTCCGCAAGGTGCCGAAGGGGACCAACTGGTTCTACACGCTCGGCTCGGCGACGATGTTCGCGTTCGTCTCCCAGGCCGTGACCGGCGTCTTCCTGGCGATGTACTACGAGCCAGACCCGTCGCGCGCCTACAGCTCGGCCGCGCACATCACCAACGACGTCTTCCTCGGCGAGCTCGTACGCGGCATGCACCGCTGGGGCTCGACGGTGATGATCGTCCTGCTCTTCCTGCACATGGGTCGCACGTTCGTCTTCGGCGCGTACAAGTACCCGCGCGAGCTCAACTGGGTGATCGGCGTCGTGCTGACGGTCCTGACGTTGATGATGGGCCTCACCGGCTACCTGCTGCCGTTCGACCAGCGGTCCTTCTGGGCGACGGTCGTCGGCGTCAACATCAACGCCTCCGGCCCGATCATGGGTCCGTACCTGGCGGACTTCATGCGCGGGGGAGCCGAGTTCGGCGCGACCACGCTGAGCCGCTTCTACGCGCTGCACATGATGCTCATCCCGGGTCTGATCGGCGCGCTGATCGGCGCCCACCTCTATCTGGTCGCCAAGCTCGGCACGAGCGCCCCGCCGTGGCTCAAGGCCGAGAAGAAGTCGCTCGGCCGCGAGGAGCTCTGACGTGAACGCGCGCGAGAAGGAGGAGTACCTCCGCGAGTACTCGATCCTCAAGAGCCAGGGCAAGCCGTTCTTCCCGTATGCCGTCGCCAAGGACGGCGCGATGG
This sequence comes from Gaiellaceae bacterium, assembly GCA_035556515.1. Classification (GTDB taxonomy): domain Bacteria; phylum Actinomycetota; class Thermoleophilia; order Gaiellales; family Gaiellaceae; genus Gaiellasilicea. The sequence goes on from DATMEO010000127.1 coordinate 1,581, forward strand.
CCTGCATCACGCTCGCCGTGATCATCCTGATGGCGGTCCTCTTCGGGGCCGAGCTGGGTCCGAAGGCCGACCCGACGACGACCACCTACTCGCCGCGACCCGAGTGGTACTTCTTCTTCCTCTTCGAGCTGCTGCGCGTGGTCAAGCCGCCGGCGCTCGTGTTCGTGGCGACGATCGGCATCCCGACCGTCTGCCTGATGCTGCTCCTGCTGCTGCCGTTCTACGACCGCAGCCCGGAGCGCCATCCGCTCAAGCGGCCGATCGCGATGGTCGCCGGAGTAGCGACCGTCGCGGCGATGGCCTACCTGTCGGTCCTCGGAGCGCTCGCCGGCCCGCCGAGCGAGATCGACATCGAGGTCGCGCCGCAGTACCAGGCCGGCGCTGACGTGGCAGCGTCCGCAGGCTGTCTGGGCTGTCACAAGATCGGCCACAACGGCAACACGCTCGGTCCAGACCTGACGCACATCGGGGACGTGGTCGGACGCGACGCGATCGCCCGGACGCTCGTCAACCCGACCTCGCCGATGCCCTCCTACCAGAGCCTGCGCGACAACGAGCCCAAGCAGTTCGACGAGCTCGTCGCCTTCATCGCCTCGCTCAAGGAGAGCAACGAGAAGTCGGAGCCCGAGGGCGGCGGCGCATCCGAGTCGTCGAAGAACTAGGAGCACGATGAGCCCAGGGGCGCCCGCCAGCGGGACCCTTCCGGAGACCGAGGTCCGGTCGATGTTCGACCGCATCTCCGGCGTCTACGACCTGATGAACTCGGTCATGACGGCCGGGCTGCACCACCACTGGCGCGAGCGGGCCGCGGACATCGCGGCGGCTGGACCGGGCGACCGTGTCCTGGACGTGGCGACCGGCACCGGCGACCTCGCGATCGAGCTGCGTGGTCGTGTGGGGGACAGCGGTGAGGTGATCGGACTCGACTTCTCCGAGGGGATGCTCGAGCTGGCCCGTCAGAAGGCGCCGGGCATCCGCTTCGAGCAGGGCAACGCGCTCGAGCTGCGCTATGGCGACGACGAGTTCGCGGCTGCGACCGTCGGCTTCGGCGTGCGCAACTTCTCGGACCTCGATCGCGGCATCGCCGAGCTCGCACGGGTCGTCAAGCCCGGCGGGCGCGTCGTCATCCTGGAGATGACGACGCCGCGCAAGCCGCCGCTGTCCTGGTTCTTCCGCGCGTGGTTCGACCGCGTCGTGCCGATCCTCGGCCGTCTCGCCGGCGACTCCGACGCCTTCACCTACCTTCCCAGCTCGGTCCGGCGCTTCCCCGGCCCCGAGGAGCTCGCCGCCAAGTTCGCCGCGGTCGGTCTCGTCGACGTCCGCTGGGTCCTGACGGCCGGCGGGATCATCGCCACCCACGTCGGGACCGTCCCCGACCGAGCGTGAACGCAGCCGAGCAGCTGGGCGCGGTGCTCGCGGCCGGCGGCCCCGGGCTCGCGGCCGGACTGCGGCTCACCGAGGAGCGGCTCGAGGCGATCGCGTCCGGTCACGGTCAGGATCTGACGACGCACGCCGGTGGGACGCTCGCAGCCGGCGGCAAGCGCCTACGGCCCCTGCTCGTACTGCTCGGCGGGGGCCGCGCCGAGCCCGGCGCGGGGCTCGTCGCAGCTGCCGCCGCTGTAGAGCTGCTGCACATGGCCACGCTCGTCCACGACGATGTGCTCGACCAGGCGAGCCTGCGGCGGGGCATGCCGACCGTCTTCGCGGTCGCCGGCCGGCCGGCCGCGACCGCGACCGGCGACTTCCTCTTCTCGCGTGCCTTCGCCGAGCTCGCGGCCACGGACAGCACGAGTGCGGTTCGGGCGCTCTCAGCGGCCTCGTCGGCGCTCGCGCGCGGCGAGCTGATGCAACGCGCCGACGCCTGGTCGGACGACGTCGGCGTCGAGCGCTACCTCGACCGCTGCGCCCTCAAGACGGGCAGCCTCTTCGCCGCCGCGTGTCGCCTGGGCGCGGATCTCGGGGACCGCGGCGAGCCGGCCGCCGCGGCGCTCGCCGACTTCGGCCACCATCTCGGCCTCGCCTTCCAGATCCTCGACGACGTCCTCGACGTGTCGGGCCCGGTCGAGCGCACCGGCAAGCATCGCGGCACCGATCTGCTCGACGGGACCGTGACGCTGCCGCTGATCCTCGCCCGTGCGCGCGATCGGGCGATCGGTCGCGTCGACCTCCGGTCGATCGCGGATCCGGGAGGCGCGGAGGCCCTGTGCGAGCACATCGCGGCGTCTGGCGCTCTCGACGAGTCGCGTGCCCAGGCGCTCGAGCACGTCGCCACCGCGAAGCGGGAGCTTTCGGGACTGGACCTGGAGCCCTGGCAGCGCGACGCGCTCGAGCTCGTGGCCGACAGCGTCGTCGAGCGCTACGCCTAGCAGCGGCGGCTAGAAGTCCTCGGGCAGGATCGCGCCGGCGCGCAGCGCGCCGCTGAACCGCTCGACCTCGTCCGCGAGGTTCTCGCGCAGCACACGGCGGTAGGCGGTCGTCAGCGCGTCGCTGCCGTCGTTGAGGCACTCGTCGAACGCGTCGACCGCCGCCTGGGCATAGGTGCCCTCGCGACGGTGCTCGCACTCCGGGCAGCGCAGGCCGACGCGCCAAGCGCCGCTCTCGGCCTCCTCCCACCACTCCGGTTGGACAAGCTCCGAAGCGCACTGCGGACAGACGTGCAGACCCTGTTGGCGCTCGACATGGACCGTCATGGCTCCCGTATCGGCACCCCGGCGCGATCCTTTACGCACGCACGACGGGTGCGATCTATACGCTGCCCGGGCCGTGGTCCTCAGCGACAAGACGATCCGCGCGGAGATCGAGGCCGGACGGATCGAGTTCGATCCCTACGACGGCGATCTGATCCAGCCGTCGAGCATCGACGTGCGCGTCGATCGCCGCTTCCGCGTCTTCCACAACGCGCGCTACCCGTACATCGACGTGCGTCAGCCGATGGAGGAGCTGACCGAGCTCGTCGAGATCGAGGGCGACGAGCCGTTCATCCTCCACCCAGGCGAGTTCGTGCTTGGCCAGACGCTGGAGAAGGTCACGCTGCCCGACGACATCGTCGCGCGGCTCGAGGGCAAGAGCTCGCTCGGCCGCCTCGGCCTGCTGATCCACTCGACGGCCGGCTTCGTCGATCCTGGCTTCTCGGGCAACCTGACGCTCGAGCTGTCGAACGTCGCGAACCTGCCGATCGCGCTCTATCCCGGGATGAAGATCGGCCAGATCTCGTTCCTGCGGATGACCACCGCCGCCGACGTGCCCTACGGCAGCCAGGCGACCGGCTCCAAGTACCAGGGGCAGCGCGGCCCCACGCCGTCGCGCTACTACCTCAACTTCGCCGACGAGGGCTGACGCCGGATCGTGACGGTCACCGAGCAGGCAGGTCCCGACGCGCTGCCGCCCGCCGCGCCGCGGGCCGGCGGGCGGGCCCGCAA
>DATMEO010000128.1:0-6755 GCA_035556515.1 Gaiellaceae bacterium
AGCGCCGCGGACATCGAGGGCGAGGAGAGGCGCATGTCCCGGCCGACGGCGATCCGCTTCGGCTCGAAGTGCTCGACGTAGGCGCGGCCGATTGCGTAGGCGCCCTCCTCGTCGAGCTCGTCCGGGTAGAGGCCGCGGACGTCATAGGCCTTGAAGGCGGCGGGAGAGAGCACGCGCTGATGCTACGGAAACGGTGGTGCGGGAGGGACCGGCAGCGACGCCGGGCCCTCCCGCGGTGCGGGCTCAGGGCGTGAGCGTGGCCTTGCGGCAGAGGCCTGCCCGGTTTTCGGTCAGGCCGTAGTCCTTGACCCAGAAGTTGGCCGTTCCCCCGGTACCGGTGCCGAAGGAGTCGTCGTGGCAGTCGTGCTCGGTGTTGCGCTCCATGCGGTTGTATTCGAACCGGTTCCCCGTCGAGAGCGAGTTCGCGAACAGGCCGTCCCAGACGACCTGGTCGTGGGACTTGTTGTGCTTGACGAGCGAGTTGTCCACGTTGTAGAGCCCGATCCCGTCGTCGTTGCGGTAGACGTCGTTGTAGGCGACGGTGAGCCCGGTTCCGTCCGCCTCGAAGAGCAGGATCCCGGTCCCGGCGCCGCCGAGCGTGTAGATGTTCTCGCTTACCTCGTTGTGATCGACGTCCGCAGTCGCGCCGCGGCTGATCTGGATCCCGTTCTGTCCGATGACCGGCTGCGGGCCGACGCCGACGATCTCGTTGTGGTGGATGTTCCCGTACGAGCCGTTGTTGTCGACCACGATTCCGCCCTTCTGGTAAAGGTCGATCAGGTTGTGGTCGGCCTCCACCGTCCCGGTCGTGTTGTCGGCTCGGCTCCCGGCGCGAACCGCGATCCCGTTCTGGCAGCCGCGCAGCAGCGGGCTCGTCGAGCGGATCTCGGTGATGTGGTTGTGCGTCAACAACAGCGATCCGCCGCCGTCGACCTTGACGCCCGTCCGGGTGAAGACGGAGCAGAAGAGCAGGTCGGGCAGCGGCCCGGCGATCGTGAAGTGCCTGATCGTCACATCACGGGCGCCACGCACCGTGACGATGTCGCCCGGGTCGATCATCACCGGCGGCGCCTTGATCACGGCCTCCAAGAAGCCCGCCGAGAAGAGCGTGATCCCATCCTTGCCGGCGGGAATCGTGACCTGCTCCGGATACGTGCCGCGGCAGACCTTGATCCTGTCGCCCGGGTCGGCCGCGTTCACTGCCGCCTGGATCGTCGGGTACTCCGCGTTCGGGCAGTCCGCTCCGTCGTCGACGATCAACAGGTTGTCGCCGTCGGAGTCGGCGGCGGCGGCTGAAGGGCCGGCTCCGAGATCACCCGAGAAGCCCACGTCGGCCAGATTGACCCCCAGCGCGAAGAGCGAGCTGAAGAGAGCCGGGCCGGCGACATGGGCGGGTGCTGTCCCGCCGTCGGCGGGGGAGGGGTTTCCGGCGGAAGCCGTGGCGCACAGCGAGAGCAGTCCCGCCAGGATCGCTGAGAGCCGCACAGAGCCTCGTCTCATCGAGGCCCTCCTTTCGATGTCTTGAGGAGTGTTCGCTCCTCGGTGGCGGGGCCGCCAGCGTTCTAACGACGCGGCGCGGATTCCGGTTACGGATGGGTCGCGCGCTCCGGGAGGGAAGGGTCGAATCCCTACAATTGGGAGATGGAACGGAAGCTCGCCACCGTCGTCTTTGTCGATCTCGTCGGCTCGACCGAGTTCGTCGCCGCGCGCGACCCGGAAATCGTGCGGCGACGCGTCAACTCGTTCTTCGAGCACGTCTCGCACTGCATCACGACGCACGGCGGCATCGTCGAGAAGTTCGCCGGCGACGCGGTCATGGCGGCGTTCGGGATCCCGCAGGCGCACGAGGACGACGCCGAGCGCGCCGTCCGCGCCGCCTCAGCGATCCTGGACTCGGTGCACGAGCTCGGGCTCGAGGCACGGATCGGCGTCGAGGCCGGCGAGGTGGTCGCCGACGAGTCGGACTCGACGTTCGCCACCGGTGAGGCGGTCAACGTCGCAGCGCGCCTCCAGCAGGCTGCGCAGCCGGGCGAGATCATGATCGGCCCGTTCGCGCGCCGGCTGACGATCGGCGTCGTCGAGACCGAGGAGGTCGGCCCGATCGAGCTCAAGGGCTTCGGCGAGCCGCTGCTCGCGTGGCGCTTGCTCGAGATCCGCGACAGCGACGGTCGCGTGCCGTCGGTCGCCGCACCGTTCGTCGGCCGCGAGTTCGAGGTCGAGCTGCTCGAGAACACGCTTGGCCGCGTGATCAGGCACAAGCGCGCCCACCTCTTCACGATCTACGGCGAGCCGGGCGTCGGGAAGAGCCGGCTCGCCCGCGAGTTCCTCGAAGGCGTCGAGGAGGCGAGTGTCCTCGTCGGCCGGTCGCTCCCCTACGGCGAAGGAGTCACCTACTGGCCGCTCGCCGAGATGGTCAAGGTCGCGGCGGGGATCGCCGACGACGACCCGGTCCAGGAAGCGGTCGCGAAGCTGCGCGCCTGCTGCGGAGACGAGGCGGTCGCCGACCTGCTCGCGCTCGCCGTCGGCGTGCTCGAGGGGATCGAGACCGAGCGCAGCCAGCAGGAGATCGCCTGGGCCGCCCGCGAATGGGCGGCCGAGCTCGCCGACGCGCGACCGCTGATCCTCGTCTTCGAGGACGTCCACTGGGCGGAGGAGCCGCTGCTCGAGCTGATCGAGCACCTGGCCGAGCGGGTCAAGGACGCGCCGCTGATGATCCTCTGCCTCGCCCGCCCGGAGCTGCTCGACATCCGCCCCAGCTGGGGCGGCGGCCGCCTCCGGGCCGCCGCGACCGAGCTCGAGCCGCTCGCGCCCGACGAGAGCGAGGAGCTGCTCGATGCGCTGCTCGCCGACCGTGAGCTCTCGGCGTCCGAGCGGGAGACGCTGCTCGAGAAGACCGAGGGCAATCCGCTCTTTGTCGAGGAGACGACGCGGATGCTGCTCGAGGGCGGCACCTCGTCGAAGCGGATTCCCGACACGCTGCAGGCGATAATCGCGGCCCGCATCGACCGGCTGCCGCGGAACGAGAAGCGGCTGCTCCAGCGCGCCGCGATGATCGGCCGGATCTTCTGGGAGGGCGCGGTCGCGCACCTGATGCCCGAGCTCGAGGATCTCGAGCCCGTCCTCGACGATCTGCTCCTGCGCGACTTCATCACCCGCGAGAGCCGCTCGTCGATCACGGGCGAGCGCGCCTACCGCTTCAAGCACGTTCTCATTCGCGACGTCGCCTACGCCGGTCTCGCCAAGGGCGCACGCGCCGAGTTGCACCAGCAGGTCGCCGACTGGCTGCGCGAGGTGGCGGGCGAGGAGCTCGTCGAGATCAGGGCGTATCACCTCGACCACGCCGCGACGCTGCTGGAGGAGCTCGACGGGGCGGCGCCGCCCGAGCTCGCGGCTCGCGCGGCGGCGGCGCTCGAGAAGGCGGGCCGCCGCGCGCTCGCGCGGGAGGCGAACCAGCCGGCCCGACGCCTGCTCGTCCGATCCGTCGAGCTCGAGCCGACGCTGCAGCGCCGCTTCCTGGCCGCCCGGGCAGCGCGCCGCATCGCCGACCTGCCGGCGCAGGCGGTCGAGATGGAACGCGTCTTCGCCGACGCGACCGACGCCGGCGACATCCGCCTCCAGGGCCTCGCGCTGACCGCGCTCGCCGAGAACGCCCTCCTCCGCGACGCCGACCTTCCCCGCGGCCGCGAGCTCGTCGAGCAGGCGCTCGTCCTCCTCGACGACGCCAAGCCGGAAGACCGGATCGAGGCGCTCGCGACCCGCGCCCGGATCGGCTGGTGGCTCGGCGACCTCGACGACGACGAGCGCTGGAACACGAAGGCGCTCGAGGTTGCGCGCGAGATCGGCCGCAAAGATCTCGAGGCGAGCGCCGCCGACGAGCTCGCAAGCTCGGCGATCGCGCGGCTCGACCTCGACCGCGCGACGCGGCTGAACGCGGAGGCGCTCGAGCTCGCCGACGAGAGTGGCAACATCACCGTCCTCGGCTGGGCGCTCGTCTCGCAGGCGCGAATCGACTCGCTGCGCGGCCGGTTCGACGAGGCGGCAGCCGGGCTCGAACGGGCGGAGGAGCTCTTTTCCCAGTCGGGGAACCAGTGGGCGCTCGCCCGCGTGAGCAATCACTTCGGCTGGGTCGAGCGGCGCCGCGGCGACCTGCACGCCGCCGACCGCCGCTTCCGCGACGCGATCCGGATCCTGCAGCCGCTCGAGGACCGCGGCACCCTCTGCGAGAGCCAGCGCGGCCTCGCCCAGGTGCTCGTCTCGCTGAAGAAGATCGACGAGGCGGAGCGGTACGCCCTCGAGGCACGCGAGACCGTCGGGCCGCACGACACGATTTCCCGCGCGACGACCCGGATGGCGCTCGGGATCGTCCGCGCCGCCCAGGGCCGCGACGAGGAGGCCGAGGCGCTGCTCCGCGAGGCGGTCGCGGTCGTCGACGGGAAGCCGTTGCGGCTGATCCGGCGCGAGCTCGTCACCGCGCTCGCCCGCTTCCTGCGCGAGCGCGACCGCGTCGACGAGGCGGAGGAGTACGAGGCCGAGCTGGCCGACTACGAGGCCGCGCTCGCTCCCGCCTAGTAGATGGTCAGTACCGCCTTGATCGCCTGCGACGAGCTCTCGTCCGGCGACTCCGAAATCACGGTTGCGTCCCGCTCGAAGCGGCCGAGGGCGTCTCGCAACGGCTCCGCGCGCAGCGTGCCCTCGCCGTAGGGCAGGTGCTTCGTCTCGTTCCGATTCGCATACGCGATGTCGGAGAAGTGGATGTGGAACGGCTCGCCGAGGCCGAGCACCTCGTCGGCGCTCTCGAGCACGGCCGCGAAGCCGTCGGCGTCGGTGAACGCCCCGTCCGAGGTGGCGTGCATGTGGGCGAAGTCGATCACCGGCCGCACCCACGAGACGCGCGAGGAGACCTCGAGCACGTGGTTGATCGAGCCGAGCTCGCTGACGCGGCCCATTACCTCGACGCCGAACGCGACCGCCCGATCTTTCGACTCGAGCTTCTCGCGTAGCGTTCCCAGCGAGCCAACGACGTCGTCGATCGTCTGCTCGGGAGAGCGCCCGAGCCAGAAGCCGGGGTGGATGACGACGACCTCGGCGCCCGCGGCCGCGGCGATCCCGGCGGTGCGGTCGAGCGCGCCGAGCGCCATCTTCGACTTCTTCGTATCCGGGTGCCCCGGGAACGCGAACAGGGGCGCGTGCACCGAGAGTGCGATGTCCTGCTCACGCGCGAGCTCGCCGAGCCGCTCGGCCCACGGGTAGTCGAGCCAGAAGCCGCTCTCGAGGTCGAGCTCGCACGCGGAGTAGCCGCGCTCGACGAGCAGCTCGACCGCGAGCTCGGGCGACTCCCGCGAGGGGCAGCGCGCAGGGCCGACGCGAATCGCTCCCACGAGCCGACCGTACCGGACCGAGTGCAATGTCGTCCGACGCGGGTCCTACCCTTTTCGGCATGGCGAAGGCACCGACCCGCATCGATCTGCTCGAGCTCGACATCGACCTCCGGCTCGCTGACCTCTGGCGCGAGGCGGCCGACGTGTCGGAATGGAACCTCGAGGTGATGGCCGCGTTCATGCGCGCGGCCTACGGCAAGGGCTACTGCGACGCACTGACCGAGGACGACCCCGGCTCGCTCTGCCACGATCACGGCTACCGGATCCCCGCACGTCGCGAGACGGCGCCCCGCACGGCCTAGGAGGCTCGACGAAGTGGCGGCTGAGCCGCGAGGCCGCCACGGCGACAAGCACCACTCCGCCGAGCCCTCCTAGCCTCGATACCATCCAGGCGTGGCACGGAAGCGCAATCCGGCGCGGCTCGTCATCGCACTCTCGGTCGCGGTCGTGCTCGCGGTCTTCCTCCTCTACACGTCGGTTGCGGGCGGCACGCCGTCGCTCTCGCCGAGCGAGCTGGGCGCGCAGAAGGGGGTCGTCTCGCTCGCCGGGCGCGTGCAGCCCGGCTACAAGGGCGACGCCTACGGCGACGGCCTTCGCTTCCGGCTCCGCGACATCAAGGGCGGCTCGACGAAGACCGTGACGGTCGTCTACACGGGCTCCGTCTCCGACCAGTTCCGCGCCGGTCGCGAGGTCTCGGTCAGGGGCGAGCTGCGCAACGGCACCTTCGTCGCGATCAAGGACTCGCTCGTGACGAAGTGCCCGTCGAAGTACACGGCCAAGAAAAGCAGCTAGATGCCTGAGCTCGGCCGCGCCGCGCTCGTCGCCACGCTGGGTCTCGCGGTCTACGCCGTCGTGGCGGGCGGGTATGCCGCCTGGAAGGGCCGCCGCCGGCTCGCGCTCTCCGCCCAGAACGCGCTCGTCGCGGCGTTCGGGACGAGCATCGTCGCGACGGTCGTCCTCCTCGCGGCGCTGATCCGGAACGACTTCTCCTTCGTCTACGTCGCTCAGCACACGAGCCGGGAACTGCCCACGGGCTACACGATCTCGGCGTTCTGGGGCGGGCAGGAGGGATCGCTGCTGCTCTGGTTGCTGATCCTGACGGGCTATTCGACCGCCGCTTTGCTCGTGAACAGGCGGACGGCGCGGGATCTGGTCGCGTGGGTGACGCCCGTGCTCGGCGGTGTCACTGTCTTCTTCGCCTTCCTGCTCGTCGTGGTCGCGACGCCGTTCGCGACGCAGGGGGCGCCGGTCGACGGCAGGGGGCTCAACCCGAGCCTCCAGAACCCCTACATGATGGCCCACCCGCCGCTGCTCTACCTCGGCTTCGTCGGTCTCACCGTGCCGTTCGCCTTTGCGATGGGTGCGCTGCTCGCTCGA
>DATMEO010000129.1:0-2047 GCA_035556515.1 Gaiellaceae bacterium
GGGGTGGCGGAGCTCTTCGACGTCGTCGTCACGGCCGACCAGGTCGCGGAGCCCAAGCCCTCACCCGACGTCTACCTGCGCGCGTGCGAGCTTCTCGGCGTGTCGCCCTCAGCGTCGATTGCGCTCGAGGACTCGCCCACGGGTGTCGCCGCCGCCCGAGCGGCCGGGATGTTCGTGCTCGGGATCCCGTCCTTCCCGGGCGTCGTGCTCGACGGAGCCGACCTCGTCGCCGGCTCGCTCGCCGACGACAGCGTGCGGCGCGCGCTGGGCTTGTGTTGTTCCAACACAATCGTCTAGAAGACGCGCACGAGCACGACCCCGGCCGCGACAAGCCCGATCCCGAGCAGCCGCCCCGGGGTGACCGGGTTCTCCTGGAAGCCGACGAGGCCGAAGTGGTCGACCGTCAGCGACGCCGCCGCCTGGCCGGCCAGGATCAGCGCGACGAGCGTCGCTGCGCCGAGCTTCGGCGCGGTGACGACGCTGCCGAGCACGTAGAAGGCGCCGAGGAGGCCGCCGACCCACACCCACCACGGCGCCTCGCCCGCCTTCTCGGCCGAGGGCACCCCGCGGAAGAAGAGCAGCACCGCCACCAGCAGGACGAGCGCGCCGACCACGAACGAGACGAGCGACGCACGCGCCGCGCCGTCGACGTAGCGCGCCAGCACCGAGTTGATCCCGAACTGGAAGGGCAGCATCGCACCGGCGGCGACGGCGAACAGGTAATACGGCCACGTTGCCATGCGCGCCCATTCGCGCGAGAATCACGGTTTCCCTGCTCACGACCATCGGGGGTCCCATGCTCAGCTTCGGCGTCACCGTCCTGCCCGATCCGCCGTACCAGCGCCTGATCGAGCTGACGAAGCTCGCCGAATCGCACGGCTTCCAGTACGGCTGGACCTACGACTCGCACGTGCTCTGGCAGGAGTCGATGCCCGTGATGGCCGTGCTCGCCAAGGAGACGTCCACGATCAAGCTCGGGCACATGGTCACGAACCCGGCCACACGTGACCCGACGGTGCTCGCGAGCGCCTACGCGACGTTGCAGGACATCTCGGACGGCCGGATGATCATGGGCGTCGGGCGCGGCGACTCGGCGGTGCGCTACATCGGCCGCAAGCCGATGAAGGTGGCCGACTTCGAGGAAGCGCTGACGATGGTGAAGCCGTTCATGAACGGCAAGGAGGTGCACTGGAACGACAAGGACCTCCAGCTCAAGTGGGTGCGGCCGGAGCTGCCGGAGATCGAGATGCATGTGGCCGGCTACGGCCCCAAGGCGCTCGCCGTCGCGGGACGCCAGGGCGACGGCGTGGTCATCCAGCTGGCCGACCCGGACATCATCCAGTGGATCATGGCCACGGCCCGCACGGCGGCCGAGGAGGCTGGCCGCGACCCGGCCGCGCTCAAGTGCATCGTCAGCGCGCCGAGCCACATCTCGGACGACCTCGCCGACGCCCGCGAGCAGGTGCGCTGGTTCCCGGCCATGGTCTCGAACCACGTCCAGGATCTGATCGACCGCTACGGCACCGACGGCTCCGTCGTGCCGAAGGTCCTGACCGACTACGTCGAGGCGCGCAAGTTCTACGACTACAACGAGCATTCTCGGGTCGGCGCGAAGCACGGCGAGTTCGTCACCGACGAGATCTGCGATCGCTTCTGCGTGCTCGGGACCGCCGAGCAGGCGACGGCGAAGCTGCGCGAGCTCGAGTCGATCGGGGTCGACCAGTTCAACATCTACCTGATGACTCACGGGCAGGAGGAAGTGCTCGCCACGTACGGGAGCGAGATCATTCCGCAGTTCGCGACGACGGTCGCCGCATAGACGCGCAGGACGAGCTCCGGCAGCGCTGGGACGCAGCGGCGAGCGGATGGGAGGCCGAGCAGAGCTCGATCGCGGCCTTCACAGCACCGGTCACCGCTGCGCTGCTCGCCGCGCTCCACGCGCAGCCGGGAGACACCGTCCTCGAGCTGGCGAGCGGGACCGGCGACATGGCCGCAGTTCTCGCGAGCCGCGTCGCACGCGTGGTGTCGACCGACCTGTCGCCGGCGA
>DATMEO010000130.1:0-17215 GCA_035556515.1 Gaiellaceae bacterium
CGCACCCCGACTCGCCGACGACCCCGAGCGTCTCCCCCTGCTTGACCGTGAAGCTGATCCCGTCGACGGCCTTGACGCTCGCCACCTGCTTCTGGAAGACGATCCCGCGTGTGACGGGGAAGTGCTTGACGAGATCCTCGACGACGAGCAGGTCCTCGCCCACTAGGACGCCTCCGCGAGCGTGCCTGCGAGCAGCTTCTGGACCTCGCGATCCTTCGTCTCCTCGTCGAGGTGGCACGCCTGCAGGTGCTGCGGCGAGTTCGAGACGGGGAGCAACTCCGGGACGACGGAGTCGCAGACGTCCAGCACGTACGGACAGCGCGGATGGAAGCGGCAGCCGCGTGGCGGCTTCAGCAGCGACGGCGGCGAGCCCTGGATCTGGACGAGCCGCTCCACGTCCGCATCGAGGCGCGGCAGCGAGCCGAGCAGCCCCCATGTGTACGGATGGTGGGGCCGCGTGAAGATCTCGTCCACCGAGCCTTCCTCGGCGACCTTGCCGGCGTACATGACGACGACGTCGTCCGCGACCTCGGCGACGACCCCGAGGTCGTGCGTGATCATGATGATCGCGGTCTCGAACTCCTCCTGCAGCGTCCTCATCAGCCGGAGGATCTGCGCCTGCGTCGTCACGTCGAGCGCGGTGGTCGGCTCGTCGGCGACCAGCAGGTCGGGCTCGTTGATCAGCGCCATCGCGATCATCACGCGCTGGCGCATGCCGCCCGAGAACTGATGCGGGTAGTCGTCGATTCGCCGGTCGGCGTGCGGGATCCCGACCGCCTTCAGCAGCTCGAGCGCGCGCAGCTTCGCGTCGCGGCCCGTCACGTCTCGATGCAGCATCACCGCCTCGACGAGCTGCTTCCCGATCGTGTGCACCGGGTTCAGCGACGTCATCGGGTCCTGGAAGATCATCGCGATGTCGTTGCCGCGGAGGGCGCGCAGCTTGCGCGGGCTCATCTGCAGCAGGTCCTGGCCCTTGAAGAGCGCCTCGCCCTCGGAGATCGTGTTACGTGGGTTGTTCAGTCCCATGATCGAGAGGCAGGTGACGCTCTTGCCGCAGCCCGACTCGCCGACGATCCCGAGCGTCTTCCCCTTCTCGACCGAGAAGCTGACGCCGTCGACGGCCTTGACGATGCCGTCGTCCGTGCGGAAGCTCGTCCGCAGCTGCCTGACCTCCAGCAGGCTCACGCCCCTGGCCGCCTTTCGCTCCCGCCCGGCGGAGCCGGGCTCCGCGAAAGGCTGACGCCCAGGAACGCGAGCGAGCTCACGTCAGCCTGATTCGGGGGTCGATGACCGCGTAGAGCAGGTCGACGATCAGGTTGAAGATGATGATGCAGAGGGTCGAGAAGACGACGATCCCCTGGATCACGGGCAGGTCGAAGTTCTCGTAGCTCTGCAACACCTGCCGCCCGAGTCCCGGCAGCGAGTAGATCGACTCGGTGAAGATGGCGCCGCCGAGCGCGATCCCGATGTCCATGCCGAGGATCGTCACCACCGGCAGCATGCTGTTCCGGAGCACGTGTGAGCGGATCACCTGGCGCTCGGGCGCACCCTTCGCGCGCGCCGTCCGCACGTAGTCCTCGTTCATCGTCTCCATCACGTTCGCCCGGATCAGGCGCACGTAGAGCGCGGCGAAGAGGATCGCGAACGTCGACCAGGGCAGGAGCATGTGGTAGGCCCATTGCACCGGGCCGCCCTGCTCCTGCGAGGGGTTGAAGAAGTCGGCGTAGCCCGTGATCGGCGTCAGCTCGAGCTTGAAGCCGATGAAGTAGGCGAAGATCAGGCCGATCCAGACCGGGTGCGCCGAAAGCCCGATCAGGACGAAGACCATGCCGGCGCGGTCGACCAGTGAGCGCGGCTTCAGGGCGGAGATGATCCCGATCGGGATCGAGAGCGTCAGCCAGAAGATGGCGCCGCCGAAGACGAGTGCAGCCGTCACCGGCGCGGCCCGAAGCACGATGTCGTTCACGTCTTGCCGGTTGACGAACGACTCGCCGAGTGACTGCTCGCCCACCAGCTGCCAGAGGAAGCGGCCGTACTGCTCCCAGACCGGCTCGTCCAGGTGCAGGCGCTCGGCGACGCGCTCGACGTCCGCCGGCGTCGCGCCCTGCCCGGCGGCGAGCCGCGCCGGGTCCGACGGCGTCACGTAGAAGATCACGTACGTGACGATCGTGACGGCGAGGAAGAGCACCGCGGCCCAGAGGAGTCGTCTGATCAGGTACTGGAACAGGGCGGGCCTTTCGGGTCGGGGACAAGGCCGGGCGGGGCGCCGGAACGGCCCCGCCCGAGCTCAGGTCGGCTGGTCGGAATGTTGGTGGCGATATAACCTTGATTAGCCATTTGGCGACTAGGCGCGCGCGGCCCTGGGATCGAAGGCGTCGCGGAGGCCGTCGCCGAGCAGGTTGAAGGCGAGCGTCGTCAGCAGGATCGCGAGCCCGGGCCAGACCATCAGCCACGGCTGGGTCAGGTAGTAGTTCGGGCCTTCGGCGAGCAGGTTTCCCCAGCTCGCGGTCGGGGCGGGAATCCCCAGGCCGAGGAAGGAGAGGCCCGCCTCGGCGATCACGTTGGTGGCGACGATCAGGGTCGAGTAGACGATCAGCGGCGCCACGAGATGCGGCAGCAGGTGCGACTGCATGATCCGCCAGTCGCCGGCGCCGGTCATCCGGGCCGCCTCGATGAACTCCTTCTCCCGCAGGGAGAGGATCTGCGAGCGGATGATCCGGGCCGGATAGAACCAGCCGAAGACGCCGAAGATCAGGACCAGCGTGAAGACCCCGGGATGGAGCAGCCCTCCGAACGTGATCGTGTTGAGCCGCTCGCCCACGGTCGCCGCGACTGCGATCACGAAGAGCAGGTACGGGAACGCCATCACGATCTCGGTCAGGCGCGAGACGACCGTATCGGCGGTGCCCCGGTAGTAGCCTGCGATCAGGCCCATGATCAGCCCGATCGAGACCGACAGGAACGTGGCCAGGATCGCCACCTGGAGCGAGGTCTGCGCGCCGTAGAGCAGCCGCAGGAACATGTCGCGCCCGAGCTGCGAGTCGGCGCCGAGGACGTAGAGGGTGTCGTTCCACTCGCCCGGCGCGCCCGGGTACGGCTCGGTCGTGACGGTCGTCCAGGGCCCGACGGGAAGCTGCGAGGACGGGTCGAGTCCGCCGGCGGTGTTGACGTCGTTCGGCCCGTGCCCGAGGTGCCGCTCGGCGAGCGGCGCGCCCACGAACGCGACCAGGAGCAGCGCGATGATGAAAAGCCCGCCGGCGATCGCGACCCGGTCGCGGCGAAAGCGGAGCCAGACCTGCTCCCAGTAGCCGCGCGCCTTGATCTCGTCGAGCTCGCCCAGCTCGCCGTGCGTCTCGACCGCGACCGAGGCCGCAAGCCCCGCACCGGACGAGAGCAGATCGGAGTGCTTCGGCGCCGCCACGCCACCTTAGACGTGGCAAACGTGAGTTTAGTTAGATCGAACCGGTCAGACCGGGCGCATGACGACGCCGGGTCTGCGCGGGCGGAAGCGAGTGCTCCCGGCCTTCTCGTTCTCGACCCGGCGGGTGATCAGCTCGACCTCCCGCTCCGGCGCGGTGTTCGCGAAGTTGGTCACTCGCGGCAGCTCGAGCAGCTCGCGGTCGCTTCCGGAGAGTGGCGCGCGCGAAGCGATCCCGAGGGCCATCACGGCGACCGCGGCAGCGGCGCCGACGGTGCGGACGCGCGCGTACACCGGACGACGGCGCCAGATTGGCACCACGAGCGGGCGCGGCAGCGGCTGCAGCCCCGCGGCGCGAAGCTCGGCGGCGACGGCGGCGACCTCGAGGGCGAAATAGGCGCAGGCTGCGCACCGCTGCACATGCGCGTCGAGCAGTTTCCGCTCGAGCTCGGAGAGCTCGCCGTCCGGCGCGAGCGCCGCCCATGTTCGGGCGCGTTCGCACAGGACTCCGGTCGGGTGTCCCACCATGGTCATTCTGACGTCTGTTATCGACCGGAAGTTAGAAGGGCTCAAGGGCTCTGGCTACTATGGCCGGGTGGTGCGGCCGGTCTCGATCATCCTCGCGCTCCTCGCGGCGCTCCTGCTGGCCGCGTGCGGCGGGAGCGACGCGTCCAAGGAGGAGTTCTCCACGGCCATGATCACGGCCCGGAACGACACCGACGCCGGCCTCGCCCAGATCGTTCAGGCGAGCTCGTGGGACGATTTGATGGCGCGGATGAAGGTGGCCGCCGTCGATGTCCGCGGCGCTGCGGCCGACGTCCGCACGGCCGAGGCGCCGGGCGACCTCGAGGACGAGCGCGACCTCCTCGCCGAGCGCCTGGTGGCGCTCTCGGACGAGATCATCTCGACCGTGGAGACGTTCGAGGCGTTCCCGGACCAGGCCCAGGCGACGCGGGCGCTGAACTTCGAGCAGTGGAACACCGTGCAGGCTTCGCTCGCGAGCCTGCGCCGCGAGGGCGTCAAGGTGCGCGCGCTCGAGCGGCACAAGCCCGAGATCCAGCGGCAGTAGGACTCGCTTAGATCGCGGTCGTCGGCGCCTCTGCAGGCGCCTCGTCGGCCGACAGCTCGAGCGGCCGCAGCACCTCGGCGAAGTGACAGGCCGAGAGCAACTCGGGACGCGCAGGATCGTGTGCGACGAGCGGCGGCTCCTGCTCGGCGCAGAGCTCCTGCGCCTTCCAGCAGCGCGTCCGGAAACGGCAGCCGGAGGGCGGGTTCGCCGGGCTCGGGACGTCGCCCTCGAGCACGATCCGGCTCCGCTTGCCGCGCTGGTTCGGCGACTCGATCGGGACGGCGGACAGCAGCGCCTGCGTGTAGGGGTGCATCGGCGTGCGATAGATGTCGTCGCGCGGGCCGACCTCGACGATCTTGCCGAGGTACATGACCGCGATGCGGTCGGAGACGTGGCGGACGACCGAGAGGTCGTGGGCGATGAACATGTAGGTGAGCCCGAAGTCGTTCTGCAGGCTCGCGAGCAGGTTGACGACCTGCGCCTGGATCGAGACGTCGAGCGCCGAGACCGGCTCGTCGAGGATGATCAGCGACGGGTTGAGCGCGAGCGCACGGGCGACGCCGATGCGCTGGCGCTGGCCGCCGGAGAACTCGTGCGGAAAGCGGTTGCCGTGCTCCGGGCTGAGGCCGACCGTCCGCAGCAGCTCCGACACGCGCTTCTTGCCCTCAGAGCCGCCGTAGATGCCGTGGATCCGCAGCGGCTCGGCGACGATCTCGCTCACGGTCATGCGCGGGTTCAGCGACGCGTAGGGATCCTGGAAGACGATCTGAATCTCGCGGCGCACCGGACGCATGGCGCGGCGGCCGAGGCCGGTGATGTCGCGGCCGTCGAAGACGATCGAGCCGGAGGTCGGCTCGACCAGCTTGATGATCGTGCGGCCCAGCGTCGTCTTGCCGCAGCCGGACTCGCCGACGACGCCGAGCGTCTCGCCCTTGCGCACCGAGAGGTCGACCCCGTCAACGGCGCGGACGGCGCCGACTGTGTGCTTGAAGACGCCGGCCTTGATCGGAAAGTGCTTGACGAGCCCCTCGACCCGGAGCAACGCGTCGTCGGATGCCATCACCGGAGAGTCGTCCGGTGCCGGGCTCTGGAGCCATTCGCCGCCGCCGGCGTCGCCGTTGCTCATCTCCCCTCCTCCACCGCCGCCGCGCCGGCGACGACGTGCGCCTCGGCCAGCTCCTCCGCGTAGTGGCAGCGGGAGACGTGCGGGGCGCTGTCGCCGATCTGGCGCAACTCGGGGATGTCGGTGCGGCACGGCAGTCGCCCGCGCGAGAACGTGCAGCGCGGGTGGAAGGCGCAACCCGGCGGGGGCGCGATCATGCTCGGCGGCTGCCCCGGGATCGGCTGCAGCCACTCCTGCTCGGCGTCGAGGCGAGCGAGGCTGTTCATCAGCCCGACGGTGTACGGATGCCGCGGCTCGTTGAAGATCGTGAAGACGTCGGCGAGCTCGACGACGCGGCCCGCGTACATGACGACGACGCGGTCTGCGAGCTCGGCGATCAGGCCGAGGTCGTGCGTGATCAGGACGATCGCTGCGTGGGTCTCCTCGCGGGCCGCCTTCAGCACCTCGACGATCTGGGCCTGGATCGTGACGTCCAGCGCGGTCGTCGGCTCGTCGGCGATCAGGACGCTCGGGTTGTTCGCGATCGCCATGGCGATCATCCCGCGCTGACGCATGCCACCGGAGAACTCGTGCGGGTACTGGTCGATGCGGCGATCGGCGTACGGCACGCCGACGACCTCCAGCAGCTCGATCGCGCGCTTCTCCGCTGCGTCGTCCTTCATGCCCTCGTTGTGGACGAGCAGCGCCTCGACGATCTGGTTGCCGACCGTGAGCACCGGGTTCAACGACGTCATCGGGTCCTGGAAGATCATCGCCATGTCGCCGCCGCGGATCTGCCGCAGCTCCTTGTCCGACATCTTCAGCAGGTCCTTGCCCTTGTAGAGCGCCTCGCCCTTCGGGAGGTGGGCCTGCGGCGAAAGGCCGAGGATCGAGAGCATCGAGACGCTCTTGCCCGAGCCGGACTCACCGACGATGCCGAGCACCTCGCCAGGCATCAGGTCGTAGCTGACGTCCGTGACCGCCTGGACGATGCCGTCCTCGGTCTTGAACTCGACTGTCAGGTCTCGAATCGAGAGGATCGGATCAGGCACGAACTCTCCGCTGGGTCGGGTCCAGCGCGTCGCGCAAGCCGTCGCCGATGAAGTTGATCGCAAGTGCGATCACAACGATGACCAGACCCGGGAAGGTCACGAGCCACCACTTCTCGAAGCCCTCGCCCTGGCCGTCGTCGATCAGTGTGCCGAGCGACGGGTTGGGCGGCTGGATCCCGAAGCCGAGGAAGGACAGCGCCGCCTCGATCAGGATTGCGGCGGCGATGATCAGCGTGGTGTTGACGATGATCGGTCCGAGCGCGTTCGGGAGCATGTGACGCAGGATGATGCGGGCATCGCCGGCACCGCTCGCCTTGGCGGCCTCGACGTACTCCTTCTCGCGGAGCGAGAGGAAGACGCCGCGGACGATGCGGGCGATAACCGTCCAGAGCAGGAGCGCGAGGATCAGCCCGATCTTGAGCGGATCGCCGTTGCCGAAGAACGTGGCCGCCGTCAGGAGCACGGCGAGACCCGGCAGGGTCAGGATCAGGTCGGTGAAGCGCATCAGCAGGTTGTCGACCGCGCCGCCGTAGTAGCCGGCCAGCGACCCGATCGTCGTCCCGATCGCGGTCGAGAGGAAGGCGACGAAGAACGCCACCCAGAGCGACGTCCGCAGGCCGAAGATGACGCGGCTGAGATAGTCGCGGCCGAGCAGGTCGGTGCCGAAGAGATGCTTGTCCTTCGTCGTCGGCGGCGAAGTGGTGTTGAAGAGATCGAGCTCGTCGTAGGCGTAGGGCGCCACCCGCTTGGCAAAGATCGCGACGAGGCAGATCAGAAACAGCACGACGAGGCTGACCACTGCCATCCTGTGACGGAAGAAGCGGATGCGGGCGTACGCCCACTGGCTGCGCGCCTTCGGCTCGACGCCTGCCTGCTGCGCGATCAGGTCGGCGGCAGGTGCCTCCACGTCGCCGAACTCGCTGTGACCCATCGCGAGCGCGGGCGAAGACGAAAGCGGCGCGATCGGCTGTTCGGGCACGGCGATCGCACCAGGGTTGCCTTGCGCGGACGCCGGCTGGCCGACGCTGAAAGTGTCGAGCGGGACGTCCTCCCGGTCCTGGGCGCGCGTGTCGTCTCCCGGCGCGCGGTTAGTCATAGCGCACGCGTGGGTCGAGCAGGCCGTAGGCGATGTCGGCGATCAGGTTGAAGATGATGATCATCACGGCGGTGACCATCAAGAAGGCCATCACGGGATAGGGGTCGTTGGCGAAGAGCGCGGTGACGAAGTAGAGGCCCATCCCGTCGAGCGAGAAGACGGTCTCGGTGACGATGGCGCCGCCGATGAGCGTGCCGAAGTCGAGTGCGACCAGCGTCACGAGCGGGATCAGCGCGTTCCGGAGCGCGTGCTTCATCATCACCCTGCGCTCGTTCAGGCCCTTGGCGCGGGCTGTGCGCACGTAGTCGGAGTTGATCACCTCGAGCATCGCGGCGCGCATGTAGCGCGAGTAGGCGGCGATCCCGGCGACCATGAGCACGAAGACGGGCAGCACGAGATGGTGCGCCCGGTCGATCCAAAAGTCAATTCCGGTCCCCGGGTCGACCGAGTTGAGGTTCGCGATCGGGAACAGTCGGTGCCCCGTACGCTCGTAGATCTGGACCACGGCGACCTGGGCCATCAGCGCCAGCCAGAACACTGGCGTCGCGAGGCCGAGGAAGCTGAACGTGGTCACGGTGTAGTCGAAGGCCGAGTACTGCCTGATCGCGGAGTAGACGCCGATCAGGACGGCGAAGAAGACGATGAGTAACTGCGCTACCAGCACGAGTTGGAGCGTGTGCTTCATCACGCGCCAGAGCTCGGGCAGGATCGGGCGGTTGTCGAGGAGCGTCGAGCCGAACTGGTTCGAGACAGCGTCCTGGACCCAGTAGAGGTACCGCTTGGGGATCGGGTCGTCGAGGTGCTTGCGGTCGATCACGTTCTGCACCGTCAGCTCGGAGACGTTCGGCGAGATCCGGAGCCCCGCGAGCGGGTCGCCGGACACGGTGACGAAGGTGAAGACGAGGAAGCTCGCCAGCACCAGCACGACGGTGCTGTAGAGCAGTCGGCGAATGATGTAGGTCAGCACGGGGGCATCGTGTCCTGTACTCGGTTCGGGATCCTAATGGCCGAGTCCCGCCCCCGCCCGGAGAGGCGGAGGCGGGACCCGGATGTTTCCCTTCAGAAGCTGGGAACCGGTGGTTCTAGGCGGCCCAGGACGAGATGTTCCAGGGGCTACCTTCCTGCGTCGGGTTGACGCCGACACCCTTCACCTTGGCCGCATTGATCGTGTACAGCGGCCGGGCGAACATCGGGATCGACGGGATGTCCTTGGCGACGTACTTCAGCTCGGCGTCGTTGAGCAGCCTCGCGCGCTCACCGGCGTCAAGCGTCGTCGACACCTTCGTCAGGACCTTCGACAGGGCCTGGTTGCAGTAGGCGCCGTCGTTCTGGTCGCCACCGCAGCCGAGGATGTCCTTGACGGTGATCGAGGAGGCCGGCGAGCCGACCCACGCGAACAGCATCAGGTCCCAGTTACGCGACGGCAGCGTCGTGCCGAACATGACGCCGGCCGTCTCGAACCGCGGAAGCAGCTCGATGCCGACCGACTTCAGCTGCCGCTGGATGATCTCGAACGTCAGGGCGCGGAGCTGGTTGCCCGTCGTCGTGTAGAAGCGGAACGACAGCTTGCCGACGTTCGGGCACGAGAAGATCTTGTCGTTGCCCGAGCTCGGCCGATCCGGACCGCCGGTGCAGCCCTTGCCCTTGAGCAGGCTGATCACCTTCGTCTGGTTGAACTTCCACTGATCGAAGTTCTTCTTGTACGGGGTCTCGAACGGCTTGTAGATGAGGCTCTGCAGAGCCGGCAGGCCCTTCGAGATCTCACCGTAGAGCGCGCCCGCGACCTGCGGCCGGTTCATGCCCTGGATCAGGGCCTGGCGGACGTACGGCTGCTTGAGAGCCGGATGCCCGTCCTTGCCGAACTGGAAGTCGATGTGCTCGTACGTGTAGCCGACCTTCGTGTCGACCTTGAACTTGCTGTCCTTCATGAAGTCGGCGATCTGGAGCTGCGGCTGCGGCTCCATGACCTGACCCTCGCCGGCCTTCAGCGCCTGGAAGCGAGAGTTCGTGTCCAGGATGTACCGGAAGACGAGGCGATCGAGCTTCATCGCCGGGCCCGCCTTGAAGCGGGCGTTCTTCGTCACCGTGATCTGGACGCCCTTCTGCCAGCTCGCGAACCTCCACGGGCCGCTCGAGACAGGAAGGTTGTTCAAGAACATCTCGTTCATGTCCTTGCCCTTGACGATGTGGGCCGGGTACGGGCCGCTCGAGACGAGCGACTCCCAGTCCGCGTACACCTTCTTGAACACGACCGTGACGGTCTTGGCGTTGCCGCGCGTCACGCTCCTGATGTCCTCCCAGCCGGTGCGGCTGATCGGGTTGTGCTTCGCGTTGACGAAGACCTGCCAGGTCGCCCAGAAGTCCTCGGCGACGACCGGCTTGCCGTCACTCCACACCGCTTCCTTCTTGTACGTGAACCTGACGGTCAGCGGGCTCCGCTTCGTGACGGTCGGCTTCGCCGCGCACAGCCGCGGCACGAATGCCGCCGCAGAGTTGCGGATCTGGCAGCCGTACCAGATGTTGTTCAGCACAAGGCTGGTCGCGTACAGGTTGTTGCCGACCCACGGGCCCTGCAGGTTCGGGGGCTCCTGATCGTGGATGAACACGATCGTGCCGGCATTTGTCTTCGCCGGCGACGCTGTCGCGCCCGGACCGACGATCAGACTCGCGACGAGCACCAGGCCCGCCAGAAGCCAAAGTGAGCGTTTGCTCATGTATCCCCTCCGTTAACGATTCTTCCTGCCTACTCTCCCGTGCCGAGTGCTGGCCCGTGCCGCGGTCTGAGTGCAGGATCATGATGTGTGACGTTGTCGAGGACAAATAGTTAGGAGACGAATATGAAACTTCCGGATCGAGGTCACGGGCCGAGAAAGCCGGCGGACGACTTCGTCGCGGCCGAGGAGGCGGGGCGGCTGGCCAAGCGGGCGGAGGGTGCTCTCGCGCGCGCAGAAGGCGTCGACTGGTACGAGGAGAACGGCACGGCGATCGACGAGGCGGCGTTCGCGCTCACGCGGCTGCGGCGGGCTCAGGCCGGCCTCCGGGGCGGCCCGCGGGAGGGCGACGAGGCCGTTCGGCGCGTGCTCGAGCAGGCGAGCCCCGAGAGCGTGCTCTGGCTTGCGAGCCGCGCCGTTTCCTACATGGACGAGACGGGGTACCCGGAAGCGGTCGAGCCCTGGTTCCAGGACGTCCTGGACCCGCACGGCTAGCCCGTCAGCGGTCGCGGCGCCAGAGCAGCAGCGCCAGCGGCAGGAAGACCGCCCCGGCGAGGTAGGGCGCGAGCGCGATCCGGTTCCGCTTCTGGCCCTGGACGACGGTCGTGCCGTCTCCGAGCGCGTTGCGGGCCGCCGCGATCGCTCCGTCGAGCTCGTCTTCGGCGAAGACGCGGCCGCCGAGCGTGTCGGCGGCGGCGTCGAGGATGCCGCGCGAACGTGGATCCGGGCTGTACTGCGGCTCCGGCTGGCCCCCGTCGAAGACGCGCTCGTCGCCGCTCCAGACGTGCAGGAAGATCGTGTCGACCCCCGGCGGGCGGCGGAAGGCGGCGGCGATCTTCGCCCCTGCGATCGGGACGCTCTCGCCGTCGGTGATCACGAAGATCAGCCGGTTGCGGACGGTCGGGGTGAAGAAGCGGCGGCTGACGATCGTCTCGAGCGCCTCAAGCCGGGTCGCGGTCGAGACGAACGCGCCGTGCGGGGGCGGCCGGTCGATGCCGAGCGACCGGCTGAGCGTCGCGGCGAAGACGTCGGCGTCAGGGCTCGGGAAGAGATGCGGCAGCACGCGGTCTGTGAACGACGCGATTCCGGTCGGCACGTTTTCGAAGGCGTCGCGAAACTGCAGCGCAGCCGCGGTCGCTCGGGCGAAGCGGATCTGGGAGCGCGGGCTCGTCCGTGCCAGCATCGAGCGCGAGGTGTCGAGCACGATGATCGCCTCCGCGTCGTCGCGCACGCGCTGGTCGGAGGTCCACTCGACCCGCGGCTGCGCGGCGGCCAGCCCGAGCAGGGCCGCGGCGACGACGACCGCCGCGATTGCAGCCCTGACGACGCGCGGCCGGGGCTCCGGCAGTCCGAGTGAGCGCCGAACCGCCGCGCCGCGACGGTGGAGCAGCCCGAGCGCGACGAGCGGCACAATGACGCCGAGCGCGATCAAGGCGCCCAGCGGCGTCAGCAATGTCACGTCCATCAGTAACCGCTGCCGGGCGCACCGGCGCCGGCGCCGCGAGAGCCCTTGCCTCCCGCGGACGGGTTACGGCCGGCGGCGGCCTCGGTCGGCAGCAGCCCCTGGCCGCGCTGGAGCATCAACTGCAGGTTGTACTTGGCGTCGTTGTTGCCGGGATCGAAGCCGATCGCCTGCTCGAAGCTCGCGATCGCGGCCAGCAATAGCTCGGAGCGGTCCTGCTGCGTCGTTCCCTGCGACGGGCTCGCGTTCGAATTCCAGGAGGCGACGCTGACGACACCGAGCAGGCTCGAGGCACGGGAGCGGAGCACCGGGTCCGGGTCGTGAACGACGATCGACTCCAGCCGCTCGGCCAACTCGGTCCGGCGGATCGCGAGGATCGGATCGGACACCGTGTAGTCGAGCAGCCTGCTCGCTCGCACCAGGCGGAGCATGCGACGGAACGCGACGTCGTCCCGCACGCCGAGCACACGCTCGCCGGCACCGAACGGCGCCAGCGCTCGTGGGCTCCAACCGCTCGTTGGCGCACCGGCGGCGAAGCGGACGTCGTCGGCCGGGATCGCGCTGCGCGAGCGCGCGACGTCGACTGCGACGAGCGCGAACAGGACGGCGAGGATGCCGCAGGCGGCGGCAGCGACGAGCAGCAGCTCACGAGGCAGGTGAGGCAGCCGGCGTCTCATGCGACCGCTTTCCGCCGGAGCGGCGCCGGGAGGGCGAGCCGCCCGGCGTAGCGCTCGTGGCCGGCGAGCGCGACGAGGAACAACGCTGCGAGCAGGAGCAGGGCGCGCGGCAGCGGCCGCCTCCGCGCGTCCGGCGGCTCCGCCTGGCGTACCGGGCCCTCGACGAGCGGGGTGAAGGCCTCCTGCCCGAGGATGCCGCCGAAGAGGGCACGTGCGTCGCTCGAAGGGCCGAGCGCGAGCAGCCGGACCGGCGTCCCCGCACGCTTGATCGTGCGGAGGACGCGCGCGGTCTCGGGTACGTCGTCGGGCGACGTCTCGAGGTCGCTGACGAGCAGGATCGAGCCGTCCTTCACCCGGTCGCCCTCGAGCATGTCCTGTGCGAGCTGGAGCGCGGTCGAGATACGCGTGCCGGACCGGAACGTGTCCGACCACGGGCTGACGACCTCGCCCGAGCCGGTCGGGGTGAGCAGGCGGATGATCGGCCGCAGCTCCCGGGACGGGGTTCCCGGCGGCAGCAGCTCGTACGGCACGTCCGAGAAGACGACGACGCCGACGGGCGCATCCGAGTCGACCAGCGACTGGAGCGTGCGGCGGACGACCCCGGACTGGTCGTCGAGGATCGAGAGCGAGAGGTCGAGGACGACGACGCCGGTCGTGCCGGTCGGGAGCAGGCCGCGGTCCCGCGGGTCGAGATCGCGCGCGCTGAGCACGGCCGCAGTGAGCAGGACGATCGCGCCACCGCCGAAGACAACGCGGAGCGCGAGCGTCCGCAGTCCTGCAGCCCGGAACGAGGCGGTGTCGTGCGTGTCGATCGCGGGGCGTCTACTCAGTCCGAGCACGAGCCTCCTCCCAGCGACGCCGGCGCTCCTCTTCCTCACGGAGGCGTTCCGCCTCGAGCTGCCGCAACTCCTCGTCGAGCGCCTCGCGGACGCGGGCGGCGAGGCTCTTCGTCTTGTCGGGGCCCGGCGCCGTCGGCGACCAGGCGAGGGCGCGAGCGGCCTCCGCGAGCCCGTCCTCCTCCCCGCGCTCGCCGAGCACCTCGGCGACGAGCTCGAGCGAGCGGCGCTGGTCGGCCGCACCATTGGCGCGCGCGGCGTCCTCGAGCAGCTCGAGCGCCTGCTCGAGCGGCGTCGGCAGCAGCTCGGGCTCCGGCACGGGCTCGGGCTCCGGCTCGACGTGGCGACGCGGCCAGCCGACGTAGGCCAGCGCGCCGCCGCCGGCGAAGAGCACGAGGCTGCCGGCGATCAGGAGCGCCAGCAGCAGGCCCGGCGAGGCGCGGTAGGAGGGCTCGGGAACGTTGGTGACGTCGAGCCGCCAGGGCGCTGCGGTGGCGAGGTCGGCGGGGCGGATCCTCGTGTTCACGGTCAGGGTGGGGAACGGAGCCTGCAGCGCGCCGCGACCCCCGGCGCGGTTGTGGAACTCGACCCGCGCGGGCTCGAACTCGAAGGGAAGCAGGTCTCGCTCGGGCACGCAGGCCTGCTTCAGGCAGCGCAGCACGTAGGTCATCCGGATGTGCGAGCTCGAGCCGGCGTCGGTCCGCGTCACCCGCGGCGGCTCGACGCGGCGCCACGGCGCGAAGCCGACACGCACCCGGACAGTGCTCGGGTCGACGTGTCGCAGGTCGAGCGCGAGGTCGACCTGCGCGCGGACGGTGTCGCCGAAGACGACGATCCGGTCGGAGAGGGTCGCCCGCGCGCGCAACGGCAGGATCCCGGACTCCTCGCCCCCGTCGTCACGGAAGAGGAGGAACGCCGCTCCGGCGACTGCGACCACGACAAGGCCGAGCGCGGCGACGACCAGTGCGCGCCTGCCCGCCACGCTACGCCACGACCCCTCGCCGCGCGCGCCGGAACTCGTTCCAGTCGAGGAAGGCGCCGAGCACGTCGGACGATTCGCTCGAGGAGAGCAGCACCGGATCGAGGTCGAGTAGCGTCAGCTCGTCGAGCAGCGCGAGCAGCCGCTCCTCGTTCGCGCGGCGCCGCGCCGCCGCCTCCTTCTTCGTCAGGCGCACGTGCGTGATCCGGCCGCTGCGCGGGTCGCGGAGCGGGACGACGATCCCGCCGACGTCGGGAAAGCTCTGCTCCCAGACAGGATCCTGGATCACGACAGGTATGACGTCCCAGAGGTGCTCGACGGCTGTCAGCCAGGTCTCGCGCGAGGGCGGATCGAGGAAGTCGGAGAAGACGAAGACGAAGCTGCCGGCGGTGACGTTGCGTCGGTGCTCGAAGAGATGCTCGAGGGAGCGCTCGACTCCGTCGACGGGTGCGCCCCAGCCCGCCTCGTGCGCGCGCTCCTCGCGCAGGTAGGCGAGGCGGCGCTCGCCGCGCGGCGGCAGCCAGAACGGCTCGCCGTCCGCGTAGTCCAGGTAGCCGACGAAGCCACCCGCTTCGGCGGCGCTCGCGACGACGATGTCGGTCGCGCGCTGCATCGCCGCTGCCTTGTCGAGCCAGGGCAGGGGCGGTGAGAAGAAGGAGAGCTCGGCGCTGCGGTCGGCGACGATCACGACCCGCGGCCCCTCGTCGGCGTAGCGCTCGCGGACGACGAACTCGTCGGCGCCGCGGGCGGACGACATCCGGGCCGAGGCCGCCCAGTCGATCGAGCGGATGTCGTCGCCCGGCCGATAGGCGCGCGAGCCTGCCACCTCGGTGCCGCGCCCGCGCCGGACGCTGCGCATCGTTCCGTGCGTCAGGCCGATCAGCCGGCGGCGCGAGATGAGTTGGAAGGTCTGGCCGCCGCTCACGCGCGGCGCGGCTCGACGGGCCGCTCGTGAAACAGGGGATCCTCGTCGGAGCCGGGGCGGGGCGCCAGCTCGAGACACGCCTGGCGAAACTCCTCGATCGCCGCGGGCCAGCCGGCCGCCCGCGCCCGGGCGACGAGTGCGGGCGTGAAGACGACGCGGTGCACGAGCACGGGGAGGAACAGGCGCTCGACATCCTCCGGGACGACGTAGCCGCGCCCGTTCAGGAGCGCCCAGGCGCGGGCGACGCGCTCGACCGCGAGGCTGCCGCGAACGGAGCTGCCGATCGAGACGACGTCGAGCTCGCGCGTGGCGCGGACGAGATCGACGATCCAGTTGTGGAGGACGTCGTCGACGTAGACGTGCTGGGCTGCGTCGCGGAGCACTCGGATGTCGTCGAGGCTGACGGCGGGCTGCAGGTCGCCGAGCGGGTGCCGGTAGCGCTGCTCCTCGAGGATCCGCCGTTCCTCGAGCACGCCGGGGTAACCGAGCGCGGTGCGGAGCAGGAAGCGGTCGAGCTGCGCTTCCGGAAGCGGGAAGGTTCCTTCGTACTCGATCGGGTTCTCGGTCGCGAGCAGGAAGAACGGGCTCGGCAACTCGCGGGTCTCACCGTCGACGGTCACTTGGCCCTCGGCCATGGCCTCCAGCAGCGCCGACTGCGTCTTCGGCGTCGCTCGGTTGATCTCGTCGACGAGGAGGACGTTCGTGAAGATCGGCCCCGGCCTGAACTCGAAGTCACGCGTCTTCTGGTCGAAGACGGACATGCCGGTGACGTCGGTCGGCTGCAGGTCTGGCGTGCACTGGATCCGCGTGATCGAGACACCGTCGATGCTGCCACCGATCGCGCGCGCGAGCACCGTCTTCGCGGTCCCAGGCACGTCTTCGAGCAGGACGTGGCCGCCGCACATCAGCGCGGCGAGGACGAGCTTGACCTCCTCCCGCTTGCCGTAGACGACCGTCTCGATGTTGTCGAGCAGGCGCGTCGCGACGTCGATCGCGGACGCGAACCGGTCCGGCTCTTCTTTGAGGTCGACCCCCGCTTCCATCCCGCACGATCCTAGATGGACCCCCGGAAACCGCTGTTAAGCAGCAGTTACGACAAAGCTTCCGCGCCGGCGACGACTTCCAGGATCTCCTGCGCGGAACACGGGGGAACCCATAGTTCCCCCGTGGGCCCCCTCCTTCACCGTGGCGCTCGAATCAGCCGCCGCTGGCCTCCCGCCGGGCAAAGCCCGGCTCCGGCCACGGGACCGCAGCGACGTGTCAGCCGGAGCTACGAAAGCGCTTCGGCGCCGGCGACGACTTCCAGGATCTCCTGGGTGATCTCGGCCTGGCGGGCGCGGTTCATCTGCAGCGTCAGCGAGTCGATCAGCTCGCCGGCGTTCTTCGACGCGTTCCTCATCGCCGTCATCCGGGCCCCCTGCTCGGACGCGGCCGACTCGAGCAGTGCGCGGTAGACCTGCGTCTCGAGGTAGACCGGCAACAGCCGGGCGAGGATCTCCTCCGGCTCGGGCTCGAAGATGAAGTCGCCGCGCATCGCGTCGTCTCGGCGCTCCTCCTCGTCGGTCTCGAGGATGTCCGCGGAGATCGGGAGCAGGTCGAGCTCGGTGACGGTCTGCACGAGCGGCGAGACATAGGCGTTGAAGACGAGGACGGCGCGGTCGATCTCGGCTGTCGTATAGAGCTCCGCGATCTTGTGCGCGATCGCCTGGGCGTCGGCGTAGGCGGGGCGATCGGTGAAGCCGACGTACTCCCCCGCCGTCTCGTAGCGGCGGAACGCGAAGGTCGAGCGGCCTTTCTTGCCGACCGCGATGAACTTGACCTCCTTCCCCTCGCCGCGCAGCTGCCGCTCGAGCGAGAAGGCCCGGCGGATGATCTGCGCGTTGAAGGG
>DATMEO010000131.1:0-5695 GCA_035556515.1 Gaiellaceae bacterium
CGACCATGCCGAAGTACGGGCGGTACACGAAGCGATGGTTCAGCGTCGGGTTGAAGTCGGGCGGGAGGAAGGCGTTGTTGGCGTTGACGATCGCGCCCAACGCCATGAACGGCAGCGACGCCTCTGCCGGACCGTCCTTGATCCGCGCGAAGCCGTCCGCGAGCTCGATCTGCTCGGCGTCGCACTGGAGCACCGCCGCCGCGAGCTGAATCATCTCGGCGCGCAGCAGATCGGCCGCGCCCTTGACCGCGCCGAGCCCCGTGACCGCGAACTGGCTGGCGTAGGTGCCCGAGAAGCCGGCGTTCGAGTTGAAGAACGTGTCGTGGCCCTGGCGCACGTTCACCTGGTCGGGCGAGCAGCCGAGGATGTCCGCGACCACCTGCGACGCGGTCGTCTCGTGGCCCTGCCCCTGCGGGACGGTACCCAGCGTGACGACGATCTCGCCGAAGATGTCGAGCTTCACCGTCGCCGCCTCGTTGTTGCCCGAGAACTGGAGTTCGGGGTTCAGGAGCTGCGACTGGCCGAAGTTGTTCGTGCCGGAGTCGAGCGTCGAGCCGATCCCGAGGCCGAGCAGCTTGCCGCGCGACGCCGCTTCCACCTTGCGCTCCTCGATCGTGTCGTAGCCGATCAGGTCGAGCGCGATGTCGAGGCAGCGGGCGTAGTCGCCCGAGTCGTAGACGCAGCCGTTCGGCGTCTCGTACGGCATCTGCTCGGCCTTGACGTAGTTGCGCTTGCGCATCTCGACCGGGTCGATCCCGAGCTCGGCGCCGACGATGTCGCAGATCCGCTCGGTCAGCCAGAGGTGCTGCATCCGCGAGTAGCCGCGGTTCGGCGACACCGGCGACTTGTTCGTCGTCACCTGCGTGAAGTCGACGCGGATGTTGCGCCAGGCGTAGCAGCCCGGGGTCACCTGCGCCCAGATGATGCAGCCGAGCGGCTCGTAGCGCGGGTAGGCGCCGCAGTCGTCGAGCGCCTTGACGTTGAAGCCGAGCATCGTGCCGTCGTCCTTCACCGCGACCTCGACGTCGTGGAACCAGCGCTCGTTTCCGTGCGCGTTCGCGGTGTGCTGGTCGGTGCGCCATTCGGTCCAGTTGACCGGCCGGTTCAGCTTCCGGGCGAGCAGGCAAAGCGTCACGTAGTACGGGTGCAGGCAGATCTTGTTGCCGAACCCGCCGCCGATGTCCTTGGTGATGAAGCGGAGCTTGTCGATCCCGGTGCGGAGGGCGGGCGCCATCCAGATCGCGCCGACCCCGGGCATCTGGTGGTTGCAGTGGAGCGTCCATTGCCCGGTCGGCTTCTCGTACTCGACCAGGGCACCTGCGCACTCGAGCGGTGTCGAGGCGAAGCGGTGGAAGTGGAGCTCCTTGATCGTGACGATCCGGTCGGCCTCCGCCTTCGCCCCTTCCCAGTCGCCCCAGTCGAAGACGCCGCTCCAGACGGTGTTCGTGCCCGCATCGTCGTGCATGACGGTCTCGTCCTTGACCGCCTCGCGGGCGTCGACGAGCACGTCGAGCGGCTCATACTCGACCTCGACGAGCTCGGCGGCGTCGCGCGCGAGCTCGCGCGTCCTCGCGCAGACCGCCGCGACCGGCTCGCCCATGAAGCGCACCTTGCCGACGGCGAGCGCGTAGTCCTTGATCTCGTTCCCGGGCGCCGTCGACATCTCGAAGAAGGGATCGGTCTGGATCGCCACCTCGTCGCCGGTCAGCGTCCCGTAGACGCCGTCGAGCGCGAGCGCGCCGGCGACGTCGATCGAGACGATCTTCGCGTGCGCGTGCGGTGAGCGGACGAAGTGGACGTAGCCCATCCCGTGCCGGCGCACGTCGTCGAAGAAGATCCCCTGGCCCTGGACGAGCCGCTTGTCCTCCTTGCGCGGGATCGACTGGCCGATGTGGCCCTTCTGCAGCTCAACCGGGGCGGTTGTGGTCTCGGTGGTGCTCACGCGTTGCCTCCCGCCGAGACGATCGCCTCGACGATGTTGACGTAGCCGGTGCAGCGGCAGATGTTGCCCTGGATCGCCGTCCGTGCCTCCTCCTCGGTCGGGCGCGGGTTCTGCTCGAGCAGCGCCGAGGCGCTCATCAGCATCCCCGGCGTGCAGTAGCCGCACTGGAGCGCGTGGTGCGAGGAGAAGGACTGCTGCAGCGGGCTCAGCTCGTCGTCGCTCGGCGCCAGCCCCTCGACCGTCCTGACCTTCGCGCCGTCGGCCTGGACGGCGAGCAGCATGCAGCTCTTGACCGCCTGCCCGTCCAGGTGGACGGTGCAGGCGCCGCAGTTACCGGTGTCGCAGCCGATGTGCGTCCCCGTCAACTCGATCTCGTCGCGGATGAAGTGGACGAGCAGGCGCCGCGCGTCGACGTCGCGCTCATAGGTCTCGCCGTTGATCTCGACCGAGATCGTTCGGCTCGTGGAGGGCTCCTGGCTGCTCACTTGCCTCGCTCCCGTGCCCGCTCGACGGCGCGCACAGCGCAGACGCCGGCGAGGTGGCGGCGGTAGTCGGCCGAGGCGTGCACGTCGGAGGGAGGATCGAGGCTGGCGTCCTCGACTGCCTGGCGGACGCTGTTCTCGTCGCTGCTCGTGGGGGTCAGCAGGACGGGAACAGCGTCGACACAGCCGAGCGCGATCCGCACCGATTCGCCGGCCAGGCTGGCGGCCGCATTCGCCAGGCAGGTTCCGTCGCGGCCGATAGTGATCGAGGAGAAGCCGTCGGCGGCATTCGCCGCCGCAGGGACCGAGACCGAGAGCAGGAGCTCGCCCTCGCTGACGACGGTCATGTAGACACCGAGGAAGAATTCGTCGGCGGCGACGGTCCGCTCGCCCGCCTCGCCGCGGATCGTCATCGCCGCGCCGAGCGCGACGAGCAGCGGCGGCAGGTGGTTCGTCGGGTCGTTCGAGCAGACGTTGCCGCCGATCGTGCCCCGGTTGCGAACCTGGACGTCGGCGATCTGCGCGGCCACCTCGGCCAGGATCGGCCGGGAGACGTCCACTTCCGACGACGCCATGATCTGCGTGTAGGTCGCCATCGCGCCCAGCTGGAGCGTGTCGCCGCTGACCGAGATCGCGCGCAGCTCGTCGAGCCGGTTCAGGTCGACGAGCACGTCCGGCGAGGCGGCGCGTGCCTTCATCACGTTGACGAGCGTCTGGCCGCCGGCGAGCGCTCGTGCTCCCTCGTGGGCGCCGAGAAGCCGGATCGCCTCATCCACCGAGGATGGCCGCGCATATTCGACCTCGCGGAGGAGCACGAGGGCACTACACCGATTTCTCCGTGACATGTCAAGCGAGGACGTCGTCGTCCTGCGCCCGTATCGTCGTGAGGATGCGCACGCCGGTGGCTGACGAGATTCTTCTCGGCGACAACCTGCCGTTGCTGCGCGAGCTGGAGGACGCAACGTTCCAGCTCGTCTACATCGACCCCCCGTTCAACACGGGTCGCACGCAGAAGCGCGTCACGCTGGAGACCGTCGCCGACGACGCCGGTGACCGGGTCGGCTTCGGCGAACGGACGTACAGGACACGCGTGCTCGCCGAGTCCTCGTACCTCGACTCGTTCGACGACTACCTGCGCTTCCTGGAACCGCGGCTCGAAGAGGCACGGCGGCTGTTGACCTCGTCGGGGACGCTGTACTTCCACGTCGACTATCGCGAGGCGCACTACTGCAAGCTCCTGCTCGACGAGCTCTTCGGGCGAGCGTGCTTCCTCAACGAGATCATCTGGGCCTACGACTACGGCGCCCGCTCGAAGAGTCGCTGGCCGGCGAAGCACGACACCATCCTCGTCTACGTCAAGGACGCGAACGCGTACTACTTCGACTCGGAGGAGGTCGACCGCGAGCCCTACATGGCGCCCGGCCTCGTCACCGCCGAGAAGGCGGCGCGCGGGAAGCTCCCGACGGACGTCTGGTGGCACACGATCGTGCCAACGAACGGGCGCGAGAAGACCGGCTATGCAACGCAAAAGCCGGAAGGGATCGTCCGTCGGATGGTGCTCGCCTCGACCCGTCCCGGCGACTGGTGCCTCGACTTCTTCGCGGGCAGCGGAACCCTGGGCGCGGTCGCGGCGAAGCTGGGCCGACGCTACGTCCTGATCGACGCGAGCGCGGAGGCCGTGAGCGTGATGCGAGAACGGCTTGCGTGACATGTCAAGCGAGTAGAGTCGGCGCGTGGCCGGATTCGACGCCGTCTTCGTCGGCAGCGGGATCAATTCACTCGCAGGTGCCGCGCTGCTCGCGAAGGACGGCTGGCGCGTCTGCGTGCTCGAGCGGAACGACTGGCTCGGCGGCGCGATCAAGACGGTCGACGGCCTCACCGCGCCCGGCTTCCGGCACGAGGTCTTCTCCTCCTGGCACCCGCTCTGGGTCGGCTCCCCTGCCTACGCCGAGCT
This sequence comes from Gaiellaceae bacterium, assembly GCA_035556515.1. Lineage (GTDB taxonomy): Bacteria > Actinomycetota > Thermoleophilia > Gaiellales > Gaiellaceae > Gaiellasilicea. Next base: position 4,379 of record DATMEO010000131.1, read on the forward strand.
GAAGCCCGATCTCGACCGTCTCGGGCTCGAGTACCTGAACACCGACCTGCCGACCGCGACCGCGTTCCCGGACGGCTCGAGCGCCCATCTCTCCACCGACGGCGCCGCCAACGTCGCCGAGCTCGGAGAGCCGTGGCAGCGCCAGTTCGACGAGTTCATGGCCGCCGCCGACGTCGCCTTCGGCGTGCTCGGCACCGAGCTCTGGTCGGGGCAGGGTTTCTCGCTCGGCCGCAAGGCCTACAAGCAGTTCGGCAGGCGCGGGCTCGTCGAGTTCGCCGGGCACTCGCTGCTCTCCGCCCGCGACTGGCTCCACGACACGTTTCCGGACGAGCGCGCGCACGGCCTGCTCGCGCCCTGGGTGCTCCACACCGGTCTCGGGCCCGACCAGGCGATGTCCGGCTTCATGACCCAGGTGATCGCCTGCGCGCTCCAGCTCGGCGGCATGCCGGTGCCGAAGGGCGGCGGGGCAAGCCTCGTCGACGCGCTGGCGGCGATCGTGCGCGAGGCAGGCGGCGAGCTGCGCACGGACGCCGAGGTCGAGCGGATCGTCCTCTCGGAGGGAAAGGCGACGGCGATCCGGCTCGCGGACGGCGAGACCGTCGCGGCCTCCCGCGCCGTGCTGGCCTGCGTCACCCCGACGCAGCTCTACGGGCGGCTGCTCGGCGAGAGCGACGCACCGGCCAGGATCCGCGAGCGGGCGCTGCGCTTCCGCTACGGCCGCGGCGAGATGCAGATCCACATCGCGATGAACGAGCTGCCGCGCTGGCGCGGCGACGAGCGCCTCGCACGCACGCCTCTCCTCCACCTCACCCCCGGCCTCGACGGCGTCTCGCGCGCCGTCAACGAGGCCGACCGCGGCCTGCTCCCGGCCGACGCGACGATCGCGCTCGGCCAGCCCATGGCCGTCGACCCGTCGCGCGCCCCGGACGGATCCTGGGTGATCTGGGTGCAGCTGCAGGAGCTGCCGCCGAGGCCGAAAGGCGACGCCGCCGGGGAGATCGATGTCGGCGACGGCACCTGGACTGAGGAGCTGCGCGAGGCGTACGCCGACCGGATCGTCGAGCGGATCGGCCGCCACATCGAGAACCTGAGCAGCGCGACCGTGGCGCGTGTCGTCATGTCGCCCGCGGACATGGAGGCGGCGAACCCGAACTGGGTCGGCGGCGACATCTACGCCGGCTCGTGCTCGCTCGACCAGAACCTGCTCTTCCGCCCCACGCCTGCGTCGCCGGGACACGCGACGCCGGTCGAGCGGCTCTGGCACATCGGCGCGAGCACGCACCCCGGCCCCGGCCTCGGCGCCGGCTCCGGCTATCT
>DATMEO010000132.1:0-14730 GCA_035556515.1 Gaiellaceae bacterium
CAGAGCTGCGTGCGTGTCTTCGCGACGAAGAGCGTCGTTCGACGGCCACGGCGGTCTTGGTAGACGGCGATGCGCCGACTGTCGATCACCCGTAGGAACGCAGCGACGGGGGCACGCAGGACATCCGACCCTCGTTTCGGCCGCTCGAACGCCCGCAGTTCCCCGGCGTCCGCCTCCCCGCCCCCGACCGCGCCCGGCGAGCCGATCAGCGCGAGGCCGGCGAGCAGGACGACGAGGCTAGCCCGGTGAGTCATGGTTCTCCTCTCGCATCAGAAGACGAACGCGAGCCCTTCAAGGTTGTGCCGTGCGATCCGGCCGGCCCTGATCTCGACGAACAGGCGCTTTCCCGCGGTCGAGCGGGCCGAGACGCTGATCGTCTGCTGCCCGTCCGACCAGACGCCGATCTCTCCGACCGCCGTCGGGCTCGCGCTGTTGGTGAGCGCAAGCACGCGCGAAGGCAACCCGCGCGTGATCGCGGACGCGCCAGGGGCTTTCGCGCCCTGTTTCATCGATCGTCGAGCCGCCGCGAGCTTGGGTGAGCGAACGAAGAGCGCGAGGTCGCGCGCGACGGCGCGTTCGTCGAAGAAGCGGCGACCCGCTGGGGTGAAGGCAATCTCGGCGGGGCTGTGCTGACCGCGCGGGTCGTTCCAGCGGCGCCCGTGCGGGCTGCTTGCGAGACAGCCGTCGAACGGTGGCTTCGCCTCGGTGGCCTGGTCGATGGTGGCGTACGGCGGGCGCGGGCGCGTCGCCTCGCTGGCGACGAACTGGATCGTCGGCGCAGCGGGCTTCGACACCCAGCGCTCGTTCGACTCCCAGGGGCTGACCGAGTCGAAGGTAAGGCAGGCGACGCTGACCTGCCTGCGGCCGAGCAGTCGGTAGGCGCTCCCGTTCGGGTCGAAGCGGAAAACGACGAGCCCGGATCGGTGCACGTCCACGGAGACGCCGTTTGCGCTGCCGTGCTGGAGGGGTTCTCCGGCCTTGGCCTCGTCCGGGGGGACGGCGATCGCACCCACCTGGAGCGTCGCGAGTACCCGGTTCGCAGCAGCAAGGGCGGCCGGTGTCGGCTGCGGCGCGCCGAAACCGGCGTGAAGCGTGAACTGGCGTCCGTTGAGCGTGAACCGGCGCTCACCGCGCGCGCCACCGCCCGTCATCCGAAGGTCGCGCCGGGACAGCTGCGGTGGATCCTGGAGACGCGGGAAGGCGGGTCGCGCGCGCGGGTCGCGCTCGTCGAGGACGAGCGAGAGCATCGCTGGGTCTTTCGCCGGCAGCCGGTTGCCGGCGAAGACGAGTGCCCGGCCGGGGCCGGCGGTCGAGCGGCGAATCTCGCCGCGCCAGCCGTCCGGGAGGGTCAGCTTGACGCGGAAGCCGGCGAGCAGGCCCGGTGTCGCCGGAGCCGGCGTCGCCCGCTGGCGGCGGTCGTTTCGGTAGACGATCCTTCCTTGGGCGTCGAGCGCTGCGAGCGCGGTGGCCCTGGCGGGCGGTGCCGCGAGCAGGTAGACGTTGCGCTCGACCGGCACGCGGGCGACCACCTCCCCATCCGCGTCGAGCAGCCCGATCTCGGCGACAGCGTCGGCTGCAACTCCGGCGACGCGGAAGAGGTGAGGGGCTTTCTCGCCGCGCTTCATCTGTAGCGAGGACATGTCGTAGATCGGGAGCTGCCGCGAGGGGAAGCTCGACTGGCCGCACCCGACTTGGCCGAGACGACCCACCTCGTCCGCCGGACCGGAGGCGTAACAGGCATTGGAACCGTCGCGGATCCCGCCGATCCGGTAGACGGCACGCCCTTCGCCGCGCCGGAGGAGAAACAGGTCGCGCGGGGTCATCTCCCGCTCCCCACGCTTCTCTGCTTTCGCCTCGACGCGGGTACCGCGATTTGCCACGCGCGAGAACGGATCCGCGGCGGCAGGCGCCCTCGCCGCCGACGGACGCCTCGCGGAGGCGTTCGCCGCGGGAGCCGCGTCCGCCGCCTCCAGGACCTCGATCTCGCCGTCGGGAGCCGGCTGTGGGCCGAGCGAGCGCCCGGTCTCGAGCTCGAACGCAAGCCCCTCGGAACGGTCGCCGCGGAGCAAGTGCCCGAACCCACCCGCGACGACGAGCCGTGTGAACGTCCGTGTCCCGAAGGCGTGGTAGAGCCGCTTCCCGCTCGAGGCGTACGCGGCGACGCCGATTCCGCGCGGCCTGGGCGGGTTTCGCACCGCCGACGATCCGTACGCGTAGGCACGGTCGCCCGCGACCGCGAACGCGTTCGCGCGTGGGTCGAGCTGGCGGATCACAAACGTGCGGGTGTCGAGCAGGAACGTGCCCGCCGCCGGGACGTGCTTCCCGTCCCGGAAGAGGGGGACGAAGGCGCCGCTGATCAGCACACCATGCTCCCCGAACGACTCCGCCCGCGCCATGAACGCGGATGGCAGGTGGAAGCGCCCCTCGCCGATCGTCACCCGACGCTCCGTGACGACGAGGCGATCGAGGTCGATCTCACGCAGCGGCTGCGGTCCCCGCTGTCCGCTCGGCTGCCAGGCGAGCAGGAACGCCCGCTTCCCGCCGCGTTCGAGCGTGAGCCGCGTCTCGGGCAGGACACCCTCGGTCCGCCTCAGCTGGATTTCACGGGATCTGACGCGACCGTCGGCGCCGGCGACGAGGAGGGTGATGCCAGTGCCACGATGGTTCGAGGAGCGCAGAATCGCGACCAGCCTGCCGCCGCTCGCCTGGACATCGACGATCGCGCGCCCGATCGGCAGCGGCGTCCGTCGGACAATTCCTCGTGCCGCAGGATCGAGGACGACGAGCTCGCGTGCCGAGACGGCGCGGCGATCACTTCGCTTGTACTTCTGCACGATCGCGAGGAGCCGGTCGGGTGCCAGCCACTCGAGCCCCCGGATGCCGGCGTTCCCCGGCGCGAGCGGGGCTACCAGCTTGGCGCGGTCGAGCGCAGCCGTGTCGAAGACCCGCACGGTCGCGTTCTCGTAGCTGCCTACCGCGGCCAAGCTGCCGTCCGCGGAGAGCGCGTGTGCGCTTGTCGTGCCGTCGATTGTGGCCGAGCGTCCGGTCAGCGGCGCAAGCGTCCTGGGATCGACCTCGGCGAGGCTCGTCTTCTCGCGCGAGCGCAGGACCGCGAATGCACCGCCGCGCAGCGGCTCGGCCGTGGCGCACGGGCCGGCGGCGCCGCCGCAGGCGACGGGGATCGAGATCGACGCGAGCAGACGGTCTCCCGCAAACGCCTGCACGGAGTGAGCGCTCTCGTCGGGGGTTGCCGCCTCATACGAGACCCGGCCGCTCTCGATCGCGAGTTCGCGCTCGCTGCCGTCGACGAGCGTCGCGACAACGCGGCTGACGTCGGCCCGCACTGTTGCCTCGAAACCACCGGCCTCTCCCGTCAGCTCGAGCGCCTCCGTCCCGCCCACGGCTGCGGTAGCACGGACCGGACGCGCGCCGGGCACGTCCGGAAGCAGCCAGATGTTTTGCTGAGCGCCCGTGTTGCTGCGCACCTGCCGGCCCTCTGCGAGGTCGATCACGAACGAGCCGCCCCACCCGATCGGAGGCGACGCGTGACGGTGCACGAGCGCGACCTGGCGGAAGGCTGTCGCCGTCAGCGGCTGCTTGCCGTACCGGTGCCAGAGCCGGTCGCCGTCGACGTCATAGGCGCGGATGCCGATCCCGCTCGCCTTCTGAATCGGTCTGCCGCGGTGGATGGCACGGTCGATCCGGAAGCTGTAGGCGAGCAGAGTCTCGCCGCTGACGCTGACACCGCTCGCCGCCCGGTCGACCATCCGAAGCCGCCATCCGTTCGTGTCGATCAGCGCGAGCCCGGCGGGCCGGGAGACCTCGATGCCCTTCTCCCGGTGTCCGTTGTGGCCCGCGACAACGAGCGTGCCATCGGCGAGGGCGACCGCCTGGCGGGACGCCATGGGTGCGTTCGCGGTGAGTGCCCCACCCCCGCTGAGCGCGTGCGCACTCGTCGCCATCGTTTCCAGATCGACCTCGATCACCGGCGCACCGGCCGCGACAACGAACGCTCGCCCCCCGCCCGGCTCGACAGCCAGAGACGGAAGACGCAACCCCATCGGTGCACCGAGATCCGCGTTGGCCTCCCCCACACGGCCGGCGGAGTCGACCGCGACGATCCTGACCGAGCGGGTGCGCGCGTCGCCGCGGCCGAGCAACAGGACCAGCTTGTCGCCGGCGGCAGCCGACGCGGTCAACGCCGTGCGCCCTGGAACGTCGCGCCGCGCGACCACCCGACCCGCGAACGGATCGACGAGGACGACCTCACGCCGGTCGACGATCTGCGCGTAGGAGCCGCGCATCTTCTGCAGGACGACCGCGACACGGTCCGCGGTCAGCCAGGCAACTGCGCGCGCACGCCATCCAGCAGGTGCGAGAGCGATCTGTCTCCGGTTCTCGAGTCTCTCGAGGTCGACGACCTGCAGCCTCGGCTGGCGATACTCGAAGAAGACGGCAGAGCGGCCGTCGGGAGAGCGCCCGCCAAGCGCCAGTCCCTCCGGCACCGCGAGCCCGCCGCGCAACGGCTTCAGCGTCGCCGGATCGACCCGCACAAGCGTCTGCGCACCGCCGCTCGTCGAACCGACCACCGCGTACGCGGGCGCCGGCTGCTCCGCCGCCGTGCCGCCCGACCCAGACGCAGCCACGACGACCGCCAGAACCGCACAAGCGACAAGCAGCCGAGCCCTCATCGACCCCTCCTCATCTCGTGATCCTCGTCAACGCACGCGCCGCCGCAAGGCAGAGCTCGCGGCTCGACGCCCAGATCGTCACAAACACACCCTGCTGACGGAGCTGTCCCATCACCCGGATCCGGTCTCCCGGCGCGCCGCCCAGCTCGACGAGCTCGATGTACCCCTCGCGCGGGACCGGGTTGCGGTTGAACGTCAGTGCGCCCTCAGCGAACGCGTACGCGGGCTCCGGCAGAGGCGCCTGCGAAACGGCGACGAATCCAGCTTCGCCATCAGCCCCGTAGCGGAGGTTCAAGCCCAGCCCGCGTTCGCTCGGCCTTCCACTTCCCGGCGCGTAGCCGCGACTCAGAGTCTGCAGCTCGAGCGACGTCAGCCGAAGCCCGCGCCAGCTCTCACCGAGCCAACGCGTGGGCCACCGCACCCCCGCCAATGCTTGCGCGGACGAGACCGGGCGCGATTCGCGAACGTCGCCTCGAAACGGTCGCGGAGCACGCAACTTCGGTGCGACAAAGTTGGCCTCCACCCGCGCAACGGTCTCGACGACACGCACCTGCCATGACATATCCGCCGGCCGCCCTTGCTGATCGACCGGCACGAGCGAGATCGGCGTGTACGACTCCGAGTCGACGGCGACACGCTGGCGCGACACGCCCGCGTCGAACTGGAGCCAGACGACCTTGCGGCCGTTCAGCGTCCCGTTCGCGACGACCCGTGCCTCTCCGGACTGCAAGGCGTCGCGGTAGCCCGTCACGAACCCCGCCAGCGCGGGATCGATAGCGGGCCGGCTCCCGCGCGCCCGTTGTACCGGGCCTCCGCCCGAGATCGACCCCGTCGGCGTCTCGAGGAACTCTTCGACAACGACTCCGCTCCGACGCAGGACGGTCCGCAGCCGCCCGCGCCGCTCGTCGAACCAGTACTCGATCGACACCGTCTGCGGCGCCGCGTGCCCCGTCGCGAGGTCGACGACGTCGTTCTGCGGCAAGCGAGCCTCGATCCGCGCATGCAGAACCGGCTGCCGGCCGATCGCCGCCAACGCCTCGCTCACGAACGGGTGCTCAACCCCACGATCCGGGACCAATGTCACCGCCGCCGCGACCAGAGCAAGGACAGCCGCCAGCCCGATCAGCCGCGGCCCCAACCGCCGCCGCCGCGGCGCTCTCTGCGTCGCGCTGACCGCATCTGCAACCGCCAACAGCTCGGGCTCGTCCGCGAGCAACTCGACGACCTCGGAGTCCAGGAGCACCTTCGGGCGCGCGCTCACCGGGGTCCCACCCCGTCCCGCTCGAGCCGGTCGCGGACAGCCTCGAGGCCCCGCGCGAACCGCATCTTGCATGCTGCCTCGCTCGCGCCCAGCGCGGCCGCGATCTCGGCAAAAGAACGGCCTTCGAGTAATTTCATCACCACGACCCGCCGCTGCCGCTCGGGCAACGCAGAGATCGCCTGCCCGATCGTGCCCGCAACCCCGGGGCCGTACTCGGCACCCTCGACGACCCGGACACGATCCGAGTCGAGCTCTGCAAGCGACTCTCCACCACGCCTCGCCGCGCGCGCTGCATCCGCCAACCGGCGCTGCGCGACCGTATACAGCCAGGCCAGCACCGGCGCCTCCCCCGGCCTCGACCGATCCAGCCGAGCGGCCGCCTCCGCGAACACCATCTGCGCAAGATCCTCAGCATCCTCATGCGTCGCCGAACGTCGCCGGACATAGCGGTAGATCTGAACGTAGTGACGGCGAAACGCCGACTCGCGCAAATCGTCCACTACCTACCTGTCGCTCCCCGGCGCCGAAAGTAACGCTCGCCGTCTTCGAGCCTGCAGACATCCCTCACAATCCACACGACCCCAGACGTCTCAGTCCTGTTTATCGGCCCGCCCTCCTGGCCTGCGTTCTGCATCATCCCCCGCTACCGGCGCTCAGCGGGCACGCCCGTGAACCGAACTGGCAGCAGTGGACAAGAGATGATGATGATCGGTATCGCACGCGAACGCGTTCTCAGTGACTCGGATCTGATCGGGGAGTCGCTGCGGAGCCCTGCCGTGTTCTTCGAGCTCTTCGACCGGCACTTCCAGCCGTTGCATCGGTTCCTGCAGGCGCGCGGAGTGGGAGACGGCGCGGCCGATCTGGCTGCCGAGACGTTCGTCGTCGCGTTCCGGCGGCGCGCGTCCTTCGACCGAGGACGCGCGGACGCGCGGCCGTGGCTCTTCGGGATCGCGCTCAACCTCGCCCGCAACGAGGCTCGATCCGAGCGGAGGCGCCTTCGGGCGCTGCCGAGCCTTGTGGAGCGCCCGGACGCGACCGATGCGGACGTGGTCGCGCGGCTCGACAGCCAGGCGATGCCGCTGCGCGAGGCGCTCGCCGGCCTTGCCGAAGACGAGCGAGACGTGCTCCTGCTCTACGCCGGGGAGGAGCTCACCTACGAGGAGATCGCTGACGCGCTCGGCGTCGCCGTGGGCACGGTCAAGTCGCGCCTCCACCGTGCCCGGACGAAGGTGCGGGCAAAGCTCGAGCAACACCAGGAAGGAGTTGGCGGCGATGTCGGATGAGCTGACCTACCTGCAGGAGGAGTACCGGCGCCTGCCGCCCGCCGACCAAACGGTGGAGCGGGTCGCGCGCGCGCGGCTGGCCGCCGTGATCGCGCCTCGGCGTCGCCGCCGGCGGCCCTCTGTGCTCCTGGCCGCTGCGCTTCTCGTCGGGCTGACGGCGCTGGCCGCGCCGGCGGTCGCCGGGCGTGGGCCGCTCACGCACGTGATCGAGTTCCTCCGCGGCGACCCGCCCGACGAGCTCGTCACGGACCTGGAGCGGCTCGACCGAGGCGCCCCGGCTGGGATGGAGCAGGAGCCGATCGTGGCGAAGACCGGCAAGGTCTACGAGGCCCGGACGAATCTGGGCGTTGTGCGGATCTGGTTGACGCCGACCAAGACCGGCCGCGTCTGCGGGACGTTCGAGGCGCCTGATGAAAAGGGGCGCACGCGTCCGTTCACGAGCGGCTGCATGCCGGCCCTGCCGAATCGGCCGATCACCGTTTCGACCAGCCTCAACTACGACGTCGGCTACGTCCAGGGGCGCGTCTCGGGCGCAATCGAACGTCTCGAGCTCGAGTACGCCAACGCGCACCGCGAAAACCTTCCACTTCAGAACGGCTTCTTCGTCGCCCCGATCCCTCCCGAGCGCGTTCCGCGTGGGACCGACCAACCTGCGCGGCTGATCGGCCGTGGCGAGGACGGGGACATCGTCCACGTCGAGGATCTCCGCGGCTTCCTCGGCGAGCGCTTTCCCCACCAAGGCAGCGAACGGCCACCCGTCGCCGAGGTCGCCAGGGAACGAGAAGTCGTCGGCGTCCCGGTCAACGGGTCGCGAGCGATCCTGTACGAGTCCCCTTCGCGGATCGGAGGCACCTGTGCCCGGCTCGCGGTCGGCGCGGAGACCTGGAGCTGGGACTGCGCCAAGGACGATGAGCCGCGGCTACCGGTGCGCTTCGTGCTCCACCGCGCATCGGCCGGCGGACAGCCGGCGGTGGTGATCGCCGGCATCGCCAGGACCGGCGTCGCCGTCGAGCTCGTCTACGAGGACGGGTTGCGGGAACGGCCAACGCTTCACGGCCGCCGCTTCCTCATTGTCCTTCCCGAGCAGCGGTGGGTGGACGGTCGACGCTTGCAGGAGATCGTCGGCATCGGTGCCGATGGCCAACAGGCGATCCGCTACCCGATGGCGACGACCGGCGCGCGCTTCTACAGCGGCCCGCCCGATCAGATGAGCCGTCCGGCTATGCAGCAGAAGGTCTGGCGGCCGGAGTGGCCGCTTGTGGCACGGGTCGGCCTCGAGACCGAGCGTGCCGGCGAGATCAGCCTCGAGGTTCGCCGCCTCAACGACCGCCAGTGGGCCGAGACGCTTCGCCAGGACGGGACGCCCTTCGGCGGCGGCGAGCTCAGATGGTTCCCCGAAGACAAGCCCGACGCAACGATCTCGATCGGCTGGCTGCCGATTCTCTCCGACGACGGCAAGCGAGACGCGTTCGTCTACAGCGGCCAGATCCGCGTCGGCACCGGCCTGCGCGCGGTCTACCGAGACGGCGCCAGCGAGAGCATCGAGATCGTGAAGCCGAGCGCGACCGTCGGACCGAACCTCGGCTTCTTCCTGTTCGAGGTCACCGACGAACGACGGGAGAAACGGTTCGCGAGGTTCGAGGCCCTCGACGACGCCGGCAACGTCGTCGCCAGCGTCCCGGCGCCGCCGGTGGGCTGACCCGGGCGGCCCGGCGAAGAACCTCCGATGCCGTGGGCCACGTAGTGGGAATGGTGATTGCACCTCTCGTTGCCGCGCTCGTCTCTGCCGGCGGCCGCGGTTATCAACCGATGCTCTGGGTCGAGGCGGAGCGCGGTGGGCGGTCGAGGACGCCGCGGCGAACGAGCCACTTCCCCAGCTCGAGAACCGGCACGATGGTGGCGGCGCATGCGGCGGCGAGAGCCCACTCGGCCGGACCGAGTCCGGTGGTGCCGAACGCGCGCTGAAGGATCGGTAGCTCGACAACGAGTACGAGTAGAGCGATCTCCCAGAGGATTGCCAGGTTGAGCCATCGGTTCGCGAACGGTGAGCGCAGAATGGAGCGGCGCTCCGAGCGGTAGCTGTACGCCTTGAAGAACTCGATCAACGCGAGCGAGACGAACACGAGTGTGATCGCCTCCTCGACCGTCCGCTCGGTCGAGAGCGCCCAGCCGAAGAGAGTGGTGTTCACGGCAGCTGACCAGGCGCCGCCGAGCAAGATCAGCGCGATGACCGGAGGCGTGAAGATGCCGGCGGCCCGGTCGCGGGGTCGCCTCTCCATCAGGTCCTCCTCCGGCGGGTCGACGGACAGTGCGAGTGCGGGGAGCCCGTCGGTGGCGAGGTTCACGTAGAGGATCAGCACCGCCGTCAGCGGCAGCGGGTATCCGGCGAGCGAGGCGGCGAGAAGAAGCCCGATCTCGCCCAGGTTGGCCGAGAGCAGGTACATGAGGTACTTCTTGATGTTGGCGAAGACGCGGCGGCCTTCCTCGACGGCGGAGACGATCGAGGCGAAGTTGTCGTCTGTGAGCGTCATTGCAGCGGCTTCCTTGGTCACGTCCGTGCCGGTGATGCCCATGGCGATGCCGATGTCGGCCTTCTTCAGCGCGGGCGCGTCGTTGATGCCGTCGCCGGTCATTGCGACCGAGTGGCCTTCTTGCTGGAAGGCGGTGACAACCCGCAGCTTGTGGATCGGGGAGACGCGGGCGTAGACCTCGATCCCGTCGATATCGCGGGCGAGCTCCGCGTCGCTCATCGCCTCGAGCTCGGCGCCGGTGACGACGCGGCCGTCGCGGAGGAGCCCGAGCTCGCGGCCGATCGCCTCCGCCGTCGCCGGATGATCGCCGGTGATCATGACGGCTGCGATCCCGGCACGGCTGCACGTCTCGATTGCGTTAGCCGCCTCCGGCCGCGGCGGGTCGATCAGCCCGATCAGGCCGAGGAAGGTGAGCCCCTCTTCGGCGTTCTCAACCTCGGCGTTGTCGCGGCGTGCGACCGCGAGCACGCGGAGGGCGTCGCGGGCAAGCCCCTCGGCGCTTGCGAGGATCTCCGTCTGGGTCGCATCGTCGAGCTCCTCGTCTCCGTTCACCGTCAGTCGTCGTACACAAGAGGCGAGAACGATCTCGGGCGCACCTTTCGTGTAGGCGACGATCCCGTCGCCCGTCTCGTGCAGCGTCGTCATCCGCTTCGTCTCGGCGGTGAACGGGATCTCGCCGACCCGCGGCAGCTCGGCGTCGAGCTGCGCCTTGTCGAGCCCAAACTTCGCGCCTGCGACGACGAGGGCGCGCTCGGTCGGGTCGCCACGGTCGAGCCGGGCGTCGGAGGCGAGGACGGACGCCCGCAGTGCTTCGACCACCTCCGCAGGCGGGTCGACCGGGGCGCCGTCCCGCGTGAGCTCGCCCTCCGGCTCGTAGCCGGCGCCCGTGACGTCGTAGACCTCGCCGGCGACGACCACCTTGCGTGCGGTCATCTCGTCCTTCGTCAGCGTTCCGGTCTTGTCGGACCCGATGACCGAGACGCTGCCGAGCGTCTCTGTCGCCGGCAGACGTCGGATCAGCGCGTTACGCCGCGCCATCCGCTGCGCGGCGAGCGTGAGCGAGATCGTGACGACAGCGGGAAGGGCCTCGGGCACGACAGCGACCGCGAGTGCAGTGCCGAAGAGGAGCATGTCGACGAACGACTCGCCGCGGATGAGACCGACGCCGACGACCACGACAACGACAACGAGCCCCACGCGCGCGAGGACGGCGCCGACGCGGTCGAGGTTCCGCTGCAGCGGCGTCTTCGCCGTCTCGATCGTCTGAAGCAGGTGCGCAATCCGGCCGAACTCGGTCGCCATCCCCGTGGCGACCACGAGCGCCCGCCCGCGGCCGTAGGTGACGGCGGTGCCTGCGAAAACGCTGTTGTCCCGGTCGGCGACGGCGGCATCCGGCTCGAGCGGATCCGTCTGCTTCGCGACCGGAGCGGACTCGCCGGTCAACGCCGCTTCCTCCACCTGGAGGTTGATCGACTCGACGACACGCCCGTCTGCCGGAACCCGGTCGCCGGCGTCGAGGACAACGAGGTCACCCGGAACGAGCTCGCGCGCCTCGACGTCGACGAGATCGCCGCTGCGAACGACCGTCGCGTACGGCGCCGCAAGTTCCCGTAGCGCTTCGAGCGCGCGCTCTGCGCGGTACTCCTGCACGAAGCCGAGCACGACCGCGAACAGCACGATCACCGTCACGACGATCGCCTCCGTCGCATGACCCAGCGCAGCCGAGAGAACGACCGCCGCCAACAGGATCAGGACGAGGACATTCCTCAGCTGCTCAAGCAGTAGCCTCCAGGGTGAGACACCGCCGATGGTCTCGAGCTCGTTCGGCCCGTGCTCTCCGAGCCGGCGGACTGCCTCAGACAGGTCGAGGCCGTCGACGAGTGAGGTCGAGAGTGTGGCGGCGACCGCGTCTGGGTCGAGCGCGTGCCAGGCCGACGCCGTTGCGTCGGCGCGGTGTCGTGCCTGCTCGGCCTGGGTCATCGCCGCTGCGCGGACGGGCGCACGACGAGCACCGAGCTGCGTGCGCGGTAGACGACGCGCTCACCGACACGGCCGAGCTTGGGCGCCCCGTGAGCGCCTCGGTGGCCGATCACGACGAGCTCGCACGCGGAGGCGTCCGCAGCAAGCGCCGACGGCGGATCGCGAGGGTCGATCAGCGCATCAGCGTTCTCAGGGCCGTAGACGGACTCGTCAAGCGGCTTGCCACCGAGCGCAATCACAACCCGCACCTCCGCTCCCAGCCGCTCACCGAGCGCCTGCGCCACCCGCTTCGAGAACGCGGACTCGGGGGAACCGTCGACGCCGACGACGATGACCTTCGGCTTCGTCACGCCCCAGCCGGGACGCGAGACGAGCACTGAGCACGGCGCCTCGCGCAGCACAGCGGCGTCGAGCGTGCCGAACAGCTTGGCCGTCCTGCGCCCGTGCGAGTGCAACCCGACCGCGACGAGTGTCGCCTGCATGGTCGCCGCCTCGGCCAGGAGGGTGTCGCGCGCGCGTCCCGAAACGAAACGGACGCTCGTTGGCTCGAGCAGCTTCTTGGCGTGTTCCAGCGCCAGGGCAGTCTTGGCCTCGGCCGCGTCCGCCGCGAAAACGGCCGCGGCCCCCGCCTGCGCGGCGGTCGCACGCTCGACGACGCCCAAGAGCTCGAGCTCGCCGCCCGGAACAACAAGACACTTCGCCTGAGCGGCTGCGACGAGACTCTCCGGCGTCTCATCCACCTCGACGAGAACTCGATCGAAGACGTCAATGCGCTCCGCCGACAGCGCTTGCTCCAACGGGGTGCTCATCCTCCCACCTCCGGGGTCGTCGACACTGCTGCGCAGGTCTCTCCCGTCCGGCTAGGGACCGCCCCGCCGGGCACAAGGCCGGGCATTGACGACGAGGGCGCGAGGGATACTCCCCTACTGCCTTCAGCTTACCAGGACATTTCCGGCAGAACGCAGCCGCTGCGGGCGCATCACGCCACTTGACGCGCCGGACCCTTCGTTTACGACGTGCGGCGCGCGAAGACGGTCAGTCCCGGGTGCGGTAGTGGAGGTAAACCGTGCCGTTCCCGAAACGGCGCTCGTCCAGCAGCTCGAGGTTGGCTCGGACGTTGTCGTCGGGGAGGGAACGCCTGCCGCCGCCTACGAGCACGGGCACCAAGAACAGGTGGTACTCGTCGACCAGTCCGGCTGCGACCGCCTGGCTCGCGAGATCCGCGCCGCCCAGCGTGAGATCACGGCCCGCTGTCCCCTTCAGCTGCCGGATCGCTTCGGGGTCGAACGCTCGCTCAATCCGCGTCCTCTCGCTCGTCACGCTCGCGAGCGTCCTGGAGTAGACGATCTTCTCGGCCGCCTGCCAGATTCCCGCGAAGTCCTGGACGACCGGCGGCTCGTCCGACAGAGCCGGCGGGTTCTCCCAGAAGACCATCGTCTCGTACATCCGACGTCCATAGAGATAGGCGCCAACCGGCCGCTCGAGCTCGTTCACGAAGGCGAGCACCTCCTCATCCGGCGCCGCCCAATCGAACTTGCCCTCCACGTCCTCGATGTGGCCGTCGAGCGACGCGATCGCCCCATAGCTCAGCTTCGCCACGGCACACCTCCTTTCGCGCGGCCGATGCGTACGTCGAGAGGATCGCGCCCGTGCTCCTGACCTGACCGTCGACGAGCCGCATCGGCCTGAGCAAACCGTCGTTCGTCCACGCTCACGGAGTCGTTCACGATCAGCCTGCGCATCTCGGCCCTCCTGTTCGGTGATTCGATCGTTCTGCCGTTCAGACCGGCCGGCGCCGCGCAACTCATCGGTCGCATCGTCCCGACAGACATGACAAGCCAAAGCGTTGCCAGCGGTTGCGACCAGTCCTGGGCGTGTCGGGCCTGCGGCACAGCCACGGTGTCTTGCTGCGGCTCGTAGGCCTCCGAGAGGAGTCGAACCTCTGCGCCCGGGGTCGAAGCCCGGTGCTCTTCCCGCTGAGCTACGGAGGCAGGGTGCGGAGGCCCGGCGGCCTCCGCTGGAGGGGTGGTTCACTCCCTGAAGTAGTCGGCACGGCCGGCGCCGTCGAAAGCGGCCGCTGTTGCGACAGCAGTTCTTGAAAGCGCCGTCCCGAGCGGCACGGGCAGGGATCGTTGTTGCCGAGGCGCTCGAGCAGCTCCTTCTCGCCGCCCTTGACGCTGCGGTTTCCGCGCTTGACACCGGTCTCTGAGGGGAATCCGCGACGTCGCTTGCTCATCGGCTCAAAAGGAGTATTCGTTCTCGGTCTGTTTCCTGGCCATCGCTGGTGCCTCCTTACGGTTGACGAGGATGCTGTGCCGCGACGCGTGTGGGAATAGCCCCTCCGCCAGAGCGAGCCCGGGAGCACGGAGCGCGAAGCGACCATTCAGAGCTATGCGGACGGAGGGAGTCGAACCCTCATGGCCGAGGCCGCCGGCTTCTGAGGCCGGTGCGTATCCCAGTTCCGCCACATCCGCGCAAGCAGACAGAACGACGGAGCCGCCGACCATGATGCAGGCGGGCGGCTCCGTCGTCTCTCAGGCGGCGGGCCGCGGGGGCTGCCGCTCGGGCCGTGTAGTCTCGAGCCGTGCCTGGCGGCGGGTCTCGAGCACGACGACCTTGGCCGGGCGCAGCGGCTGCTTGGGGCGTGCGGCGACCCGGACGAGGTGCAGGTGCATTTCGCCTCTCCTTTCGTTGTGAGCGCCGCGCGGCGCCCCCGGTTCAGAGGGCGCTGCGGGCGAAGTCGGAGATCAGCTGCGGCGTCGCCGGCCATTGACAACGAGCCACTCCGGACCGCGACGACGATCGAGGGAAAGCAGGCCCACCAGGATTCGAACCCGGACCGGCGAGGTTGGAGCTCGCCGTGCTGCCGTTACACCACGGGCCTTCGACGAAGCGGACGACCCGGATCGAACGGGCCTCCCCGGAGTGGCGCTCCGGTGCTCTTCCCTCTGAGCTACGTCCGCGTGATACGCCCTGCACGGCGG
>DATMEO010000133.1:0-9133 GCA_035556515.1 Gaiellaceae bacterium
TGCGTCGCCGCGAGCTCCGTTCAGGCCTCATCGGGCATCGGCTACGGGATCCAGGACGACGCGTGGTTGGAGTTCGGCCCGGGGACCCTCGACCAGCGGCTGAGAACGTTCGAGCGACTCGGCGTTCCATTCGTCCGCTTCACGCTGCGTTGGAACCAGGTCGCGCCGCGACGGCCGAAGGATGCGACGTCGCCGCGCGATCGCGCGTACGACTGGCGCCGGCCGGACAGGGTCCTGCGCGGGCTTCGCCGCCACGGGCTGACGCCCGTGCTCACCCTCGTCGGCACGCCGGCGTGGGCGAACGGAGGGCGATCGCCGCAGTACGCACCGCCGCGGCCCCGGGACTTCCGCCGCTTCGCGACCGCCGCCGCCCGTCGATACCCCTGGGTTCGCCATTGGGTGATCTGGAACGAGCCGAACAAGCGTCTCTGGCTCAGGCCGACGAAGGCAGCCATCTACGTCCGGCACCTGCTCAACCCCGGGTACGAGGGAATCCATGCCGTGCTGCCGCGCGCCCGCGTCGGCGGCGGTGCGACCGGGCCGAAGGGCGCGGTGGGCGGCGTCTCACCCACCGCCTGGGTGCGTGCGATGTGGGCCGCCGGCGCGAAGCTCGACGCGTACGCCCACCACCCATACCCGTCGACGCCGTCCGAGACGCCGTCGAGCGGCGGCTGCAAGAACTGCCCGTGGATCACGATGGCGACGCTCCCGAAGCTCCTGATCCTCGTCAAGCGCCACTTCGGCTCGAAGCCGATCTGGCTGACGGAGTACGGCTACCAGACGAACCCGCCGGACACGTTCCTGGGCGTGACCCTCAAGCGGCAGGCGACGAATCTCAGCCTCGCCGCCATGCGGGCGTGGCGGCTGCCGCGGGTGACGATGCTGATCCAGTACCTCTACCGCGACGAGCCCCAGCTCAGCCGCTTCCAGACCGGGCTCGTGTTCATCGACGACCGCTGGAAGCCGTCGTTGCAGGCGTTCCGGCTTCCCTTCGCCCAGATGGGGCGGCGCGGGCTGCAGGCGATCGTCTGGGGCCAGGTCCGCGACGGCCGGCCCGGGCGGAAGCGCTATCGGCTCGAGGTGCTCCGCAGGAACGTGTGGAAGCCCGTCGGGCGCGCCCGCCTGACGAACGACCACGGCGTCTTCATGCGGACGATTCGGGTCAAGCCGGGGGCGCTTTTCCGGATCTGGTCGCCGGGGCAGCGGCGGTTCAGCCAGCAGCTGCGGATCAGGTGAGTCGCAGCAGCACGAGAGCCGCCTCTTGCGACGGACCGACGAGTTTCGCTCACGTGGGTGGGCCGGCCGGTCGAGGTCGGCGGCGTGGTCATCAGCATGTACCCGCCGATGCTCCGGGCTGCTGACGCTGATCTAGCCGCGCACCTTGAGTACAAACGTCGCAAACGATACGATCCGCAGGCTCGTGGCGGTTTTTGCAGTTTGTCCTACTTTTATGCGGTTTGCGGTAACGAGAGCGCGTATCAGACCCTGGCCTACCGAGGTGCAGCGAGGAGCCCTGTGTCACTGCGGATGGGACTGGCGGCACAACCTCGGGGCGTCGCGGGGCGTCTCAAACCAGCACTGCTAGGCGTTGTAACGCTTTTCCTGACGAGCAGCATGTTTGCGTTCTGCTCCACAGCCGGCGCGGCACTGCCGCGGTCGACGACCGACCGGCCCGATGACCGCACGGGCGTCCAGGTTCACTATTTGTACGTGGTTCCCCACGACTCGGTCGACCGCGCTTTCGACACAGGTTCGGTCGTCGCAGCGTCTGTCAGCTCCTGGCAGGCGTGGCTTCGGAGCCAGACGGGCGGACGGGAGCTGTACGCCGATACGTACCAGGGCGAGCTCGATGTGAGCTTCTTCCGCCTTGCGACCGACGACGCGACGGTCGCCGCATTGGGCGCGTTCGTGCGTGAGAAGATTGAGGAGGAGATCTTCACCGCAGGCTTCAACTCCCCGACGAAGCTCTACGCGGTCTTCTACGACGGAACGTCTACCTACTCGTGCGGCGGTGGCGATCCTGACCCGCTGTTTCGCGGCATGGTGGCTGCGATGTACCTCAGAGGCGCTCCGCCGGGATGGGTCCCGTGTGCGTCAAACCCGATCGGGGGCACGCCTCCCGGCTACTTCGAGTTCACGATGCTGCACGAGATCATGCACACCCTGGACTTCGTCCCTCCGTGCGCACCGCACGTGACCGCTCTCGACCATGTCTCAGACAGCAACTACGACCTGATGTGGGCCGGCAACGCTCCCTGGCGGACGGACGTGCCGGACCAGATGCGTCTCGACGTCGGACACGACGACTACTACGAGCACAATCTTCCTGGCTGCCCGGACTTTGCTGACAATCCGTACCTCTCGCCGCCCATTCCCGGCGGCGGTGGTGGCGGCGGCGGTGGTGGCGGCGGCGGTGGCGGCGCCAAGCCGGACATCGGTGTGACGCTCGCCGCTGCGAAGACCTCGCTCGTGCCGAATGAAGCCCTCGAGATCCGGGTCACTGTCTCGAACAAGGCGACCGCTTCCGCGACCGGGCTGCGGGCGCTGATCACGTTGCCGGCCGGCACAACTCTGCTTGGCGCGCCGGCATTCGACCGCGGCTCGGGCTGCACCGGCGCGAGCACGCTCGACTGTAACCTCGACTTTCTACCCGTCAACACATCGACGCTAGTTCGTTTCTCGATCAATGTCGGCGCCGCCGGCGCCAAGACGATCGGCGCACGGGTGTCAACGAGTGCAGGCGATTTGAACGACCAGGACAACAGCAGCTCGCTGGCGCTGGAGGTCATTGAACCGCAAGCCCCGCTACCTGCGAGTCCTGTTCGCAGCACGGGCGTCTCCCGGACGGGAACGAACGGCCCCAATGTCCTCATCGGCACGCAGTGGGCAGATACGTTGACCGGCCGTGGTGGTAACGACCGCCTCTCTGGCGTCGGCGGCAACGACCACCTGTTCGGCGGCTCCGGCAATGACCGCCTGTTCGGCGGCGCGGGTCGCGACCTGCTCGACGCAGGTCCCGGCAACGACACGGTCGCAGCCCGCGACAAGGCGAAAGACACGATCCGCTGCGGCGCCGGCCAGGACACGGTCACCGCCGACCGCGTCGACGTCGTCGCGCACAACTGCGAGACCGTCCGCCGCCGCTGAGGCCCACTCTGCCGGGAGCGAACGGGCCGCCCTTTCGGACGGCCCGTTGCGAATGTCGCGAACATTGGCGTGCTCAGGAATGAGACACGCGCATGCTTGCAACCAAGCTGCTAGCTGCAGCCGGTGTTCGTGCCGCAGTCGCGGCACGTGTAACAGCTGCCCGTGCGCACCATGCTGCCGCCGCACTTGGCGCACTCGACCGCGTCCTCCCAGGTGTTGAAGAGGGCGGTCTGGCCCTTCGGCGGCGCCTCGACCGCCGGCGCCTGCGCCTCGCCGGTCGCGTACGCCTGCGCGAGCCGCGCCTTCACCTCGGCGGTCAGGATCCCCGCCTCCTCCTGCTGCTCGGAGGTGAGGAACTTCTTCCCCATCCAACGGAAGATGTAGTCGACGATCGACTTCGCGACCCGGATGTCGGCGTCGTTCGTGAGCCCGCTCGGCTCGAAGCGCATGTGGCTGAACTTCGAGACGTAGACCTCGAGCGGCACGCCGTACTGGAGCCCGAGGCTGACCGAGATCATGAACGAGTTCATCAGGCCGGCGAGCGTCGTGCCCTCCTTGGCGATGTCGACGAAGATGTCGCCCGGAGTGCCGTCCTCGAAGAGGCCGACGTGGATGTAGCCCTCGTAGTCGCCGACCTTGAACTTGCGGCCGACCTCGACGCGATCCTCCGGCACCCGCCGCCGCTTCGGCTGCGCGACCGGTGCGATCGGGGCGAGCGTCGGCAGCGTCGCGATGCTCTTGTCGGCGGAACCCGAGAGCGGCTGCGCCACCTTGCAGTTGTCGCGATAGATCGCGATTGCCTTGACGCCGAGCTGCCACGACTCGATCAGGAGCTGCGACACGTCCTCGACCGTCGCCTCCTCGGGCAGGTTGACCGTCTTCGAGATCGCGCCCGAGATGAACGGCTGCACGGCTCCCATCATCTTCACGTGACCCATGTAGTGGATCGCGCGATCGCCGATCGCGCAGTCGAAGACGGGGTAGTGCTCGCTCTTGATCTTCGGCGCGCCCACGATCGTGTTCCGCTCGTCGATGAACGCCACGACCTCCTCGACCTCGCTCGGCGTGTAGCCGAGCTTGTCGAGCGCCATCGGCACCGTCTTGTTCACGATCGTGATCTCGCCGCCGCCGACGAGCTTCTTCGACTTGACGAGCGAGAAGTCCGGCTCGACGCCGGTGGTGTCGCAATCCATCATGAAGCTGATCGTCCCGGTCGGCGCGAGCACGGTCGCCTGCGCGTTCCGGTAGCCGCTGACCTCGCCCTTGTCGAGCGCGTCGTCCCAGGCCTGGCGGGCGGCGGTGAGCAGGTCGTCCGGCACCGAGTCGGAGTCCTGGATGTTCCCGACCGCGGCGCGGTGCTTCGCGATCACGCCGATCATCGCGGCTGCGTTCGGCCGGTAGCCGGCGAACGGGCCCATCCGCTGGGCAATCTCGGCCGACTTGCGGTAGGCGCGGCCGGTCATCAGCGCCGTGATCGCCGCCGCGTAGGCGCGGCCGTCGTCGGAGTCGTACGGGAAGCCCCGCGCCATCAGGAGCGCGCCGAGGTTCGCGTAGCCGAGCCCGAGCTGGCGGTACGCCTTCGCGTTCCGGTCGATCTCCGGCGTCGGGTACGACGAGTAGCCGACGCAGATCTCCTGCGCCAGGAACATCACGT
Organism: Gaiellaceae bacterium; assembly: GCA_035556515.1. GTDB lineage: Bacteria > Actinomycetota > Thermoleophilia > Gaiellales > Gaiellaceae > Gaiellasilicea. The sequence continues at coordinate 4,802 of DATMEO010000133.1, forward strand.
CGACCGCGTGCTCGAAGGCGGTGACGTCGAACTCGCCGTCCTCGCGCCGGAACTTCATCAGGTTGAGCGAGGAGAGGTTGCAGGCCGAGTCGTCGATCGACATGTACTCCGAGCACGGGTTGGAGGCGTTGATCCGGCCCGTGTTCGGGAGCGTGTGCCACGCGTTGATCGTCGTGTCGTACTGGACGCCCGGGTCGGCGCACTGCCACGCCGCCTCGGCGATCTGGCGCAGGAGCTCGCGCGCGTCGGTCGACTCGACCACCGTGCCGTCGGTGCGGGCAGTCAGGTTCCACTCCTTGCTCTCGAGCACCGACTCCATGAAGGCGTCGCTGACCCGGACCGAGTTGTTCGCGTTCTGATACTGGATCGAGGCCCAGTCGCCCGAGTCGAGCGACATGTCGTAGCCGGCCTGCTCGAGGACGCGTGCCTTCCGCTCCTCCTTGGCCTTGCACCAGATGAATTCCTCGATGTCGGGGTGGTCGACGTCGAGCACGACCATCTTGGCCGCGCGCCGCGTCTTCCCGCCCGACTTGATCGTGCCCGCCGACGCGTCGGCGCCGCGCATGAAGCTGACCGGGCCGGACGCGTAGCCGCCCTTCGAGAGCTGCTCCTTCGAGCTGCGCAGCTTCGAGAGGTTGAGGCCCGAGCCGGAGCCGCCGCGGAAGATGACGCCCTCGCGCCGGATCCAGTCGAGAATCGACTCCATCGAGTCGTCGATCGAGAGGATGAAGCAGGCCGAGCACTGCGGCTTCTCCTCGAAGCCGACGTTGAACCAGACCGGTGAGTTGAAGGAGGCGAACTGGTTGACGAGGATCGCCTTCAGCTCGGCCTCGAACGTGTCGGCCTCGTCCGTGGTCGCGAAGTAACCCCCTGCCCGGCCCCAGCCGCCGATCGTGTCGACGACGCGGCCGATCATCTGCTTGACGCTGCGCTCGCGCTCGGGGGAGCTGAGCCGCCCGCGGAAGTACTTCTGCGCGACGATGTTCGTCGCCGTCTGCGACCAGAAGCGCGGGAACTCGACGTTCCGCTGCTCGAAGGCCGGCCCGTCCTTGCCCGGGATGATCGCGTCGCGGAGCTCCCACTCGATCTCGTCGAACGGGTCGCGCCCGGGGATGGTGAAGAAGCGTCCGGGGGTGACCGATGCCGTCTCCTCGACGACGACGTTCACGACCTCCTCCGGCGCGGCTGCTGCGTCCTGCACTGCTTCCTTGGTCTGCTTTGCGGTCGCCATTCTCGTCCTCTCACCTTCGGCTTGTACGGCGCTCGCAGGTCGGCTTTCTGCGGGCCACTGAGCGGATCGGGGACGTTAGACCCAGCACCGGACGGAGGCGGAAAACCGCTTCAGGAAGCGCGAAACCGTCCTCTCAGTTTAGCCGCTGGCTGTGGTGTGCCGCGGGTCTGCTAGAGCGCGGGCGGCGGCAGGCGGCGCGCCTGCACGCGGCGGATCACGTAGCCCGCAGAGCCGCCCGCAACGAGCAGCAGCGCCAGGCCGGCGAGGATCAGGAGCGGAATCGGGATCGAGCTCGCGCTCTCCGTATCTGTCGGCGCGGCCGCCAGTGTGTCGGTCGGCGGATCGTCCGGGTCGTTCGCGGGGGGCGTGCCGGTCGTGTCGGTCGTGTCCGTGTTCGGATCGTCCGGGTCCGTCGGCGCGTCGTTCGGCGTTGGGTCGGTGCGAGCCGGCGGCGCGGCCTCACCCCGCTTCGCCGCCTGGAGGGCGCGCTGGATGTCGTCCTTCGCGCTCGAGTAGTCGCGGACGTCCCGCGGCAGGATCTCGATCGCGTCGTCGTAGCAGTGGAGCGCATAGGTGCCGTCGACCCGGCCATTGTCGTACCAGTCGTCGATCACGGCCCGGCCGCACGACTGCGCCGCTCCTGCAGGTGCCGAGACGGCGAGCATCGCGACGAACGCAGCCAGGAGGACGAGCACGCGAAGCGCGGTCCGGGCTGGCTGGTTGGCTGCGGCAGGGGTCAAAGGTCGGAATCCCGGGTTGTGCTCCCCCGCGATGTGCGGGGAATGGTGCAGAGTCTTCCGGACGGCATTGATGTCCGGATGAGCGGCTGGTAAACGGTTTGTTAGGCCACAGGGATACGGCGCTCGTGGCTTTCCGGTCACCATGCTAGCTTGGCCCGCGATGCGGAGGCCGAAGGAGGGTCTGGCGAAATAGCTGCTGAGCCGCCGGGCCGCGATGCTCGTCCCGATGCGGCGTCCTCGGTCGCGCCGATAGCTTCAGCTATCGGCGCTCCCTGCGTCCTTGCCTCGGAACGAGCCTCGGACCCCGACGGCGAGCGCCATTCCACCAAACCCTCCTACGTGGCAGTGTCGGTCGCGGCCGCGTTGCTGCTGGGCGCCGTCTTCGCAGGCGACTCGGTCTGGACCGCGCTCGCCGCGCTGCTCGTCGCCGGCGGCTGGGGAGCGCTCGCGCTGGCCGGCCGCTCGCCGTTGCCGGGCGGCGGCGCCGTGCTCGGTGGGCTGCTGCTCGCGACTGCCGCCTGGAGCGGGCTCTCGATCGCGTGGTCGGTCGCGCCTGATCTCTCCTGGGCGGAGCTCGACCGGACGCTCGTCTATACCGCGTTCCTCGCGGTCGGGCTCCTGCTCGGCGCCGGGCGGCCGGAGGCCGCGCGGCTCGCGGCCGCGGCGTTGACGGTCGCGTTCGGCGCCGGCGTCGTCTGGGCCCTCGCCGGCAAGGCGATCCCGGCGGTCTTCCCCGACGGCGGCCGCGCCGCCCGGCTGCGCGACCCGATCGGCTACTGGAACGCGCTCGCGCTCGCCGCCGACGTCCTACTCGTGCTCGCGCTCTCCTTCGCCGCCTCGTCGCGAGCCGTTGCAGTGCGCATCGGCGGCGCCGCGCTCGCCTACGCCGCCGTCGTCGCGGTGCTGCTCGCCGCTTCGCGCGCCGGCGTTGCGGCGGCGGTGCTCGGGATCGTGCTCTGGCTCTGGCTCCGCCGCGACCGGGTCGAGGCCGCCCTGCTTGCGCTCGTTGCGATCGTGCCCGCGCTGGCGGTTGCGGGCTGGGCGTTCACCCGGCCCGCGCTCGTCGAGGACGGCGGCTCGCACGCCGATCGCGTCGCCGACGGCGCCTGGTTCGGGCTGCTCCTGCTCGCCGGCGGCGTGCTCGTCGCGCTCGGCGCCCGCGAGCTCGGACGGCGGCCGCTGCCTCCGGCCGGACGGGGGCGGGTTGCCCGGCTGCTGCGAGGGCTTGCCGTCGCCGTGGCACTCGTGACCGTCGTCGGCCTCGTCGCCAACGCCGGCCGGATCGCGGACGAGTTCCGCGGCGAGGAGGTCCGGAACGATCCCGGCCGGTTCGCGAGCCTGAGCTCGAACAACCGCCTCGCCTGGTGGGGCGAGGCGCGTGACGTCTTCGAGGCCGACCCGCTGGCCGGCGCCGGCGCGAACAGCTTCGAGGTCGCCCGCAAGCGCTACCGCGAGATCGCGTCGTCGGTGACGCAGCCGCACAGCGTGCCGCTCCAGTTCCTCGCCGGAACCGGGATCGTCGGGCTGGCGCTCCTGCTCGGGCTCGCGGCCGCCGCGGCCGCCGCAGCGGTGGGCGCCGTCCGGCGGCTCGAAGGCGGCGAGCGCGACGCGGCGGCGGCGCTTTCGGTCGCGCTCGCGCTCTGGCTCGTGCACGCGCTCGTCGACTACGACTGGGACTTCGTCGCCGTCACCGGCCCTGCGTTCTTCGCCGCTGGTGCCCTGGCCGCTGCCGGGCGCCCCGCGCGTACCGGCACCTTCCCGTTCGCGGCCGCTGCGGCGGGTGCGCTCGCGCTTGCGGCCGCGGCCGCCGTCGTCACCCCCTGGCTCGCGCAGCGGAGCGTGCGCGACGTCAACCCGGCGCTCGAGCGCGGCGACGTCGACGCGGCCCGCGAGGCCGCCGAGCGGGCGCGTTCGCTCGACCCGCTGTCGCTCGAGCCGCTGTTCGCGCGCGCCCGCGTCGAGGAGGACGCCGGCGACGCGGAGGCCGCCCTCGCCGCCTACCGCCGCGCGGCCGACGTCCAGCCGGAGAACTCTGTGTCGTGGTACGAGCTCGGGCTCTACGAGTTCAACCTGGGCGACCGCTGCTCCGCGTACGTCCATCTGAACCGGGCGTACACGCTCGACCCCGCCGGCCTGCAGTGGGAGCAAGGCAGCGAGCTCGACCAGGCCCGTGCCTGGGTGAACGAGCCGGGGAACTGCTGACCGGCTAAGAGCGCGTTTCGAAATGAAGCCTTGAGCCGGCGGGCCGCACTGGGCGGCACGATCGCGGCGTCCTCAGTCGCCCCGATAGCTCCACTATCGGGGCTCCCTGCGTCCTTGCGCTCGCACCACCCAGCCCGTCCCGACGGCGAAGCGTCATTC
>DATMEO010000134.1:0-22964 GCA_035556515.1 Gaiellaceae bacterium
TCAGCTCGGACGACCCGATCCGCGTCTTCCAGCAGTTCGCAACCGTCGATCTACTCTCGGGCGGCCGCGCCGAGATCATGGTCGGGCGCGGCTCGTTCATCGAGTCGTTCCCGCTCTTCGGCTACGACCTCGGCGACTACGACCGGCTCTTCGAGGAGAAGCTCGCGCGGCTCTTGAGGCTGCGCGAGGAGGTTAAGGGCGTCTACCCGCGGCCGGTGCAGGAGCCGCTGCCGGTCTGGGTCGCCGTCGGCGGCACGCCGGAGTCCGCGTACCGGGCGGGCGCGCTCGGGCTGCCGATGGCGCTCGCGATCATCGGCGGGATGCCTGAGCGGTTCGTCCCGTTCGCGGAGATCCACCGGCGCGCGGCGGTCGAGCACGGCCACGAGCCGCCGCCGCTCAGCATCAACTCGCACGGGTTCGTCGGCGAGAGCTCGGAGCAGGCGGCCGAGGACTACTTCGTCCCGCTGAAGACGATGATGGACCGGATCGGCGCCGAGCGCGGCTGGCGGCCGCTCGAGCGGCAGGACTACGACGCGGGGAGGACGCTGCGGGGCGCGACCGTCGTCGGCGACCCGGATGAGGTCGCGCGCAAGATCCTCTACCAGCACGAGCTCTTCCGGCACGACCGCTTCCTGATCCAGTTCACGGTCGGCTCGCTCCCGCACGAGAAGACGATGCGTGCGATCGAGTTGTTCGGGACAAAGGTGGCCCCGATCGTCCGGGAGACGGTCGCAGCGCGCCGCGTCGAAGCGCAAGTTGCTGACAGCAACTAAGTCGCGCCGCCGCCTTCGCGTCGGGCGTGGGGGTGTGTCGAGTTGAGTTAGTTGCTGACAGCAACTAACTCAACTCAGCGGTTGTGGTTCACGACCTCGACGTTGTTCCCGTCCGGGTCGAGCACGAACGCGGCGTAGTAGCCCTCGTGATAGACCGCGCGCTCGCCCGGAGGGCCGTTGTCGCGGTAGCCCGCCGCCGTCGCGTCGCGGTGGAAGCGGTCGACGGTCTCGTTGTCCGCCGCCGCGAAGGCGAGATGCACGTTCTCCGACGGCTCGGCGCCGACGACCACCGAGAAGGAGCCGCTGACGCAGGCGAACTGCGTCCGCCCGGCCGATTCGCTGCCGACGCGGAAGCCGGCGGCGGGGCCTACCGTCTCGTAGAAATTCGTCGCTGCATCCACGTCGGAAACGCGGATCCAGAGGTGGTCGACGTTGCCGCCGTTCCGCAGCGAGCCGTGATGGACGGCTTCGACGCTGTTTCCGTCCGGATCGAGCAGGAAGGCGCCGTAGTAGTCGTCGCTGTACTGCGGCCGCAGGCCCGGCTCGCCGTCGCTCTCGTAACCGGCGTCCGTGCCCGCCCGCCAGAACTCGTCGACGTGCCCTCGGGTCGGGGCGGCGAAGCCGATGTGGAGCCGGCGCGTCACCGGGCTCTCGCCGTCCGCCTGCGCGAGGGAGAAGTCGTCCCACTCGGCGAAGGTTCGCCCGCTGTGGGTCGCCTCGATTCCGAGCGTCCGCAACACGGTCTCGTAGAAGCGTTCCGATGCCTCGCGGCCCGAGACGCGGATCGTGACGTGATCGAACACGCGGACATCATTGCGAAGCGCGTGCACGGTGCGCGCGGACACGCGCCCGGTCGCCGCACTGCGGCGTGCACCAGCGCTGCGTCCGGCTGCGGGTCGAGTCGAGGAAGTAGCGCCGGCACTCTTCGCACCGCTTGAGCCGGTCGGGGGCGCGGCGGAGGAGGGAGGCAAACGAGCCGGCCAACTCGCGATCGGGGTCGTCCGCGGTCGGACGCATGTCGATCGCGTAGCGCCCTTCGCCCCCGTCCACGAGCCGCGCCGTCACGGGCGTGCGCGCGAGCAGCTCGTTCAGCTCCGCCAGCTGCGCCGCGTCGAGCATTCGCCCGGCGGCCACCGTCTCGGCGAGGCGACGCAGCAGCTGCGGGCCCTCACCGTCCCCGTTCAGGAACGCGACGAGGGCCACGTCGAAGTCGTTCAGGCCTTGACCGAGCTTCATCGTCTCGCCTATGGTAACGCTCTACAGTGAAAAAGACCATTACAACGTTCGCGGTCCTGCTCGCCCTCGGCGGCGCCGCAGCCGCCGCGGCCGACCCGCCCGCGCGGCTGCTCTCGTTCTATCCGCAAGCCGGCATCATCGGCCAGGACCTCTACGTCACCAGCTTCGTCGATCTCGACGAGGGCCCGGGTGTCCGCGACTACGCCTGCGGCGGCCACAGCTACGACGGGCACACGGGGATCGACTCGATGATCCGGAGCTTTCGCGAGGTCAGGATCGGCGTGCCGGTCTTCGCCGCGCTCGACGGGCGCGTGCTCAGCGTCCAGCAGGGCGTCGGCGGCGACCTCAACTGGGGCCCGACCGTCTCCAACTTCGACAACCACGTCATTCTCGACCACGGCGGCGAGCAGCAGTCCGTCTACGGACATCTCGCCGGCAAGAGCATCACCGTCAAGAAGGGGCAGTGGGTCGCGGCTGGGACCCAGATCGGGCTGACGGCATCGAGCGGGAACTCGAGCTGGCCGCACCTCCACTTCACCGTCCGCCAGAGCTTCGCGCCGTATGAGCCGTTTGTCGGCGCGTGCGGAGCAACGGCCGGCTGGGCGCGGCAACCCCCGATCCCCGAGGACGCCTGGGTCGCCGACGTCGCGCTGAGCGCCAAGGCCTTCGCCGGCAAAGCCGATCTTCCGTATGACGAAGCCGTTCGCACCGGCACGTTCGTTCGCGGCGTCCGGTTTGTGAACGTCCGGATCGAGGTGCGCAACGTCGCCGCGGCCGGACCGGGGAGGCTGTCGATCCGGAGGCCGGACGGCACCATCGCCTACGCCGGTGCGCTCTCGGCGTCGGGCTCCCGCGCCGGGTCGGCGAAGCGCCGCCTGAAGCTGAGCCTCGCGCAGCTCGGCCGCTGGCGCCTGGAGTACGAGCTCGGCGGGAAGATCGTCGCCGAGGCGCCGTTCGACGTCGTCGCGACGCAGAAGCGCGTCGGCAACCGCGCGCCCAACGCGGTCGCGGCGTCGCTCGAGCCGGCATCGCCGCGTGCGGGTGAGGTGGTCGTCTGCAGGGTGGCGACGTCACTGGTGACCGAGGATCCCGACTTCGAGATCGTCCGCTACCGCTACAGCTGGCGCTCCGGCGGCCGGCTCGTCCGCCAGGTGACGAGCGCAGCGCTCTCGGACGCGCTCCGGAACGACGCGGCACGTCCGGGCGAGACGCTCACCTGCGAGGTGACGCCTTCGGACGGCAGGCTCCGCGGACCATCCGCGACCGCCGGCGCGACGCTGCCGACCTAGAGGTAACGGAGCCCGGCCGCAACCGGGCCCCGCCGGTCAGAGGTCGTTCGACGCGCCCTGGTCCTTGTTCGGGCAGTCGTGGTCGCCGGAGAAGCCGGCGTACCCGCCCTGCGCCTTCGAGGCCTGGGTCTTGGCCGCGGGAGCCTTCGCCGCCGGCTTCGCAGCCGGTGAGGAGCCTCCCGCAACCGCCATCGTCGCCCAGATCGCCGCGAGCAGAATCACTCCTGCGAGCGCGACGAGCAAGGGGAAACGACGTGTCTTCGGTGCCTCTTCCATGGGCCTCCTTCCGTCGAGTGCCCACCTGGAGTGAATCACGCCGCGGTCAAGATCGCGTCAAAGCCTCAGTTCAAGGAGGGGTCCGGCGGCATCAGCGAGAGCAGCGCATAGGGGCCTCCCTGGCGGCGCAGCACCGCACTCCAGAGCCCATCCGGGTCGTCGCTGAAGAGGTCGTCGGGCTCGGCGGGGAGGACCAGCCACGATTCCTCCTCGAGCTCGCTCTCGAGTTGGCCGGCGCTCCAGCCCGCGTAGCCGACGAAAACCCGGCCGCGCAGGACGGAGACGTCGGGCTCCTGGACGAAGCCGACGGCGCCGAAGAGGATCTCGGACGCATCGTCGGGGTCGTCGAGCTCAGCTACCGCGAGCACCGACCCGGTCGAGACGGGGCCGCCCACGTACACCGGCTCCTCCTCGCCCGCGATCGGGGACAGCTCCGGGACCGCGTCGCCGACCGAGGTCTCCGTCGGCCGGTTCAGGACGAGCCCCATCGCGCCGTCCTCGCCGTGCTCGGCGATCAGCACGACCGTGCGGTGGAAGTTCGGATCGCTGAGGATCGGTGCGGCCACCAGCAGCTGCCCGCGCAGCGTCTCGCTCATCGAGGAACCGTATCGCCCTTGGAGCGGGGGCGGGGGCCAGCGAGCCAGCCCCCGCTCGGGGCGTTTGCTGCGTCCTCTACTTGATCGCGAGCGCGTTCATGATCGCGCCGCCGTAGACCGGGTGGAACAGGTAGTTCGTGACGCGCGACGAGATGAACTCGCGAACGTTGCCGTTCGAGAGCGGCGCCCACGGAGCGGCGTTCTTCATCATGTCGACGTCGAGCTTCCCGTACGCGTCATAGCGGGCTGCGCCCGAGAGCTTCGACGCGTCGGTCATCAGCTTGTTGTACTTGGGGCTGTTCAGGTACGAGTAGTTCGAGTTGTTCGCCTCCTGGATGTTCTGCCCGTCGAGCAGCACGTTGATGAAGTCGAACGGGTCGGGGTAGTCGGCGAACCAGGCGATCAGGAACATGTCGAAGTCGGAGCCGCGAGTGCCGGCAGTGCGCAACGCGACCGCGAACGGCTGCGGCTTCAGCGTCACGCTGAGCCCGATCTGCTCGAGGTTGTACTTGAGGATCTGGGCGCGGGCGACGGACGTCGGGCTCGTCGTGTAGAGGAGCGTGATGTCGTCCTTCGCCCCGTTCGCGAGCGCACGGCCGCGGACCGGATTCGCACCCTTGATCGGGTAGAGCGCCACATCGCGGAAGCCCTGCATGTTCGGCGGCAGGATCTGGTCGGTCCGCTTCCCCGCGTACTTGCCCGCGACGCGGAGCAGTGAGGGCCGGTCGATCGCGTGGTTGACGGCCTTGCGCAAATTGACCTTCCCGAGCGCGGGCCGCGACGCGTTCAGGGCCAGATACGTCGTGTTGATGCCGGTGTTGACGAAGTAACGGCCATTGCCGCCCTTCCCGACACCGTGCTGGCGCGAGAGATCGTCGTGCGCCGTCGGCGGGAGGCCGAACTGGTCGTAGTCGATCTGGCCGGCACGCACCTGGAGCAGGCTCTGGTTGACGTCCGTATTCGTCGAGATCACGATCCGGTCCGCGTTCGCAGGCCGGTTGCCCTTGTAGAAGCGGTTCCGCTCCAGCACGACCTGGCTTCCGACCGCGCGGCTGGCGATTCGATACGGGCCGGCCGACGGGTAGACGCTGATCCCCTTGCTGTCGATCGCCATGCTCGGCTTCACGGCCGCGAAGAACGGCATCGCGATCTCGGCGAGGAAGGTCGGGTTCGCCCGCTTCAGCCGGATCGTCAGGACCTGTCCGTTCGCAGACACACCGGCCACGGAGCCTGCCTTGCCTGCGTTCCGCTCGTCCGCACCGACGACGTCGTGCATGAACGCGATCGCAGGGGAGCCCTGCTCCTGGCTCGCCGCACGCTCGAACGCGCGCTTGAATGCCGCTGCGGTCACCCCCGAGCCGTCGCTGAAGCGCAGGCCGGACTTGATCGTGAACGTGTACGTACGTCCGTCACGGGACACGCGCGGGAACCCGGCGGCCGCGTCGGGGATGAGCCGCGAGCCTTCGGGCGCCGGCTTGTCCGGATAGTTGAGGAGCATCAGGTTGGTCATGTAGAGCACCTGCCAGCCGGGGGCCTCGTAGGAGAGCGCCGGGTCGAGGTACTCGAAGTCGGTCGTGGAGAGGTTGATGCGGAGCGTGCCGCCGCGTTTCGCCTCCGAGCCGCCGGCTTGGGCTGGTCCCGCGCTCGAGGCGGAGCTCGCGAACGCTGAACCGACGAGCAGGCTTGCCCCGATCACCGTCGCGGCGAGCGCGGGCAAAAGCTTCTTCTGCATCGGGCTTGTCCCTTTCGGTCGCGGGCCGCCGACGGCGGCCGTGTCCCTTCAGGGCATAAGACGGTCGAACAGAAGTTTAGTTAGAGTAAACTACCTAAACCGTGTTGACGAGGTCGCGGATCCGCTCGCTCAGCATCGTGAACGTGAACGGCTTCTCCAGGAACGCCGTCGCCGGCGGCAGGGCACTCGCGGAGAAGTCGTTCCCCTCGGCAAAACCCGACATGAACATCACCTTCAGCTCCGGCGCGCCCTCGCGCAGCCGGTCGGCGAGCTCGTGGCCGCCGATCCCCGGCATCGTCAGGTCGGTGAGCAGGACGTCGACGCGGTTGCTGCCCGCGAGCGCGATCGCCTCGTCGCCGTCCGACGCGAGCAGCACCTCATAGCCTTCGCCGCGCAGGACCTGGTCGACGAGGCCGCGGATCACGTCCTCGTCCTCGACCACGAGCACACGAGTCGACGCGGCCGCGGGAGCGGGAGTCGGCGGCGCTGCAATCGCGTCGACGGGGATTGCATCAGGCTCGGCCGCCTGCTGCACGACACCGTCGGCCCGGCGCAGGTAGATCGCGAAGGCGGAGCCGATCCCGATCTCGCTGTCGACGGCTACGTAGCCTCCGCTCTGCTTCACGATCCCGTAGACCGTCGCGAGGCCGAGGCCCGTACCCTTGCCGGCGTCCTTCGTGGTGAAGAACGGCTCGAAGATCTGGCGGAGCGTCGGCTCGTCGATCCCCTCGCCGGTGTCCCGCACGGTCAGCGTCACGTAGCGGCCGGGCTCGATCCCATCGTCGTTCTCGCCGACGTCGGAGTTCGCGGTCACGATCGTGATCGCGCCGCCGTTCGGCATCGCGTCGCGTGCGTTGACGACGAGATTCATCACCACCTGGTGCAGCTGGCCGGGGTCGGCCTCGATCGGCCCGAGCGCGGGATCGAGTTGCGTCGTCAGCGCGACGTCCTCGCCGATCAGCGGCCGGAGCATCGACTCGAGCTCGAGCACGACACCGTTCAGGTTGAGCAGCTCGGGCATCAGCACCTGCTTGCGGCTGAAGGCGAGCAGCTGCCGCGTCAGCATCGCGGCACGGTCGGTCGCCTTGCGGATCTCCTCGAGGTCGCCGTGCAGCGCGGACCCGCCTGGGGCGTGCTCGAGCGCGAGCGTCGTATAGCCGCCGATCGCGGTCAGCATGTTGTTGAAGTCGTGGGCGACGCCGCCGGCCAGGCGTCCGATCGCCTCGAGCTTCTGGCTCTGGCGGAGCTGCTCCTCGAGCTGGCGCTGCTCGGTCACGTCCTCGGCCATCCCGATCAGGTAGCCCGGCTTCCCGTCCCCGTCGCGGACGAGCGCCGTCGCGAGGTGGGTGACGACCGTCGCGCCCGCCTTGGTCACGAAGCTGGCCTCGCGCCGGTACGCGTCCCGCTCGCCCAGGATCAGCTCGCCGAACGCCTCGTCCCCTGCCTCGACGTCGTCGGGGTGCCGCATGCTCGTGGGCAGCCTGCCGATCAGCTCCTGCTCGGAATAGCCGAACATCGACTCGGCCGAGCGGTTCGCGGCCAGGATCTTGCCCGTCCGGTCGAAGAGCATGATCGCGGTGGGAGCCGCGGCGAACATCGTCCGGAAGCGCTCCTCGCTCTCGCGCAGCAGCGCCACGGTCGAGAGCGAGCGGTGAGCGAGCGCGAGGGGTGCGATCAGGACCGGCAGCAACCAGGGGTTGAAGAGCAGAAACGAGCCGATCGCGATCCCGAGCCCCGCGAGGACGAGTTCCATCGTGAGTCCGGTGGCGGAGAAGAGCCCGCTCTGGCGGAAGCTGTGCCCGCGCCCGAGCCGCAGCATCACGGCCAGGAGCACGTGGTTGACGGCGACGAAGACGATTGCTGCGGCGAGCCCGGCTGCGGCGAAACCGAGGTCGGTGTCGGTGCGGACGAGGTCGGCGGCGAGCCAGGCGGCCAGCGTGCTCAGCATGTAGTTGCCGATGTTGAAGAGGCCGATGTACCACGTGTAGCGGTCACGGATCCACTGCGGCGCGAGCATCGCGAGCACGAGCGGGACGAGCAACGCGGGCGGGAGCACGAGCGCGCCGGCGACGACGAACGCGGGGGCCGCGTGCAGGCTGTGGTTGCGGCCGACGGCGACGCGGAACATCGGGGCGACGGCGGCGAGGGGCAGCAGTAGCGCGGCTCTCCACCACTCCTCGCTGGACGGGATCCCCTCGCTCAGGGCGACCACCGCGGCGATCAGGGCCAGTGCCTCGATCAGGGCTGCGTAGGCGGATGCAGAAGCCGGCAGTCGGCGAACCCGCCTGGACTGCCAGCCCGCTTGCTCCGCAACTGCTGGGACGCTCATCTGTTGCCGCACCTCGTCAAGGTAACGGGGCCATAGACGCCGCGCGGGCCCCTACTGACAATCGGCAGCAGAGCGGGCACGGCGGTACCCCAGGTGAGGTACCGCCGCCTACTTCGTTTCGGGGAGGCGAGCTCCCCCATTCGGGTTCCGGCTCTAGCGGAGCGCGCTCGCCTTGTAGCGAGAGCTCCAGTCGGCCTTCGGAGCGGTCTTGCCCGACGACCAGTCGGCCTTCGGCGCCCGCTTGCCGGACGACCAGTCGGCCTTCGGCGCGCGCTTGCCGGACGACCAGTCGGCCTTCGGCGAGGTCTTGCCCGACGACCAGTCGGCGGCCGGCGACTTGACGCCGGAAGACCAGTCTGCAGCGAAGCCTGCGCCTGGCACGATCGCGGCGATTGCGAACACTGCCGAGCAGAGCACGATCCGGACACGCTTGGACGGAGCCAGCGGCTCGATCTTCCCCATCTGTGGTCCCCCTTGCGGCTGAATGAGCATGTGCACCCCTGCACATGACGACTTCGCCAGTTTTGACCAGAATTGACGGGGACTGAATCCCCGAATCGGCGTTGCGGCCGTCCCCGGCGGGGCGTCGTGGCACTAGCCGATTCGGGTTAGGCCCAGGCCTCTAGTCGAGTGCGTCCCGCAGCGAGCGGACATAGTCACGCAGCGCCGCGGCGCCGTCCGCCGCGGTCTCGAGCGCGCGCGAGCCGACGACGACGCCGTCGGTGAGCTCGGCGGCTGCGCGCGCGTCGGCGGGCGTCGAGATCCCGAAGCCGGCATAGAGCGGGACGCCCGGTGCGGCGGCGCGGGCGCGCTCGGCGAGCCCCGCCAGCGACGACGACAGGCCGGAGCGGGCGCCCGTGGTGCCGGTCACGGTGACGAGGTAGAGCCAGCCGTCCGTCTGCTCTCCTGCCAGCCGCAGGCGCTCGTCGGTCGAGGTGGGCGCCACGAGCTGGACCCGCCTCAGGCCGGGGCGGTCGCCCGCGGGGAGGTCGGCCACGATCAGGCTGGCGGCGCCGGCCGACCGGGCATCCTCGGCGAAGCGGTCCCAGCCGTAGGCCTCGAGGAGCGAGGAGTAGGTCATCGGCACCAGCGGCACCTCGACGCGCTCCCGCACCGCAGCAAGGCAGTCGAGACAGGCTTGCGTCCGCATCCCCTGCGCGAGCGCCTTCTCTGCGGCGCGTCGGATCACAGGCCCGTCCGCGAGCGGGTCGGAGAAGGGGAAGCCGAGCTCGACGAGGTCGGCGCCGCCCTCGACTGCCGCCTCGGCCAGCTCGGGCGTGTCCGGCCCGGACATCAGGTAGATCGCGAGCGTCTTCCTCATTCGTTGCGGGCCAGCACCTCGGCGAGGTCCTTGTCGCCGCGGCCGGAGAGGCAGACGACGACGAGCTCGGCGTCGAGGTCGTCAACCCGGGCGAGCGCGTGCGAGGGCTCGAGCGCCGGGATGATCCCCTCGGTGCGGGTCAGCCGGCGGAACGCGTCCAGCGCCTCGTCGTCGGTGGTGCCGACGTAGCGCGCGCGGCCGGTATCCCGCAAGTGCGCATGCTCGGGGCCAACGCCGGGGTAGTCGAGCCCGGCCGAGATCGAGTGCGCGTCCGCAATCTGCCCGTCCTCGTCGGCGAGGACGGAGGAGCGCGAGCCATGGAGCACGCCCGCGCGTCCGGTGCCGAGGCTCGCGGCGCCCGCGGCCTCGACGCCGACGATCTCGACCTCGGCGTCGTCGAGAAAGCCGGCGAACATCCCGATCGCGTTCGAGCCGCCGCCGACGCACGCGATCACGGCGTCCGGCAGCCGCCCATCCGCCTCGAGGATCTGCGCGCGGGATTCGCGGCCGATCACGGCCTGCAGCTCGCGCACGATCGCCGGATACGGCGCGGGTCCGACGCAGGAGCCGATCAGGTAGTGCGTCGTCTCGACGTTCGTGATCCAGTCTCGGATCGCCTCGCTCGTCGCCTCCTTCAGCGTCTTCGTCCCGAACTCGACCGGCCGCACCTCGGCCCCGAGCAGGCCCATTCGCTCGACGTTCGGCTTCTGCCGCCGCATGTCCTCGGCGCCCATGTAGACGACGCAGTCGAGCCCGAAGCGTGCGCACACCGTCGCGGTGGCCACACCGTGCTGGCCGGCTCCCGTCTCGGCGACGATCCGCTGCTTGCCGAGCCGGCGCGCGAGCACGGCCTGCCCGAGCGCGTTGTTCAGCTTGTGGGCGCCGGTATGGAGCAGGTCCTCCCGCTTGAGGTAGAGGCGCTTGTCGGGGGCGAAACGCTCCGCGCGCGTGAGCGGCGTCGGACGGCCCGCGTAGTTCCGCGCCAGCTCGTCCAGCTCGGCGCGGAAGCTCTCGTCTGCGAGCGCTTCCGCCCACGCGCCCGTCAGCTCGTCGAGTGCCGGGATCAGCGTCTCGGGGACGTAGCGGCCGCCGTAGGCGCCGTAGGTCTCCGTCACGACCGTGCCGCCTCGACGTAGGCACGCACTTTCGCCGGATCCTTGATCCCCGGTGCGGACTCCAGCCGCGACGCCGCGTCGACCGCCCAGGGCTGAACCCGCCGGATCGCTTCGGCGACATTGTCCCCCGCGAGCCTGCCTGCGAGCATGACGCGACCGGGCTCGGCGGCCGCGCGATCCCAGTGGCCGGGATCCTCCTCTTCCCAGGGCAGGTCGAGCAGGCGGGCGACCTGCTCGCCCTCACGGAGGAGCACGCCGTTCCGGCCGCGGATGCGGCCCTCCTCACGCTCGTGGACCTGGTCGACCGGCGCGCCGCTCGTGCCGGCCTCGCCGACCCAGACGGCGACGGCGAGCAGCTCGTCGGGCACAGGCAGGACGTCCTTCGCCGCCCGCGGGCTCTCCTGGGCCAGGACGAACCCGGCCAGGTCGGCACCGGCCTCGGCCGCGACGCCCACGTCCTCCTCGCGCGTCAGGCCGCAGACCTTGACGAGCGGCCTTCGCAGCAGCTCGCGCAGCTTCGCGGCCGGGTCGGGCGCCTGCATCAGCGTCGAGCCGACGAGAATCGCGTCGGCGCCGGCCAGCTCCGCCGCGGCGCCTTGCGCGCGCGTGCGGATGCCGCTCTCGGCGATCGCGATCCGGTCGGCCGGGATCCGGGCGACGAGGGCCAGCTGGGCGTCGCGGTCGATCTCGAAGGTCGAGAGGTCGCGGGCGTTGACGCCGATCACGGGCGCGCCGATCAGCACCGCGCGCTCGAGCTCGTCGGCGTCGTGCGCCTCGACGAGCGTGTCGAGGCCGAGCTCGCCGGCCGCCGCCAGCAGCCGGCGGATGTGCTCGTCGTCGAGGTCGCGGAGCAGCAGCAGGACCGCGTCGGCGCCGGCGTCCTTCGCCGTCCGGAGGTGCTCCTCGGTGGAGAAGAAACCCTTGGCGAGCAGCGGCACGCCGGTGCTGGCCCGGGCGGCGCGAAGATCGTCCCAGCTGCCGCCGAAGCGCTCGTCGACAAGGACGGAGACTGCGGCGGCGCCGGCTGTGGCGTACTCGTGCGCGATCCGTGCCGGGTCGGCGTCCGGTCGGATGTCGCCGAGCGAGGGCGACCGTCGCTTGATCTCGGCGATCGCGCCGAGGCCGGGGCCGGCGAGCGCATCGCTAAACCGCATTCGTGAACCTCGCCAGCTCGTCGAGCCGCGCGGCGGCTGCACCTGAGTCGACGGCCGTCCGGGCCAGCTCGAGCCCCTCGCGGAGATCCTCGGCGTGCCCGGCCGCCGCGACGGCGCCGGCCGCGTTGAGCAGGATCGCGTCGCGCCGGCCGCCGTCCGCGCCCGCGAAGACGTCGCGGATCGCCTGCGCGTTCTCGGCCGGCGAGCCGCCGCGCAGCTCCTCCGGATCGCAGCGTTCGACGCCGAGGTCGAGCGGGTCGATCACGCGCGCGTGCACGTCGCCGTCGACGACCTCGCAGACGTCGTTCGGGCCTGCCGGCGAGAGCTCGTCGATCCCGAAGGCGCCGTGGACGACGAACGCGCGGCGGGCGCCGAGCTGCGCCAGCACGTCCGCGATCGTGCGCACGAGCGGCTGGGCGTAGACGCCGATCACCTGGGCACGCGCCCCGGCAGGGTTCGTAAGCGGGCCGAGCACGTTGAACACGGTACGCGCCGCAAGCTCGCGCCGGACCGGTGCGGCGTGTCGCATCGCGGGGTGGTGCGAGGGCGCGAACATGAAGCCGAAGCCGAGCTCGTCGATCGACTGCGCGATCCGCTCCGGCGGCTGCTCGAGGCTGAAGCCGAGCGCCTCGAGGACGTCCGCCGAGCCCGACGCGGACGAGACGGCGCGGTTGCCGTGCTTTGCGACGCCCGCTCCAGCCGCTGCGGCGACGATCGCGGCGGCGGTCGAGATGTTGATCGTGCTCGCGCCGTCGCCGCCGGTGCCCGCCGTGTCGACCAGGTCGTCTCGCTGCGGGTGCACCGGCAGGACGTGATCGCGCATCGCTTCCGCGCAGCCCGCGATCTCGTCGGCGGTTTCGCCCTTCAGCCGGAGCGCGACGAGGAAGCCGCCGATCTGGGCCGGCGTCGCGTCGCCGCGCATGATCTCGCCCATCACCTCGCGGCAGCGCGGCCGCCCGAGCTCGTTGCCCTCGAGCAGGTCGGCGAGTGCCTCCTGGATCAACGTCGCTCCAGGAAATTGCGCCCGAGGCTCGGTCCCAGCGGCGTCAGCACCGACTCAGGGTGGAACTGGACACCCTCGATCGGGAGCTCGCGGTGGCGGACGCCCATCACTTCTCCGTCCGGCGTGCGGGCGGTCACCTCCAGGTCGTCCGGGACGGTCAGCGCCGCGAGCGAGTGGTAGCGGCCGGCCTCGATCGTCTCCGGCAGGCCCGTGAAGACGCCCTTGCCGTCGTGCTCGACCGGCGACGCCTTTCCGTGCAGGAGCGCCCGCGCCTGGCCGATCTCGCCGCCGAAGGCCTCCACGATCGCCTGGTGGCCGAGGCAGACGCCGAGCGTCGGCACGCTCGGGCCGAGCCGCCGGATCAGCTCGACCGACACACCCGCGTCCTCGGGGCGGCCGGGGCCGGGGGAGACGACGAAGTGCGTCGGGGCGAGCGCCTCGGCCTCGTCGGGCGTGATCGCGTCGTTCCGGAAGACGCGCACCTCGACGCCGAGCTCCTGGAAGAGGTGGACGAGGTTGTAGGTGAAGCTGTCGTAGTTGTCCAGCATGAGCAGCATCTAGGCGCCTTCCTCAGCGAGGTCGATCGCGGCCTCGAGCGCGGCGAGCTTCGACAGGCACTCGCGGTGCTCGGACTCCGGATCCGAGTCTGCCACGATCCCCGCCCCGGCCTGTAGCCGCGCGACGCCGTCCTGGAGCAGGATCGTCCGGATCGCGATGCACGTGTCCATCGAGCCGCCGGGGAGGACGTAACCGACCGCGCCGGCGTAGGGGCCGCGGCGGTAGCCCTCGAGCTCGGAGACGATCTGCATCGCACGCACCTTCGGCGCGCCGGAGACCGTGCCGGCCGGGAAGCAGGCGCGCAGGAGGTCGAACGCCGTGACGCCGTCGCGCAGCTCGCCCGTCACCTCGGAGACGAGATGGGTCACGTGCGAGAAGCGCTCGGGCTCGAGGAAGCGCGCGACGCGGACGCTGGCCGGCTTGCAGACGCGCGAGAGATCGTTGCGGCCGAGGTCGACCAGCATCACATGCTCGGCGCGGTCCTTCTCCGAGGCGAGCAGCCGCTCGGCGTCCCCCTCGCCGGGATGGGTCGTGCCCGCGATCGGGTTCAGGCTGGCGCGGCCGTCCTCGCACTTGACGAGCGTCTCCGGCGAGGAGCCGACGAGCGCGAGCTCGCCCAGCTCGAGCAGGAAGAGGTACGGCGAGGGGTTGACGCGACGGAGCGCACGGTAGAGCTCGAGCGCGGATGCGGACGTCTGCCGCTCGGCGCGCTGCGAGAGCACGACCTGAAAGGCGTCGCCGGCGCGGATGTGCTCGCGGATCCGCTCCACGCCTCGTTCGTACGTGTCCTGGTCGGGCGTCCGCCGCACGGTCGAGCGCTCCGAGGGGGCCTTGTGTTTCCGAAACACAAGGTCCTCTTCGAGCCGCGCGGCGATTCCGTCCTCCTCGCCGGCCAGCACCTCCGCCGTGCCGCTGCCGTGGTCGAAGCGGACGAGCGTCTCGGCGACGACGAAGCGGCTTTCCGGAAGCTCCGCGCCCTCCGCGGGGAGCCGCACCGTCGGCTCGAGCTTCGCGACATGGTCGTACGCGAGATAGCCGACGACGGGAGCATCGAGAGCTTCCGCCTCCTCGAACGAGACGAGCCGGGTGCCGGAACCGATGAAGGAGTGGCGCCCGAGCCTGCCCTGCTCGACCGACTCGAGCAGGAAGCTCGCGGCGGCGCCCTCGCGCAGGCGGAGGTACGCGCCGAGCGGCGTCAGCAGGTCTGTGGGGATGCGCACGGCCATAGACTGCCCGCACGATGGCCCTCCCGGAGCTCCTCGACCGCCTGTTGCGCGCGCACGGGCCTTCCGGGCACGAGCAGCTTGCGTTCGACGCGGTGCGCAGCTCTGTGGGAGACGTCGCCGAGATCGAGACGGACTCGGTCGGGAATTTGATCGCGCGTCGCAAGGGCGACGGCCCGCTGCTGGCGCTCTTCGCCCACCTGGACGTGATCGGGGCCGCGGTGGCGCACATCCCCGACGACGCGCTGATCGCCGTGCACCAGCTCGGCAGCTGGCGCGCGAACGTCGCCTACGGCCAGCGCGTCGAGATCAGGACGAAGGACGGCGCCGTCTCCGGCGTGATCGCCCGCAAGGTGAAGGACAACGAGAAGGTCGAGTGGGGGCAGCTCTACGTCGACATCGGCGCGAAGGACGGGGAGGAGGCTCGCTCGCTGGTCGCGCCAGGCGACCCGATGGTGCTGGTCGCGCCGCCGCTCGAACTCGCGAACGGGCGGGTGGCGTCGCGGACGATGGACAACCGTGCCGGCGTCTACGTCGCGCTCGAGGCCCTGCGCCGCGCGGAGGGTGCGAACATTGCCGTCGTCGCAGCCGCTCAGGAGGAGCTCGGCGCTCACGGCGCGATGGCGGCGGCGCACGGGCTGTGCCCGGACGTCGCGATCGCAATCGATGTCACCTACGCGACCGACGTCCCCGGCGATGACCCCGCGACGGGCGGTCACCACACGCTCGGAGGCGGCGCCGCGATCTTCCGCGGGCCGGCCGTCAATCCGCGCGTCTTCGAGCTCCTGGTCGAGGCGGCGCGCGAGGAGGGAATCGACCACACGATTGAAGCCGGCGCCAAGACCTACACGGACGCGGACGTGACCTTCGCCTCCCGGGAGGGCATCCCGACGGGGCTCGTCTCGATCCCGCTCCGCAACATGCACTCCCCGATCGAGATCGTCCAGCTCAGCGACCTCGAGGCGTGCGTCCGGGTGCTGACCGCGTTCGCGGCGCGATTGCGGCCGGACGAGACGTACGCCCGGTAGATTCAGAGCATGTCCCGCTCCGTCATCGTCTCGTCCGTCCGCACGCCCTTCGGCAAGCTCGGCGGCGGTCTCGCCGGCCACCAGGCGACCGAGCTCGGCTCGATCGTGATCAGGGCCGCGATGGAGCGGATCGGGCTCGAGCCGAACGAGCCGGAGTACACGATCATGGGCCAGGTGCTCCAGGGCGGTGCCGGCCAGGCACCTGCGCGCCAGGCCGCGATCGGCGCCGGCGTGCCGAAGGAGACGCCCGCGGACACGATCAACAAGGTCTGCGCCTCTTCGATCCGCGCCGTCCAGATCGCCGACGCAATGGTCCGCGCGGGCGACGCCGAGGTGGTCGTCACCGGCGGGATGGAGTCGATGTCGAACGCGCCCTACCTGCTGAAGAAGGCGCGCTTCGGCTACCGGCTCGGCCACGGCGAGCTGATCGACTCGATGATCTTCGACGGCCTCACCGACGCCTACGACCAGCTGCACATGGTCCAGCACAACTCGCTCGTCTCGCGCGAGCTCGGGATCAGCCGCGACGAGCAGGACGCGTGGGCGCTCCGCTCGCAGCAGCGGGCGGGCGCCGCGCAGGACGAGGGTCGCTTCGAGGACGAGCTCGTGCCGGTCGGCGGTGTCGTCGCCGACGAGGGCGTCCGCCGCGACACGACCGCGGAATCGCTCGCGAAGCTGAAGCCCGTCTTCGACCCCGAGGGAACGACGACCGCCGGCAACGCGCCGGGGGTGAACGACGGAGCGTCGTGTGTGATCGTCACCTCGGAGGAGTTCGCAAAGCGGCGCGGCCTCGAGATCCTGGCGACGATCGTCTCGCAGGGTTGGGTCGCCGACGAGTTCGCCTACCTCGTGCGCACGCCCGCGAACGCTGCGGCGAAGGCTTTCGAGAAGGCGGGGAAGACGATCGCCGACGTCAAGCGCGTCGAGATCAACGAGGCGTTCGCTTCGGTCGCGCTCAACTCGACCCGACTGCTCGGCGCCGACGAGGAGATCGTGAACGTCAACGGCGGTGCTGTCGCGCTCGGCCACCCGATCGGCGCCTCCGGCGGCCGGATCGTCGGGACGATGGTGCACGAGCTGCGCCGCAACGGCGGCGGGCTCGGCCTCGCCGCGATCTGCTCCGGCGGCGGCCAGGGCGACGCGCTCCTGATCGACGTCTGACGTCGTCCGACTGACGCCTCCAGCCGTGCCGGAAAACGACGGGTCTGCCCGGGACCGGTCCGGGGACTGTCCCCGGACACGTCCTGATGGGACGTGTCTGAGCTCAAACAATTCCGCAACTCTTTCTCCACAGGTAGAGGCACCGGACAAAGCGATCGTGCTGCTGCCGCGCGACCGACGCGAGTGGGCGAGGCGATCCTGGCCGAGCTCGAGCAGACCCGCGGCGGCGTCGAGAGCCTCCGCTGGGCGCTCGCCGGCGTCCGCGTGTCCCTCCTCTCGGCGCCCGCCTGCGAGAGGGCAGGCTCGACGCCACTAGTCTGGCGGCGATGCGGAAGCTCGTCGTCCTGATCCTGCTCTCGCTCGTTGCTGCCGCCGAGGCCTACGCCTGCACGTGCAGGCCGGTCGACCTCGAGCGCGACCTTCCCGCAGCCGACGGCGCGATGATCGGAACGGTGCTCGAGCGGCGCGTCAACGGCGACGCTGCGACGTATCGCTTTCGCGTCGAGCAGGTCTACAAGGGCGATGTCGAGAGTCGCGCGGACGTGGTGTCACCCTCAGGCGGGGCTGCGTGCGGTCTCGAGCTCGCGGTCGGCCAGCGCGTCGGCCTGCTGCTGACGCGTGACGGCGACGTCTGGCGGTCGAGCCTCTGCTCGCAGGTCGACCCGGCCGACTTCCTGGCGCTGACGAACGTCGAGGACAATTCGCTGCCACCGTTCAACTGGGGCGGGATCGTCGTCGGCGTGCTCGTGCTCGGGGTCGGGCTCTTCTTCCTCGTCCGGAAGGCGCGGAGCTACAGGCGCTTGCGGTAGCGCAGCTCCGTCACGGACGCGCCCTGGAACTCGTCGTCCTTCCGGCCGTCCGCCTCCCAGCCCGCGGTCTCGTAGAAGCGGATCGCGCGCTCGTTGCCGTCCAGCACCCAGAGGACGGCGCGGCGAAAGCCCGACGAGCGCATCGACTCCTCCGCGCGCTGCAGCAACGCACGCCCGATTCCGCGATCCCAGCACGACGGGTGCAGGTAGATCGCGTACAGCTCCGCCTCCTGCTCCGCCTCCTCGTCCCGTGACGCTCCGACGCTCGCGAAGCCGACGACCTCGCCGCCGTCCTCGACCACGAACGTCGCGCTGGCCGGACGGGGTGTCCGGCCGAGCCATTCCCGCCACTGCTGCTGCCTCGACGCAACGTCGAAGCCGGCCACCGCCTCGTCCGGCATCAGACCGGTATAGGCGGCGCGCCAGGTCTCGACCTGGATCCGGCCGATCGCATCGGCGTCGCCGGCCCTCGCCAGGCGCACGGTGACCACGATGTTGACGTTAGCCTCTCCCGCCATGGACTTCGAGCACGTCCTCATCGCGGGCGCGGGGCAAATGGGCGCCGGGATCGCCCAGGTCGTCGCCGCCTCGGGGCGGCGCGTCTCGCTCTACGACGCCGCGCCGGGCGCGACCGAGCGCGGGGTCGCGGCGATGCGGAAGAGCCTGGAGAAGCTGGCGGAGAAGGGCGGGTCGGACCCGGAGGAGACGCTCGCGCGCGTGACCGCAGTCGACGACCTCGTCCCGGCCGACCTCCTGATCGAGGCGGTGATCGAGGACGCAGCGGTGAAGGAGGATCTCTTCCGGCGCGCCGACGCTCTGCTGCCGGACGGCGCCGTGCTTGCGTCGAACACTTCCTCGATCCCGATCACGTCGCTCGCCGCCGTGACGGAGCGGCCCGACCAAGTAATCGGGATGCACTTCTTCAACCCGGTGCCGGTGCTGAAGCTCGTCGAGGTGATCCGCGCCGTCCAGACCTCCGACGAGACGGCGGCCGCGATCACGACGCTCGCCGAGGAGCTCGGCAAGGTGCCCGCGCAGGCGAACGACTTCCCCGGCTTCGTCTCGAACCGGATCCTGATGCCGTTCATCAACGAGGCCGCGTACGCGCTGATGGAGGGCGTTGCCGAGCCGGAGGCGATCGACACGATCGCGAAGCTCGGCTTCGCCCATCCGATGGGGCCGCTGGCGCTTGCGGACCTGATCGGGCTGGACACGTGCGTGGCGATCATGGAGGTGCTGCACGGCGGGCTCGGCAATCCGAAGTACGCGCCCTGCCCGCTGCTGCGCCAGTACGTCCAGGCGGGGCGGCTCGGCCGCAAGTCGGGCCGGGGCTTCTACGTGTACGGCTAGCCGGGTCGCTCGAGCACGAGGTTGACGTGCTCGAGCTCCTCGGCCCGCCCGAGGAGCTCGTCGTCGGTGAGCTCGACGAGTCCCTTCTGATCGGGACGCTGCACGCGGAGCGTGAAGCCCAGCGACCGGTAGTAGGCGAGCAGCGCGTGCAGGTCGCTCCCGGCCGCGCGCGCGTCGGCGGGCGAGAGCTCGACGGTGAGCAGGACGCCAGGCGACGCCCCGAGGAGTCGCTCCATGCCGCGTACCGCCGCCTCCTCGCTTCCCTGCACGTCGAGCTTGACGACGTCGACCGGCGGCCGGATTGCGAGGATCTCGTCGAGCGCGGCCACACGAACGGTTGCCGATGGCCGCGACGCGTCGTCGCTGTGAAGTCTGTGGTCACCCGTGTTCGCGGCCGACAGGTGGAGCTCGGCCAGAGCCGGCTCGGCGCCGAGCGCCCATGGGAAGCAGACGACGTTGGTGAAGCCGTTCCGCCACACGTTGGCCTGCAGAAGCTGGAAGTTGCGCGGCGCCGGCTCGAAGGCGAGCACGAGCCCGCGTGGCCCGGCGAGCCGAGCCGCCTGGCACGTGAAGTAGCCGATGTGGGCGCCGCCGTCGACGACGGTCATGCCCGGCTTGATCCGTTCCCCGAGCAGGGCTGTCTGGCCCGGCTCCCAGCCCGACGTGGCAGTCAGCGTGGGGGTGATCCACTCGTCGCGCTCGTCCAGGAGCAGGCGCGCGAAGGTGGTCTCGACCTCGACGGTGCCCTCGAGGTCGGGAAGTGGGCCTGTGTGCTGCGCGGCGGCTGCGGCGAGGAGGGCGCTGCGCTGCATCCGCGCGAGTGCCTGGAGCTTGAGCCGTCCGAGCACCGGCGCAGCATAGTCGGGAGCGTCCCCCGAACGGGGTAGGTCTCGGCTAAAGGTCTGGTCCCAGCGGCCGATACCTTCTGTCGACAAGGCTTTCGATCCGGGGGGAAACGAATGCGCCTGCTGTTGGTCGACGACGATGCCGGATTCCGCGAGTTGCTGCGGACGACGTTCGAGGACGTTCAGGTCGAGGTGGACGAGGCCGGCAGCGCCGCCGAGGCAGAGGCGCGCATCTCGGCGTCGCGCCCGGACGTGATCGTGCTCGACGTCGGCATGCCGGGCATGGACGGGCTCGCGTTCTGCCGCGAGCTGAAGGCGAGCGAGGATACGCGCGAGATCTCGGTCGTCCTGCTCACCGGGATGGATGACGTGGAGGACGTGGCCGGCGCCGCCGGCGCGGACGCGCTGCTGTTGAAGCCGTTCCGGCCACTCGAGCTGCTCGGCGTCGTGGAGCGCCTCGCGGGAGCCGGCGTGGGGGCGCCGATGCGCCGCGTCAACGGCCGCTCCGACGAGGAGCAGCTCGTCCTCTACGCCCGCGACCTTCGCCACCTCGTCGAGATCGAGCGCGCGCAGCGCGGGTTGCTCGAGAGCGCATACAAGGAAACGGTGTCGGCGCTCGCGACCGCGCTCGGGACGAAGGACACGGGGACGCGCCAGCACTCCCAGCGCGTGCAGCGCTACGCGCTCGAGCTGACGCGCGCGATCGACCCCGAGCTCGCCGGCGATCCCGCGCTCGAGTACGGGTTCCTCCTGCACGACATCGGCAAGATCGGTGTCCCCGACCAGATCTTGCTCAAGCCGGTCGAGCTGAACGAGTCGGAGTGGCGCGTGATGAAGGCGCACACGGTGCTCGGCGCCCAGATGATCGGCGGCGTCGCGTTCCTGCACGAGGCAGGCGTCCAGGTCGTCCGCTCGCACCACGAGCGCTGGGACGGCGAGGGCTACCCGGACGGGCTCGCCGGTGAGGAGATCCCGCTCGGCGCACGGATCTTCGCCGTCGCCGACGCGGTCGACGCGATCACGAACCACCGCCCGTACCGGGCCGCTCGCAGCTGGCGCGACTGCCGCCGCGAGATCGTCGCGCAGAAGGGGACGCAGTTCGATCCGATGGTCGTGGACGCGTTCTGCGACCGCGAGCACGTGCTGCACGAGATCCGCCGCGAGTTCCTCGCCGCCGCGTAGGACGGCTTGTGTTCCTGTAACACAAAGCCCTCCAGCCATGGAACGGTGCGGGTTGGCGGTGCTTGTGTTACAGGAACACAAAGTCTCGCCCGCCGCGCCCATTCGGGAGCTTGCGCGACGAGCAGCCGCAGAGCGGATGCTCAGCTTGCGCCGGTGCCTCGGTAGACTCGCGCCCTGATGGACTTCGCTCTGACCGCGGATCAGCGGGAGATCCAGGCGCTCGCGCGGGAGGTCGCGCAGGCCGAGATCGAGCCGAACGCCGCCGCCTGGGACCGCGAGCACCGCTTTCCGACCGAGCTCTACGAGAAGCTCGCCGAGCTGGGGTTGATGGGGGTCTGCGTGCCGGCCGAGCTCGGCGGCGCGGGTGCCGACTTCCTCTCCTACATCCTCGTGCTCGAGGAGCTCTCGCGCGCGGACGCAGGCGTCGGCGTCACCGTCGCCGTGCACACGAGCGCGTGCACGCTGCCGATCCTCGCCTTCGGCACCGACGAGCAGCGCGAGCGCTTCGTGCCGCCGCTCGCGAGCGGCGAGACGATCGGCGCGTTCGCGCTCACCGAGCCGGAAGCCGGCTCCGATGCGGGCGCGATCCGGACGCGGGCAGACGCTGACGGCGACGGCTGGACGATCACCGGCGCGAAGCAGTGGATCACCAACGCCGCGTACGGCGGCACCGTGCTCCTCTTCGCGCGCACCGATCCGGAGACCCCGGGCTCGCGCGGAATCTCCGCGTTCGTGCTCGACGGCGACCAGGTGAACGTGACGCGCAAGGAGGAGAAGCTCGGGCTCAACTCGTCCTCGACCGTCGATCTCGTGATCGAGGGCGCCCGGATCGGGCGCGACCGCCTCCTGCACGACGAGGGGCGCGGGTTCGCGATCGCGATGTCGACCCTCGACGGCGGCCGGATCGGGATCGCGGCGCAGGCGCTCGGGATCGCCCAGGCGGCCTACGACGTCGCCCGCGAATATGCAAAGGAGCGGAAGACGTTCGGCAAGGCGATCGCCGAGCACCAGGCGATCCAGTTCAAGCTCGCGGACATGTCGACCGAGATCGACGCTGCGCGCCTGCTCGTCTACCGGGCCGCGTGGCTGAAGGAGCAGGGCGAGCCGCACACGGAGGCGGGGGCGAAAGCGAAGCTCTTCGCCTCCGAGATGGCCCGCCGCCAGACCGGAGAGGCGATCCAGATCCTCGGCGGCTACGGCTACACGAAGGAGTTCCCCGTCGAGCGCTACTACCGCGACGCCAAGATCACCGAGATCTACGAGGGCACGAGCGAGATCCAGCGGCTGGTGATCGCCCGCCGGATCCTGGAGCTCCAGCGTGAGCCCGCGCCGGCTACATGAGAAGCCGTGACGAGCCGGTCCGCCTGACGCGGATCTACACGCGCGGCGGTGACCACGGCGAGACCTCGCTCGGCGACGGCTCGCGGGTCTCGAAGCTGGACTGCCGAATCGGCGCGTTCGGCACCGTCGACGAGCTCAATTCGGCGATCGGCCTCGTGCTCGCCGGCGACGTGCCGGAGGCGATGCGCGAGCCGCTCGTCCGGATCCAGAACGAGCTCTTCGACGTCGGCGCCGATCTCTCGGTGCCGTGGGGCGTCACCGACCGGCTACGGGTGGAGCAGCCGATGATCGACGCGCTCGAGCGGCTCTGCGACGACTTCAACGCCGACCTGCCGGAGCTGCGCAGCTTCGTCCTGCCCGGCGGCACCGAGGCGGCTGCGCGGCTGCATGTCGCCCGCACGATCTGCCGCCGCGCCGAGCGTGATGCCCTGCTCGGCGCGCAGGAGGTCGACCTGAACCCGCTCGTCCTCGGCTACCTGAACCGGCTCTCCGACCTGCTCTTCATCCTCGCCCGCGCGGCGAACGCGGGCGGCGAGGAACCGCTTTGGCGGCCTGGGAGCTCGCGCTAGCGCTCGCAGGCTCGTTCGTCGCCGGCTACGTCGGCTCGATGCTGGGGCTCGTGCTCGGAACGCTGCGGCTGCCG
>DATMEO010000135.1:0-22785 GCA_035556515.1 Gaiellaceae bacterium
CGCCGCTCAACCCGCTCGCCCGCCGGATCGTCGCGGGCTGCCCGGCGCCGAAGCCGCCGCAGGAGCCTGCCGTCCCACCGGCTCCGGCCCCGGGGGCGCCCGCGACGTACGTCTTCGGCTCGCAGCTGAGCCCGGCTCAGCAGGCGCTGACGCGACGCGGGCTCGACGCCGGCGCGCGTCTCTATCGCTCCGTGCTCGGGCGGGAGCTGCCGGCGTTCACGGTCTGGGCGCACACGAGCCTCGAGGAGCTGATCGCCGCCTACGCCGCCAACGTGCCCACCTCACCCGAGAACGCACGCGCGCTCTGGTCGGGAGGACAGGTCGGGCATGCGACGCTGCGGCAGGTGTGGTTTGGCCCGCCCTGGTTCGCCTCCGGTCCGGACTCCAACCAGCTGAAGATCGCTGCGCACGAGGCGTTCCACCTGCTCCAGTACGAGGTCGTCGGCCAGCGCGCGATGGGCGTTTCGGGGCTGGACGAGGTCCCGCGCGCCGGGCCGTGGTGGCTGCTGGAAGGCAGCGCCGAGTACTTCGCCTACCTCGCCGTCGTCGCGGACGGCGCGACGAGCACGGCGAGCGTGCGCGCGCGGTGGATCGGCTCGGCGAGGGCGTCCGGCGCGACGCTCGTCGCGCTCGCGACCCTGCGCGGGCAACGGGAAACCGGGGGCGCGTACGACATCTACGCACTCGCGACCGAGCTGCTCCTTCGCGACCGTGATCCGAAGCTGACGTTCACCTACCTGGAGGCGATCGCCCGGGGCGTCGAGTGGCACGAGGCCTTCGCAGCGACGTTCGGCCGCACGTTCGAGGCCTTCGTCGCCGAGTTCGAGGCGTACCGGCGCTCGGCCTAGGCCGCGCCGCGCAGCAGCCGCGGCGCCGACCGTGCGTAGTCCAGCCCCGAGATCCAGGTGAGGACGAGCGCGACCAGCAGTGCCCACCAGCCGACGCTGTCGTCCCAGGCTCCTGCCGCCGCGAAGCCGCCGAGCGCGGCGGCAACCGCCTGCGACCACGTCTTCAGCTTGCCGAGGTCACGAGCGGCGATCACGACCCCGCGCTCGAGCGCAGCGAGGCGCAGCCCGGAGATCAGGATCTCCCGCGCGACGATCGCGGCGACCATCCAGCCCGGCCAGATGCCGTCCTCGATCAGCATCACGAGCACGGCCAGCACGAGCACCTTGTCGGCGATCGGGTCGAGCAGCGATCCCAGCTGCGAGGTGACACCGCGGCGCCGGGCGATCCGGCCGTCGAGCCAGTCCGTCGCCATCGCGACGCAGAAGAGTGCGGTCGCCCAGTACTCGTTGTGCGGAAAGTCCCACGCGTAGAGGAGCACCACGAGCGGCACCGAGGCGGCGCGGGCGACGGTCAGCTGGTCCGGGAGCGTCACGCTCAGGGACAATACGCGCCCCATGGCGCCGTTCTCGAAAGTGCTCGTCGCGAATCGCGGCGAGATCGCGATCCGGATCTTCCGGACCCTGCGCGAGCTCGGGATCGGCTCGGTTGCCGTCTACTCCGAGGCCGACCGCGACGCGGTGCACCCGCGCGCCGCCGACGAGGCGCATCTGATCGGGCCCGGCCCCGCCGCGGAGAGCTACCTCGTCGGCGAGAAGATCCTCGCCGCGGCGCGGCAGGCAGGCGCCGAGGCGATCCATCCCGGCTATGGCTTCCTCGCAGAGAACGCCGCCTTCGCGCGTGCGGTCGAGGATGCGGGCATCACCTGGATCGGGCCGCCCAGCTCGGCGATCGAGCTGATGGGGTCGAAGACCGAGGCCCGGACGGCCATGCAGGCAGCGGGGGTGCCGATCATCCCGGGGGCAACAGAGCCGGTCGAGACCGTCGCCGAGGTGCTGCGCCTCGGTGCGGAGGTCGGCTACCCGCTGATCGTGAAGGCGGCGGCCGGCGGCGGCGGCAAGGGGATGAAGCTCGTCGCCTCGCCCGACGAGGCCGAGCGCGCGTTCGAGTCGGCCCAGCGCGAGGGCGAGAAGTACTTCGCCGACGGCCGCGTCTACGTCGAGCGTTACCTCGAGGATCCGCGCCACGTCGAGGTACAGGTGCTCGCCGACTCGCACGGGAACGTGATCCACCTCGGCGAGCGCGACTGCACGATCCAGCGCCGCCACCAGAAGCTGATCGAGGAGACGCCGTCGCCCGCGGTCGACGCCGAGCTGCGCGCGCGGATCGGGCAGATCGCCGTCGACGCCGCGCGTGCCGCCGGCTACCGCTCCGCGGGCACGATCGAGGGTCTCCTGACCGCGGACGGCGCCTACTACTTCATGGAGATGAACACGCGAATCCAGGTCGAGCACACGGTCACCGAGGAGGTGACCGGGATCGACCTCGTCCGCGAGCAGGTGCTGATCGCGGCGGGTGAGCCGCTCTCGCTTCGGCAGGAGGACGTCGTCCTGCGCGGACACGCGATCGAATGTCGGATCAACGCCGAGGACGTGTCGAGCGGCTTTCTGCCCGCGCCGGGCCGGATCACGGCCTATCGCGAGCCTTCAGGTCCCGGTGTGCGCGTCGACTCGGGCGTCGTCGCCGGTTCCGAGATCAGCGGCCTCTACGACCCGATGATCGCCAAGCTGATCGTCCGCGGCGTCGATCGCGAGCACGCCCGGATGCGGATGCTGCGCGCGCTCGACGAGTTCCAGATCGGCGGCCTGCCGACGCTGCTCGGCTTCCATCGTGCGCTGCTCTCGCATCCCGAGTTCGTTGCCGGCGGCACCGGCCACGGCCTCGTCGAGTCGGAGGAGCTGGCCGCCCAGGCCGCAGCGCTGACGAAGGAGATAGTTGCTGACAGCAACTATCTTTCCAACGGCCGCGTGCGCCCGCGCGCGACCGCGGTCGAGGTCGGCGGGCGGCGGTACGAAGTGACGGTGCTCGAGCCGGAACCGCCGTGGGTCGAGCTCGCGCGACGACGACGCGAGCGCGAAGCGTCGGGGCGCGGCGGCGCCGGCAGTGACTCCGTCGTCAGCCCGATGCAGGGCACAGTGTTGAAGGTGGACGTGGCCGAGGGTGACGAGGTCGAGGCGGGCACCGTGATCTGCGTCGTCGAGGCGATGAAGATGGAGAACGAGATCGCCGCGCACCGGGCGGGAACGGTCGCCGACGTCTCGGTCGGACCAGGCGACGCCGTCTCGAGCGGGCAGGTGATCTGCCGTGTCGTCGCCGACAAGGCCTGACTCGACGAAGCCGCTCTGTGCGGAGACAAGTCGCGCGCACGAGGAGTCGCTCCATGCGACCGCGAGCCGCGTCGACGCCTGGATCCTGATCGAGTACCGCGGCCTCTGGGCTCACGACGCGGTCGACGGCTCGACCCTGAGCGAGGCGCTGAAGGCGCATCTTGTCGCGGAGCGCGTTCGGCTGCCGCACGCCCGCATCCTCTTCGTCCGCCGGCCGGAGCGGCGCAGCAAGGACGGGCTCGTCGCCTACGTCGCCCGCTCGACGCAGAGCGAACGCGAGCTTCGCCGCCTCGTGCTCGAGCGTCACGACGACCTGATCGGCCTCGACCTGGCGACGGCAGGCGAGCCGGTCGACCACCCGCTCTTCCTCGCCTGCACCCACGGCAAGCACGACCGCTGCTGCGCCAAGTTCGGCCGGCCGCTCTACGACGCCGTCCGCGAGCAGGTCGAGGACGGCTGGGTCTGGCAGTCGTCACACGTCGGCGGCGATCGCTTCGCGGGGAACCTCGTCGTCCTCGCGGACGGCGCGTACTACGGCCGCGTCGAGCCGGCCGATGCGTGGCTCGTCGTCGAGGCAGCGCTCGAGCGGCGCGTGCACCTCCCCCTCTACCGCGGCCGCTCCTGCTACGGCTTCGCCGCCCAGGCGGCCGAGATCGCCGTCCGTGAGGCAACCTCACTCCTCGGCGCCGACGAGGTCAAGGTCCGGTCGATCGCCCGAGAGGGAGATGCGTGGTGCGCGGACGTCGAGGCGCCCGGGACCGCCTACGAGGTCGAGGTTCGGGTCGACGAGGGCGCGCCGACCCATCTCACTTGCTCGACGAACCGGCTCAGCCGGCCGAAGCGGTATATCGCTGAACTGCGTGTCGCAGGAACCCCTCGCGGACGAGCCGCCTGACGAGTACCAGCCGGCCGGCGTCGTCGAGCCCGCCCGGCAGCTCGGAGGCGCGGAAGGGCGACTCGGTCGTGACGAGGAACTCCAGCTCCGGCTCCAGCCGGGCCGGAAAACGAAGCATCTTCCCTTCGAACGTCAGCGTCGTCCCGTCGAGGTCGGCGATCACGGTGTCGCGCCGTTCCAGCTCGTCGGCCGACAGCGTCGGGAGGGCGCGCAACTCCGAGAGCTGGCCGTCGAGGACCGGACGACGGCTCTGGACGAAGCGCGCCCGCGCCCGCGCGCGGACGGCGTCCGGGTCGAGCGACGGCAGCTCCGGCGGCTCCTCGGCGTCGATCGTCTGCCGGAAGGCGAGCTCGGCCTCGGCCGCGTCGAGCTCTGCCCGCGCCTCGTCGATCCAGCGCCGGACGTTGACGCCGACGGTGATGTGGAGCGAGTCGTCGTCCGAGGTCAGCGCCTGATGGAGCCAGCCCCGCGGCAGGTAGAGCGTGTCGCCGGCCTGCAGGACGACGTCGAGGATCGACGCGCCGGGCTCGCCCAGAGCCGAGCGGTAGCGCTGGTTCTTCAGCGGCAGTTCGAGCACCGGCTCGTAGACGAGCCACCGCTTGGAGCCGGCCACCTGGAGCGAGATCACCTCGTGCGTATCGTGGTGGACCGGCAGTCCCTGCGAGCCCGCGGGCGTGTAGTACGCGTTCGCCTGCGCCGGGTGGCCGAGGAATGCCTCCAGGTGGCGGCAGTAACGGGCGAGCGGCAGCCAGAGATGGTGCAGGCCCTGAAGGACGATCGTCGCGCCGCGCTCGAACTCCTCCAGCACGCGGTGCACGTCGGCGACGCCGGTGAAGGGCGACGGCCGCCAGGAGAGGTCAGCCGTGTAGCCGGCGACTGTCTCGCCGGCCTTGACGAGCCGGAACGCGGGCAGCCGGATCCCGGTCTCGGTGATCAGGCGTTCGACGTCCCGCGTCGAGAGGAGGTCGTCGAAGCGGCCTTCCTCCCCGCGCGGAACGACGAGCGGCTGCCGCTCCCAGTGCTCCGCGAGGAACCGCTCGACTTCGAACGGCTCGACCGCGCGCGCGAGAGCGGCCGGGCTAGGCGGCGTCCGAGTCGGAGTCGTCCGCGTCGGCGTCGCTCGAGTCGCCATCTGTGGTGTCCGTGTCGTCGCCGTCGGCGTCATCGGTGATCTGGGCGATCTCGCCGTCCTCGACGGTCAGGATCTCGTCGTCCGTCAGTGTCGTGCTCTGCTCGTCCATTGCTCCTCCTTGACGGCTGGACTTCCGAGGCGCGCACGTTACTACAGCCGATGCGAGCGATCCGTGAACCAGACGACCCGCTTGAACGCGTCGGGCGCGTCGTCCGCGCCGAGGAAGGTGCCGAAGACGATGCGGACCCAGCTTCCCTCCGCCAGCGACCCGGGCGCGCTCAGCATCGCCCGCCAGGTCTGACGGGGCTGCAGGAACCTCGGCGGCCGGGGCTCGATCGTCGTCGCCTCCCGGATCGCCGGCAGCAGCCCTTCCCGGTTCGCCTCCTCGAGCGCCTTCAGGTCGTTCGTGGGAAAGAGCATCAGGCCGAAGCCGTAGTCGGCCGGGCCGGGATCGACCTCGAAGCGGAACGGCGTGCGGTTGATGACGGCGACGGTTGCCGACCAGCCGTCGGCGGTCACGGCGAACATGCCGACCTCGAAGACGAGCCGCTCGCCGGCGGCGGCCGGGTAGCTCTCGCGCCAGCCGAGCTCAGCGCGCTGCGGCTCGGCCGGGCGCGCCGGCCGGATCGGCTCGCCGCCGGTCTCGGTCGTGCCGCAGCCGCCGAGTGCGAGCACGAGCGCGAGCAGGAAGACGGTTCGGCGCACTGCCGGAATGTACGCAGCTAGAGTCCCGGTCGCTTTGGACCTCTACGAGTATCAGGGCAAGCAGCTCTTCAAGCGCTTCGGCATCCCCGTCTCGGAGGGGAGGCCGGCGAAGACCCCGGAGGAGGCGCGCGCCGTGGCCGAGGAGATCGGCGGCCAGGTCGTGGTCAAGGCGCAGGTGCTGACCGGCGGCCGCGGCAAGGCGGGCGGGATCAAGCTCGCCGACGACCCGGCCGACGCGGAGGAGAAGGCGAAGCAGATCCTCGGCCTCGACATTCGCGGCCACGTCGTGCGGACGCTCTGGATCGAGCAGGCCTCGGAGATCGAGAAGGAGTACTACCTCTCGATCACCTTCGACCGCGGCGTCAAGAAGCCGCTCTTCATGTTCACGACGCAGGGCGGGATGGACATCGAGGAGGTCGCCGAGAAGACGCCGGACGCGCTCATCCGCCTGCACGTCGACCCGCTCGAGGGCTTCCAGCCCTGGCAGGCGCGGCGGCTGATTTACGGCGCAGGCGTCGCGGACCCCAGCGAGCAGAAGCAGATCGCAGCAATCGTCGGGAAGCTCTACGAGGCATTCGTCGCCTCCGACGCGATGCTCTGCGAGATCAACCCGCTGATCGTGACGCCCGACGGGGATGTGAAGGCCCTCGACTCCAAGTTCACCGTCGACGACAACGCGCTCTACAAGCACCCGGACATCGCCGAGATGCGCGACGACGAGGCGGCCGACCCGCTCGAGGCGCTCGCGCGCGAGAAGGGCGTCACCTACGTGAAGCTCGACGGCGAGGTCGGGATCCTCGGCAACGGCGCCGGACTCGTGATGTCGACGCTCGACGTGATCGCGCTCGTCGGCGGCACGCCTGCGAACTTCTGCGACCTCGGCGGCGGCGGCGACGCGGAAGGCGTGGTCGACGCGCTCGAGGTGATCATGCGCGACCCGCAGGTGAAGTCGATCTTCTTCAACATCTTCGGCGGGATCACGCGCTGCGACGAGGTCGCGCGCGGGATCCTGGCCGCGCTCGAGCGGATGACGATCGAGCAGCCGATCGTCGTGCGGCTGGACGGCACGAACGCCGAGGAGGGGCGCAAGGTGCTCGCCGACGCGGCGCCGCCGAACCTGCACGTCGAGGCGACGATGCTCGATGGGGCGCGTAAAGCTGTGGAGCTGGCGAGGTGACTGACTGGAGCTCCCGGGCGGAGGCGTACCGCAACGCCCCTGAGCAGCGCGAGGGTGAGGATCTCGACCTGATCGTGCGCTGGGCAGAGGGCTCGCGCACGGCCCTCGACGTCGCTACGGGCGGTGGCCATGTCGCGCGCCGTCTCCGCGAGGCCGGACTCCAGGTCGTCAGCGCCGACCCCGCGCCCGGGATGCAGCCGGACGTGATCTGCCGCGCCGAGGATCTGCCCTTCGCAGACGGCGCCTTCGACCTCGTCGTCTCCCGGATCGCGCCGCACCACTTCGAGGACATCGCGGCCGCGGTTGCCGAGATGGCGCGCGTCGCGAACGACCTCGTCGTCGTCGAGGACACGCTCTATGTCAGTGAGGAGGTCGAGGAGGCCGAGCAGCTGCGCGACCCGACGCACGTCCGCTCCTACTCGGAAGAGCAGTGGCGGGCGCTGCTCGAGGCGGCCGGGCTCGAGATCGAGCAGGTGGAGGCGTTCGAGAAGCGCCACCCGCTCGAGCAGTGGCTCGATCGCTCCGGCACGCCGGATGAGGACCGGCCGCGTGTGCAGGAGCTGCTCGCCGCGCAGATCGAGGACGACGAATACGTCGACACGAAGCTCGTGATCAAGGCACGGAAGGCGGCCT
The DNA here is from genome assembly GCA_035556515.1 of Gaiellaceae bacterium. Taxonomy (GTDB): domain Bacteria; phylum Actinomycetota; class Thermoleophilia; order Gaiellales; family Gaiellaceae; genus Gaiellasilicea. The sequence goes on from DATMEO010000135.1 coordinate 7,716, forward strand.
AGTGGCGATCATCGTCGACAAGCAGACGAAGCTCGTCGTCCAGGGCCTGACCGGCTCCGAGGGCTCCTTCCACGGCCTGCGCAACAAGCGCTACGGCACCCAAGTCGTTGCCGGCGTCACGCCCGGCAAGGGCGGCCAGGACGTCGAGGGGATCCCGGTCTACGACACGGTCGCCGACGCGGTCGCCGAGACCGGGGCGAACACGACGATGGTCTTCGTCCCCGCGCGCTTCGCCGCCGACGCGATCTACGAGGCGGTCGACGCGGGCATCGAGACGGTGATCTGCATCGCCGAGGGCCTGCCCGCGCACGAGATGCTCCAGATCTACAACTACATCCGGCCGAAGGGCGTGACCATGCTCGGGCCGAACTGCCCGGGCGCGCTCTCGCCGGGCAAGGCGAACGTCGGGATCATCCCGGCCGAGATCTTCGCCGAGGGGAACATCGGCCTCGTCTCCCGCTCGGGCACGCTGACCTACCAGATCGGCCACGAGCTGACCCAGATGGGCCTCGGCAACTCGACGATCGTCGGGATCGGCGGCGACCCGGTCGTCGGCTCCTCCTTCATCGACGTGCTCGGCAAGTTCCAGGACGACCCGCAGACCGAGTACGTCGTCATGGTCGGCGAGATCGGCGGCGACGAGGAGGAGAAAGCGGCCGCGTTCATCGAGGAGAAGATGACGAAGCCGGTCGTCGCCTACATCGCCGGCTTCACGGCGCCGCCCGGGAAGACGATGGGCCACGCCGGCGCGATCATCTCAGGCTCGTCAGGGACGGCGCAGGGCAAGAAGGAAGCGCTCGAGGCGAAGGGCATCCGCGTCGGCACCTCGCCGACCGAGGTGGCGGAGTTCGCCGCCGAAGTCGCGCGCGGTTAGGTGCCGCGCACGGGCTGTTCTGCCCCGACGTCGGCGAACTCGACCTGCTGGAGGCGCTCGTCGCGCGCCTGCGGGCGGGCTGGACGGAGGACGCTCGCACGGGCGATCGAGCATCGTCTCTACGTCGAGACCTCGCGATTCGGCCGAGTGGGACCTGTTCCCTGCGCTTCGGGAGCTCGCCGTCCCCACCTTGCTCCTGCACGGCGAGCACGACTTCATCCCGGCCGAGCTCCCCGAACGGATCGCGGACGCGGTGCCGGACGCGCGCCTCTCGGTGCTGCCCGGCTGCGGCCACTTCACCTTCCTCGAGGCGCCGGAGCCCGTCTCCGAGGAAGTTGCCGCCGTCTGCGTTTGGCCGCCGTGACGCGGGGAAGCGTAGACCTTGTGATCGTGAGGCTCCTCGGACGATCCGTAGCGCTCGCTGCGCTGTGGTGCACCGGCGCACTCGGCGCAGCCGCGGCTCCGGCCGCGACACAGGACGAGACGACCTGCCGCGGCACGATCGGGACACGCTCGATCGACGGGGACGTCCGCGTGCCGCGCGGGGCGACCTGCCGGCTGAACGCCACCCGCGTCGACGGCAACGTCAGGATCTATCGCGGCGCCACGCTGCTCGCGACACGTGTCCGGGTCGGCGGCAACGTCCAGGCCGAGAACGCGAAGCGCATCTCGGTCGCGCGAAGCTTCGTCGACGGCAGTGTCCAGCTGAAGCAGGGTCGCAACGGCTCGATCAGCCTGACCCGCAACACGGTCGGCTCGGACATCCAGCTCTTCTCCAACCGCGGCCCCTCGGTCGTCTCGCGGAACGTCGTCGACGGCAACCTGCAGTGCAAGTCCAACCGGCCCGGGCCCACGGGCGGCTCGAATCGCGTCGACGGCAACAAGGAAGACCAGTGCGCGCGGCTCTAGACCGGCGCTAGACGGACCAACGGGCTTCGAACTCGCGCTGCTTGGCCGTCGCCTCGCCGAGCGAGAGGCCGAGCGTTGCCAGCTTCGTCCGGGCGATCTCGCGGTCGAGCTCGTCCGGGAAGCGGTGCAGTCCCGGCTCGAGCCCGCCGTGGGCGAGCAGGTGCGCCGCGAGCGCCTGGACGGAGAACGACAGGTCCATGATCTCGACCGGGTGGCCGTCGCCGCCGGCGACGTTCGTCTGCCGCCCGTCCACGAGCACGTACGCATGGCGGCCTTCGCCGAGGTCGTGCTCGGTCACACCCGGCCGCACCTCCTCACCGGGGCCGAGGCCATCGATCGCGACCTCGCGCTCGTGATGGCCGCCGTTCGCGATCAGGACGCCGTCCTTCAGGAATCGCAGCGCCTCGGCCGGGACGCAGTCGATCGCGCCCGTTGCGGAGACGAGCACGTCCGCATCCGGTAGCGCCTGCTCGAGCGAGCCGACGTGATGACCGTCCATGTGCGCCTCGAGCGCGGCGACCGGATCGATCTCGACGACGGTGACGCGGCCACCGGCACCACGGGCGGCGCGGGCGAGCCCCTTCCCGACCCAGCCGTAGCCGACGATGCAGAACTCGCGACCGGAGAAGCTCAGGTTCGTCAGCCGGTCGATCGCCGCCAGCGTCGACTGGCCGGTTCCGTAGCGGTTGTCGAACAGGTGCTTGCAGAGGGCGTCGTTCGCCGCGACCGCCGGGAAGGTCAGCCTGCCCGCTGCCTCCATCGCACGCAGCCGTGCGACGCCGGTGGTCGTCTCCTCGGTCACGCCCGCGAGGCCGGCCGCCACCTCGGGCCGGTGCTCGACGATCCGCGCGGTCAGCTCGGCGCCGTCGTCGACGACGATCTCCGGACGGGAGTCGGCGACGGCGAGCAGGTCGCCGTCGAACTCCTCGGGTGAGGCGCCGTGGCGCGCGTGCACCTCGATCCCGCGCGCGACGAGCGCGGCGCAGATCGCGTCCTGCGTCGAGCCGGGATTCGAGCCGGAGGCGACGACCTCCGCCCCGGCGTCGGCGAGCAGCGTCGCGAGGTACGCAGTCTTGGCCTCGAGGTGGACGACGACGGCGACGCGCTTCCCGCGCAGCGCACCATCGGCGAGCCGCTCGCGCGCGAGCCTGTTCAGGACCGGCGAGTGCTTGGCGACCCAGCGAATCCGCTGCTCGCCCTCGGGGGCCAGCGACGGATCGGCGATGCTCGAGCGCGCGGCAGCGTCCACGCTGCGAATCTATCCAAGTAACAGACTGTTACTTGGCGGCAGCGGCAAGGTTGCCGAAAGCGAATAGGGCCTAGTAACAGACTGTTACTAGGCCCTGGTGCGGGCGCGTTAGATCTTGCGGCGGGGCCGGGAGGGGCCCCATTTGGAGTTGCGCCGCTTCGACTGGTAGACGAGGCGGGGCGGGGCGACGGTCATGCCCTGGCTGACGAACGTCTCGGTGTGCCCGAGCATCCGTGCGACGTGGCTGACCTCGGCCTGCTGCTCCGGGAGGACGAGCGTGACGCCCGTGCCGTTGCGGCCGGCGCGGCCCGTGCGGCCGACGCGGTGGACGTATGCGGTGTGCTCCTCCGGCGGATCGAAGTTGATCACGTGCGTGATGTCGTCCAGGTCGAGGCCGCGGGCGGCGACGTCGGTGGCGACGAGCGTCTTGATCGTGCCGTTCTCGAAGCGCTTCAGCGCCCGCTCGCGCTGGTTCTGGTTCATGTCGCCGTGCATCGCGACCGCCGAGACGTCGTGGCGGGCGAGCTTCTGGACGAGCCGGTCGGCGCCGCGCTTGGTGCGGACGAAGACCAGGGCGAGCCCGCGCTCCTGCGCGAGCAGCCCCGCGAGCGTCTCAACCTTGTTGTCGGCCGTCACCGGCACGAACTGGTGGTCGATCTCGCCCTGCTGCTGGTCGATCGTCAGCTCGGCCTCGTAGCGGCCGGGGTTCGTCGTGTACGCCCGGGCCAGCTCGCCGACCTTACCGTCGAGCGTGGCCGAGAAGAACATCGTCTGCCGTTCTCTCGGCAGGCGGGCGACGATCCGGTCGACCTGCGGCTGGAAGCCCATGTCGAGCATCCGGTCGGCCTCGTCGAGGACGAGGATGCGGACGCCGTCGAGCGAGACGATCCTGCGCTCGATGAGATCCTGCAGGCGACCCGGTGTGGCGACGAGGATGTGCGCGTCGCGTGAGGCCTTGGCCTGCGAGCCGATCGAGATCCCGCCGTACACCGCCGCGACCCGGAGGTCGTGGGCGGGGGCGATCGTGCCGATCTCGGCCGTCACCTGGGCGGCGAGCTCGCGTGTCGGGACGAGGATCAGGCCGGACGGCCGTGCCTCTGATCCCTTCAGCCGCTCGACGATCGGCACCGCGAAGGCGAGCGTCTTGCCGGAGCCCGTCGGCGACTTCGCGAGCACGTCGCGGCCGGCGAGGGCGTCCGGGAGGACGAGGCCCTGGATTCTGAATGGTGCATGGATGTCGCGCTCGGCGAGTGCCTGCGCGACGCGCGGGGACACACCCAGCTCGAGGAAAGACTGCATTGAGTTGTTGACTCCTTCGTGTTCGGTCGAGATCCGCCTGCCTCGACCGCCTGGCTCAACGCACAGGGAAAACCGAAGAAGAACAAACCTCACAGGACGACACCACGCCGTCCATGTGGAACACGGTAGCAGCAGGATCAGTCGTGCCGCGTCCGCCAATAGGGTGGTTTTCATTAACGGGCCGGGCCGCGTAGCGGCCCCTTCAGGGATCTTGCGCGATGAGCATTCGCTTCTGCGGATGCTCATCCTGCGCGGCTGAATAGGGTGTTCTGGTGATCTCCTTCGCCAGAGGCGCGCCGGCACCGGAATGCCTCGACGCCGAGCTGCTCGCCGATTGCGCGCGCTCAGCCGTCCTCGGCGACCCGGGTGTGCTTGCGTACGGCCCCGGCGGCGGCTACGAGCGGCTGCGCGCCTGGCTGGGCGCCCGCCACGGCGTCGACGCCGCACGCGTCGTCGTCACGAACGGTGGGCTCCAGGGCTTCGTCTTCTACGCCGAAGAGTTGCTCGCGGAGCGCCCCGGCCGCGTGCTCGTGGAGGCGCCGACCTACGACCGGCCGCTGAAGATCCTCGCGCGTCTCGGTGTCGAGGTCGTGCCGGTCGCCATGGACGCCGAGGGACTCGACCCGGCCGCGCTCGAGCATGAGCTCGCCGCGGGGGAGTCGAGCTTCCTCTACACGATTCCGACCTTCCAGAACCCGAGCGGGCGGACGCTCTCGACCGAGCGACGGCGGCTCGTCGTCGAGCTGGCGCGGGCGCACGGCGTGCCGGTGCTCGAGGACGACCCGTACGGCCTCGTGCGCTACGAGGGGGAGCCGCCGCCGTCGCTGCACGAGCTCGAGGGGGGCGATCTCGTCACCTACGCGTCCTCGTTCTCGAAGACCGTCGCACCCGGCGTGCGGGTCGGCTGGTTCGTCGCCCCGGCCGGGCTGGCCGCCCGGATCGAAGCCCGCGCCGTCTCGAACTACATCTCGCCGCCCTTCCTCACCCAGGCGACGGTCTTCGAGCTGATCGACCGCGGCGCGTTCGAGCCGAACCTGGAGCGGATCCGCGGGCTGCTGAAAACCCGCCGCGACGCGATGGTGGCTGCGCTCGAGCACGAGCTCGCCGGTGTAGCGACGTGGAGCGAGCCGGAGGGCGGCTACTTCCTCTGGGTCGACCTGCCCGCCGACGCGGGCGACCTGCTCGCGCGCGCCGAGGCCGCGGGCGTCACCTTCGTCAAGGGCTCGGACTTTTTTCCGGACGGCAGCGGTCGCCGCTCCGCCAGGCTCGCGTTCAGCTACGCGTCGCCGTCGGAGATCGGCTCGGGCGTCTCGACGCTCGCCTCGCTCCTGCGCGTCTGACGGCGTCGGTGCAGCTGCGAGAGCAGCACGCCGCCGACCAGGCCAGCGAGCAGCGAGAGCAGGATCACCCAGATCAACGACGTGCGCGCTTGGCCCAGGACGAAGTCGACCGACGCCTCCTCGTCGTTGCCGACGACGAACGCGATCAGGTAGGCCCCGATCAGCACGAGCGCTCCGACCCTGATCCAGAGGCGCGGCTGCCAGCTGCGGTCGAACTCCTCGCGCGGCGACTCCATGCTGCGAAGCCTACGCCGCGGCGAAGCCGGGCGCAGCAGCCGGAAGGGGGACGAGGCGTGGCTGTCGGGGCGGCTCGAGCACACCCGCCGTCGCGTGACGGAACGTTGGGCACGGATTGTCGCCGGGGAGAGCGCACAACCCCGCGCGACGGAAGTAGCAATCACTGCATTTTGCTTGAGTGCGTTTGCCCATATCCCCTCTTGCTCGTGTCTCGTCCCCTCCGGACTCGGCCATTGTGGCGATCCCGTTAAGGCCCTTCAAGCCCCCTTTTGAGGAAATCAGTGCAATTTCCGGAGGATTCGAAGGCCAGAAAAAACGCTGCTAACTACTGGTTTCTCGGCAATGTTGCCAGCGCTTGCAACGCCTGTCCAAAACTCTCCACAGGGATGATCCGCAAATCCCCTGCATGCCGCCGGGCCTCGGCTGCGTTGTCCCCAGCCGGGACGAGGAAGACGTCAGCTCCGGTGCGCCGTGCACCGATCACCTTCTGCTTCACGCCTCCGATCGGAAGCACGTCCCCGTCGAGCTCGATCTCACCCGTGGCCGCCACCTCGAGCCCGCGATCGACGTCCCCGCGCAGCTCCTCGACGATGTCGAGGGCGAACGCGAGCCCGGCCGAGGGGCCGCCCACGCCCGCCAGATCGATCTCGACGTCGATCGGCAGCTGGATGTCCGCCGACTGCTCGACCTGGACTCCGATGATCGGACGGCCCGCCTCATTTGGGCTCGCGACGGTGCCGACCTCGATCGCCTCGGTGGTGGAGCCGCGCCGCACCCTGAGCTTGACCTTCTCGCCCGGCGTGTGCTCGCCGATCAGCCGGCGCAGGTCGTCCGGCGTGCTCACCGCCTTGCCGTCGACTCCGACGATCACGTCGGTCGGCTCGATCTTCCCGGCGGCCGGTGCGTCGGCCGCGACCGCGACGACGAGCGCCCCCTCCGACTTGGCCTTGACGTCGTAGCCGAGCTCGCGCAGCGCGACGGCGGCCGCGACCTGCTGCGAGCGGTCCATCTGCCGAAGGTTCTGGCGGCGTCGCTCGCCGAAGTTCGATCCCGGCGGCACGAGCGCGTGCTCTGGGACGAGATCGGCGCCGTCGGGCCGCGTCACGGCGGCGACCTCCTCGAGCAGCGACGCCTTGCGCACGACCACGTCGACGTAGTAGATCGCGCCCGGCGGGTGAGGCTTCTCGCCTTCGACCTTCACCTTGTCGGCGAGCGGCTTGGCCGTGTCCGGCAGCAGCAGGTAGCTGTCGGAGGGCAGGACCCAGAGCGCGCCGACCGTCAGCGCGCCGATGATCAGCCCACCGACGATCAGCCTCTTCACTGCGTGCCCCGGAGCAGCCCGCCGTCGACGCCGATCGCCGCGCCGGTCACGTACGAGGCGCGATCGGAGGCGAGGAAGCAGACGACGTCGCCGATCTCGCGCGGCGTGCCGAGCCGGCGCAGCGGGATCGTCGCGAGGTCGGCCTCGCTTGGCCCGTCCGGATAGACCTCTCTGATCCGCGCCGTGTCGATCCGGCCGGGCGCGACCGAGTTGACGGTGATGCCCTTCGGGCCGAGCTCCCGCGACGCGGTCTTCAACCAGCCGACGAGCCCGGGCCGGACGGCGCTCGAGAGCGCGAGTGCGTCGATCGGCTCCTTGACGGCGCTCGAGGTGATCGCGATCACACGGCCGTGGCCGCTCGCCTCCAGGTGAGGCAGGCAGAGCTTCACGAGCCGGATCGACGAGAGCAGCAGCAGGTCGACCGCGTCCTCGAGCTGCTCGTCCGAGAACTCGAACGAGCCTGTGCGCGGCGGGCCGCCAGAGTTGAGGACGAGCACGTCGACACCGCCGAACCGCTCGACCGCGGTGGCGACGAGGCTCGCGAGGTCGTCCGGATTTCTGACGTCGCCCGCCACCGGAACCGCGCCGAGGCGCTCGGCCTCGCGCTCGAGCGTCTCGCGGCCGCGCGCGAAGAGAACAAGGTTCGCGCCCGCCTCGGTGAGCGCCTCCGCGCAACCGAGGCCGATCCCCGCGGATCCCCCGCAGACGATCGCCGTGCGCCCGCGGAGATCGAGCTGCATCCGCTTAGCTGGTGAGGACGGAGACGACCTCGCGGACTGCGTCCGCGGAGGCCTTCAGCGCCTGCTGCTCGGCGTCGTCGAGGTCGAGCTCGACGACGCGTTCGATCCCCTTCGACCCGAGCACGACCGGGACGCCCATGTAGAGGCCGTCGATGCCGTACTCGCCCTCGAGGTAGGCGGTGCAGGGGAGGACGCGCTTCTCGTCGAGGACGATCGCGTCCACCATCTGCGCCGCGGCCGCGCCGGGCGCGTACCAGGCCGAGGTGCCGAGCAGGTTGACGAGCTCACCGCCGCCCTTCGCGGTGCGCTCGACCATCGCCTGAATCCGGTCCTCGGCGACGAGCTTGCGGAGCGGGATCCCGCCGACGGTGGTCGCCGTGACGACGGGAACCATCTGGTCGCCGTGGCCTCCGAGCACCATCGCGGTCACGTCCTTGATCGACATGCCGGTCTCCCAGGCGATGAAGGTCGAGAAGCGGGCGGTGTCGAGGATCCCGGCCATGCCGAAGACGCGCTCCTTCGGCCAGCCGGAGACCTTCCTGGCCACATGGCACATCGCGTCGAGCGGGTTCGAGACGACGACGACGATCGCGTCCGGGCTCGCGGCGGCGACCTGCTCGGTGACCGAGGTGACGATCTTCTCGTTCGTCTGGACGAGGTCGTCGCGGCTCATCCCGGGCTGGCGCGGCAGGCCCGCCGTGATCACGACCACCTCGGAGCCGGCCGTCTCCTCGTAGCCGTTGGAGCCACTCACGCTCGCCTCGTAGCCGAGCACGGCAGCCGCCTGGTCGATGTCGAGTGCCTTGCCCTGCGGCAGGCCCTCCTTGATGTCGACGAGGACGACGTCCGCGTAGTCGCGCCGTGCGAGCTCCTGCGCGCAGGTGGCCCCGACGTTCCCGGCGCCGACCACTGTCACCTTGTGCCTCACGGCAGGACCTCCAGCTTCTCGATGATCGCGTCCGCGACCTCGCTCGTCCCGACCGCGGTCGGGTCGTCGCGGGCCGGCTTCATGTCGTAGGTGACGCTCGTGCCCTCGGCGATCACCTCGGCGATCGCGTGCTCGAGCCGGCCGGCGGCCGCGCCCTCGTCGAGGTGCCGGAGCATCAGCATCCCGGAAAGCATCATCGCCATCGGGTTCACCTTGTTCTGGCCCTTGTACTTCGGCGCGGAGCCGTGCGTCGGCTCGAAGACCGCGGCGCTAGCGCCGAAGTTGGCTCCCGGCGCGAGGCCGAGGCCGCCGATCAGGCCGGCGCAGAGGTCGGAGACGATGTCGCCGTAGAGGTTCGGCAGCACGAGCACGTCGTACTCCTCCGGCCGCTGCACGAGCTGCATCGAGAGGTTGTCGACGATCCGGTCCTCGAACTCGATGTCGCCGTTCTCGGCCGCGACGTCCTGGGCGACATGGAGGAAGAGGCCGTCGGTGAACTTCATGATGTTCGCCTTGTGGATCGCCGTGACCTTGCGGCGGCCGTTTCGGCGCGCATAGTCGAAGGCGAACTGGACGATCTGGCGCGTCCCCGTCTCGGAGATCGGCTTGATCGAGATCCCGGAGTCGCGGCGGATGTTCGGGTAGCCCTTCGCGCCGAGCCAGTCGAGCAGCTCGTCGGCGTCCTCGGTGCCCTCCTCGAACTCGACGCCCGCGTAGAGGTCCTCGGTGTTCTCGCGGATCACGATCAGGTCGACGTTCGCGTAGCGGGAACGGACGCCCGGGTAGCTCTTGCAGGGGCGAACCTGGCCGTAGAGGTCGAGCGACTTGCGCAGACCGACGTTGACGGAGCGGAAGCCGCCGCCGACGGGGGTCGTGATCGGCCCCTTCAGCGCGGTCCCGTTCTGCCGGATCGAATCGAGCACGTGCTCCGGCAACGGGTTGCCATCGTTCTGGTCCATCACGTCGGTGCCCGCGTGCTGGACGTCCCAGTCGAACTCGACGCCGGTCGCCTCGAGCACGCGGCGCGTCGCCTCGGCGAGCTCGGGGCCGGTCCCGTCGCCGGGGATCAGTGTCACGCGATGCGCCATCCGGCGCCGGACTTTACCGACCGGCGTAGGCTTGCCGGAGCCGGTAAGTAGCGGAGGTACCGGCTCTGCCGGTGCCGGAGCGGGAAGACGCGTTGGTGCCTGCCGTTGCGGGTAATGTCCTGCGCGATGGCCGCCCCGAAGAAGTCCGTCGCCCTTTCGGGCGTATCCGTCGCGGAGACCAGCATCTGTTCGATCGATCCCAACGAGGGCGTTCTGATGTACCGCGGCTACGACATCGCGGGGCTGGCCGAGAACGCGAGCTACGAGGAGGTCGCGTACCTGCTGCTCGAGGGCGACCTGCCCAGTGGGGACGAGCTCGACGGGTTCAAGGAGCAGCTGGCGGCGGCCCGTGAGCTGCCGCGGGCGGTGACGACGATCATCGACGGGAACGCGATGGACGCGTCGCCGATGGAGACGATGCGGACTGCCGTCTCGGCCCTCTCCTTCTCCGACCCGGCCGAGGACGCGATCGACCGCGAGAACGAGCACCGAAAGGCGGTCACCCTGATCGCCCAGTTGCCGACGATCGTGGCGCGCTACGAGCGGCGCCGCCGTGGCGAGCCCGCCGTCGACCCGGACCCCGCGCTCGATCACGCCGAGAACTTCCTGACGATGCTCCGCGGCGAGGCGCCGACGGCCGACGAGGCGCGCGCGTTCGAGATCGCGATGATCCTGCACGCCGAGCACGAGATGAACGCGTCGACGTTCACGGCGCGCGTCGTCGCGGGCACGAACGCCGACATGCACTCGGCGATCGTCGCCGCGATCTCGGCGCTGAAGGGGCCGCTGCACGGCGGCGCCAACCAAGCCGCGATCGCGATGTTCGAGGAGTTCGGCAGCGTCGCCGGCGTGCCGGAAGGCGTCCGCGCGAGGCTCGAGTCCAAGCAGCCCCTGTACGGCTTCGGCCACCCGCTCTACCGCGCGATGGATCCGCGCGCCCCGATCCTGCGCCGGCTCTCGGAGCAGTTCGCGGACGAGATCGAGCCCAACTTCCTCGAGATCGCGAAGGCGGCGGAGGCGGCGGCGCTCGAGCAGAAGGGACTCTGGCCCAACGTCGACCTCTACTCCGGCGTGCTCTATCACGAGCTTGGGATCCCGACCGACCTCTTCATCCCGCTCTTCGAGATGAGCCGGGTCGCCGGCCAGGCAGCGCACGTGCTCGAGCAGCATGCCGGTGGCAAGATCATCAGGCCGAGCGCCGAGTACGTCGGCGAGCCGCGCCGCGACTATCCGGTGGAGGCCGCGCGTTGAGCGGCGTAGGCTCGACGGAGCCGCCCAGGAGCGGAGGTGCCGGCTCTGCCGGCGGCGGAGCGGGGCGCAGCGATTTCAAGCCCGGCCTCGAGGGCGTCGTCGCCTTCGAGACCGAGATCGCGGAGCCCGACCGCGAGGGCGGCGCGCTTCGCTACCGCGGCGTCGACATCGAGGAGCTGGTCGGCAGCTACCGCTTCGAGCAGGTCTGGGGCCTCCTCGTCGACGAGAGCTTCTCACCCGGACTGCCGGCCGCCGAGCCGTACGAGGGGGGCGGCCTGACCGGGAACACGCCGGCCGACCTGCAGGCGGTCACCGCCCGGCTCGGGGCCGAGTGGGGCGTCAAGAAGCTGATCGACATCACCGACGACGAGGCGCGCGAGGATCTGCGCCGCCTCTCGGCGCAGTTCATTTCGATCGCGGCGCAGTCGGCGAGGATCGCCGACGGCGAGAGCGACCGGATCGCGCCGCAGACGGTCTCGCAGGGCCAGACGACAGCCGAGCGCTTCTTCCTCGAGTGGCGCGGCGAGGCCGATCCGAAGCACGTGCAGGCCCTCGACACGTACTGGATCTGCACCTGCGAGCACGGGCTGAACGCGTCGACCTTCGTCGCGCGGATCACCGCTTCGACCGGGTCCGACTGCGCCGCCGCGCTCTCGTCGGCGGTCGGCGCGCTCTCGGGCCCGCTCCACGGCGGCGCGCCCGCGCGGGTGCTCCCGATGCTCGACGCGGCCGCGGAGTCGGGCGACCCTGAGTCGTACGTCCAGGGTCTGATCGAGCGTGGCGAGCGCCTGATGGGATTCGGCCACCGCGTCTACCGCGCCGAGGATCCGCGCGCGAGGCTGCTGAAGAAGACCGCGAAGGAGCTCGGCGCGCCGCGCTACGAGGTCGCGGACAAGCTCGAGGCGGCAGCGCTCGAGGCGCTGCGGAAGAAATCGCCCGACCGGCCGCTCGAGACGAACGTCGAGTTCTGGTCGGCGGTCGTGCTCGACGTCGCCGGGATCCCTCCGGAGCTCGCGCCCGCGATGTTCGCCTGCTCGCGCACGGCCGGCTGGTCGGCGCACATCCTCGAGCAGAAGAAGCTGAGCCGGCTCGTGCGGCCGTCGGCACGCTACGTCGGCCCCGGCGCCCGTCCGGCCTCGTCGATCTCGTGAATCTCACCGAGGCTGCTGCTCGCGCCGACGAGCTCGCCTCTGCCGGTGACCAGAAGGCGCTCGCGACCCTGCGCCAGGAGTGGGACGAGGAGCTCGAGCACTCGGCCCGCAGCCCGGACTACCGGATCCGCGCGCAGGCCTACCGCGCGATCGCGCAGTTCCGCTTCCGCCAGAAGCTCGAGCTCGTCCGGCGCGGGCTCCAGGACGAGAGCCCGGCGGCGCGCGGCTCGGCCCTGATCGCGCTCGAGGGGCTCTCGCGCGACCACCCCGGCGACGTCAACTCGATGCGTGCGCTCCTGCACGAGATCGCGACCAACGACCCGAACCTGGCGGTGCGCCGGCTCGGCATCGTCGTGCTGAAGAACGGCTCGCCGCAGCGCGAGACGATCCTCGTCTTGAACGGGCTGGCCGACGACGACGAGCAGGACGGCGAGCTTCGGAAGACCGCCCGGGCCGTCGCGATTGCGCTCCAGAAGCGCGCGAACATGAAATGACCGCGCTCGTCGGCGTGATCATGGGCTCGCGCTCCGACTGGGAGACGATGCGCCACGCCTGCGAGACGCTGGAGGCGCTGGAGGTTTCCTTCGAGCAGCAAGTCGTCTCGGCGCACCGGACGCCCGACCTGCTCTTCGAGTACGCCGGCTCGGCGGAGGAGCGAGGCCTGCAGGTGCTGATCGCCGGCGCCGGCGGTGCAGCGCACCTGCCCGGGATGGCCGCGTCGAAGACGAACCTGCCGGTCCTCGGTGTGCCGGTCGAGTCGAAGACCCTGAAGGGGATGGACTCGCTGCTCTCGATCGTGCAGATGCCTGCCGGCGTGCCCGTCGGGACGCTCGCGATCGGGCGTGCCGGCGCCGTGAACGCCGCGTTGCTCGCGGCCGCGATCGTCGCGCGCTCCGACGAAGGCGTGCGCGGGCGGCTCGCGCGCTGGCGCGCCGAACAGACCGAGTCGGTGCTGGCCAATCCCGACCCGGCCAAGTAACAGTCTGTTACTTGGCGACGGTCGGCGTCATCGGGGGAGGTCAGCTGGGGCGGATGCTGGCGCTCGCCGGGATCCCGCTCGGGCTCTCGTTCCGCTTCCTCGACCCCTCGCCGGACGCGCCTGCGGCGGAGGTGGGGGAGCTGCTCGTCGGCGAGTACGACGATCCCGAGCTGCTCGACCGGCTCGCCGACGGGGCGGCGGCCGTCACGTACGAGTTCGAGAACGTCCCGGTCGCGGCGGCACGGAGAGTCGGGGCGCTCCCGGACGCGCGTGCCCTCGAAGCGGCGCAGGACCGGCTTGTGGAAAAACAGCTGTTTCGCCGTCTCGGACTGGAGACGGTGAAGTTCGACGACGAGGTCGAGAGCTTTCCAGCCCTCTTGAAATCACGGGTTCTCGGCTATGACGGGAAGGGACAGCGTCTGGTCGAGACACGTCCGGGGACTGTCCCCGGACACGTTCTGGAGGAACGCGTCACTTTCGACCGCGAGCTGTCCCTTTTGGCGGTGCGCGGACGGGACGGGGACACTCGCTTCTACCCCCTCGTCGAGAACGTGCACGAGGACGGGATCCTGCGCACCTCGCGCGCGCCCGCCGCCGGCGCGCCGCAGGCCGAGGCGGAGGAGTACGCGACGAAACTGCTCGACGAGCTCGGCTACGTCGGCGTCCTCGCGCTCGAGCTGTTCGACGTCGGCGGGCGATTGCTCGCGAACGAGTTCGCCCCACGCGTCCACAACACGGGCCACTGGACGATCGAGGGCTCCGCGGCGAGCCAGTTCGAGAACCACCTGCGCGCCGTTCTAGGACTTCCGCTCGGGTCGACCGAATCGCGCCCGTCGGTGATGGTCAACCTGATCGGTGCCGTGCCGTCCTCAGAGGCCGTGCTGCGCATCCCCGGCGCGCACCTTCACCTCTACGGCAAAGACCCGCGGCCGGGCCGCAAGCTCGGCCACGTCACGCTGGTGCAGACGAGTCCCGAGAGCGAGCGCGTACTCGGGGACTTAGTTGCTGACAGCAACTAAGTCGTTGTCGAGCCTGATCGCTCAATGGTTCTTGGCGACTTAGTTGCTGACAGCAACTAAGTGCTCTCGCCGCATCAGTGCTCGCGGCAGACGGCGCCGCTGATGTGCCGGCCGCACGACGGGCAGATCCGCTTGCGGCGCTTCAGCTCGAGCGCGTGCTTCTTCACGCCGCAGAAGGTCATCGTCCAGCCGATCGCCATCGCGAGGGCTGCGAAGGCGACGATCTGAGGGTCAAACGTCATCGGAAGACGTCCTTTTGAGAGTCGTACCCTTGCGCGCGTGTGGGTGCGCTTGGAAGTACAACTCCCGACGCCTTCGATCGGATACGTGCGTGTAGAGCTCGGTCGTCGAGAGATCGGCATGGCCGAGCATCTCCTGGACGCTGCGAAGGTCGGCGCCGCCCTCGAGCAGGTGCGTCGCGAACGAGTGGCGGAGCAGGTGCGGGTGGACGCGCTGCGGCTCCAGGCCCGCCTTCTCTGCGAGCCGGCGCAGGATCATGAACGCCCCGGCGCGGGTGAGTGGCCCACCGCGCGCGTTCAGGAAGAGCTCCGGACGGTTGCGCCGGTCGAGATGCGGGCGTCCCATCGCGATGTAACGGCGCAGTGCGTCGACGGCGGGGCGGCCGAGCGGGACGAGCCGCTCCTTCGAGCCCTTGCCGAGCGCGCGCACAAGCCGATCCTCGAGA